>CALHPU010000157.1 GCA_938036435.1 uncultured Pirellulaceae bacterium | reverse complement strand
GGAATTGAATCTCACGCAAAGGCGCAAAGACGCAAAGAAATAGGACGAAACGAAACTTTGCGCCTTCGCGCCTTTGCGTGAGGCTTATCGCCAATGAAACCGTTTGACCCTCAATTCAGTATCACCAACGCAGTTACTCGTGACCTGACGGTTATCGAACGAGCCCGAGGTTTCTTTGCGGCGGCAACGCTGTCCGAAGACTGGATTGCGCAAATGAGCGAACGGGCTCTCTTGCTGGAAGCACACCACACGACGCATATCGAAGGCACTGAGCTTACTCTGGACCAATCGAAGATCTTGCTAGACGGTGGTGAGGTCGAAGAGGCTTCTCCCGATGATATCCGCGAATTACTAAACTACCGCAACGCGTTTGAACTGGTTTCGGAATATCTCGAAAGCGGTGCTCCGGTGACCGAGGTCCTCATTCGCGAGATCCATCGGAAATTGGTTGACGGGGTTCGCGGCAATGAAGGTCGACCCGGCGAATATCGGCAGATTCAAAATGCCGTGGTCAACAGCCAAACAAAGCAAGTCATTTACATGCCTCCGCCGGCATACGAAGTCACTGGTTTAATGAATCAGTTGGTTCAGTGGATCAATGAAGAAACCGAAATCCACCCAGTTCTAATCGCGGCACTGGCTCAGTTTCAGTTGGTACACATTCACCCTTTTGTTGACGGCAACGGCCGAACTTCTCGATTGCTTTCAACATTGTGTCTTTATCGAACTGGCTATGATTTCAAGCGATTGTTCACGATCAGCGAGTTTTACGATCGAGACCGGCGAGCTTTCTACGATGCGATTCAAGGCGTACGAGATAAGGGAATGGACTACACGGGCTGGCTGGAGTTTTTTACTGACGGCTTGGCGACGCAGATGCAAGAAACGGTCGATCGAGGGACGATCGCCATTAAAATTGATGTTTTGACCAAAGAACATGGGCTCAACCAAAGGCATGCCCAGATACTGCAACGTTTGCTCGACTACGGAAATCAAACCATTCAGGATTTCGAACAGATGTTTCCAGACGTCACCCGTCGGACGCTCCAACGCGATCTGAAACGGTTGGAAGAAATTGGGCTGGCCGAACGATTTGGAGAGACGAATCAACTAAAATATCGGGCGCAGCCACTGTGACAAACTTGCGACAAACTTGCGACAAACTTGCGACATTAAGCCGCGATCCCAACTAAAACCAATAAAAAAAGCTCCCCCAAATGCCTGATCTCGTCAATGTAACTTACGCTCAAACCGGCAAGAGCCTTGCGGTCGATCATCTCGGAATGCGAGAAATGCAGGCTCGTGCTTTTGCGGCTCGGGACGCTCAGTACTTGTTACTGAAAGCGCCTCCAGCTTCCGGAAAATCGCGGGCGTTGATGTTTCTGGGCTTGGACAAGTTGTTTAATCAGGGCATTAAGAAAGTCATCGTGGCCGTGCCCGAACGGTCGATCGGTGCTTCCTTTGATCCGATCAAGTTGACCGAAGACAACTTTTTCGCCGACTGGGAATTCGACGACAAATACAACTTGTGTACGCCGGGCGGAGAGTCAAGCAAAGTCGATGCCTTGAAAGACTTTCTCAATGATAATAAAGGCACGATTCTGATTTGCACACATGCAACACTGAGGTTCGCATTTGATGCGGTCGATGAAAGTGTCTTCAACGATGTGCTGCTGGCGATCGACGAGTTTCATCATGTCTCGGCCGATGTCGACAACCGATTGGGCGAAGTGTTGCGGTCGATCATGGCGAAGACTTCGGCTCATGTCGTCGCGATGACCGGTTCGTATTTTCGTGGTGATAGTGTGCCGGTTCTGGCTCCGGAAGATGAAGCCAAGTTCCGCAAGGTGACTTACAACTATTACGAACAACTCAATGGCTACACGCATTTGAAGACGCTGGGCATCGGGTATCACTTTTACACAGGCCGCTACATCAATGCGATCGACGAAGTGCTGGATACCGACCAGAAGACAATTCTGCACATTCCCAATGTGAACGCTGGCGAGTCGACAAAAGACAAATACAAAGAAGTCGATCTGATTCTGGATTCGATCGGGAAAGTGACGCGGCAAGATCCGGATACAGGAGTGATCTTCGTTGAGCGTAAGGATGGCAAGACGATCAAAGTTGCCGACCTCGTGAATGACGACGAGAAGGAACGCAATAAGATCGTGGCTTACCTGCGGGAGATGGATTCGGTCGACGACATGGATTTGATCATTGCTTTGGGCATGGCTAAAGAGGGTTTTGACTGGCCGTTCTGCGAGCATGCGTTGACGGTTGGCTATCGTGGCTCGCTAACGGAGATCATTCAGATTATTGGTCGTTGTACACGAGACAGCGCCAACAAAACTCATTCACAGTTCACGAACCTGATTGCTCAGCCCGACGCGGAGAACGATCTGGTGAAGCTATCGGTGAACAATATGTTAAAGGCGATTACGGCCTCTCTATTGATGGAGCAGGTGTTGGCGCCAAACTTCAAATTCAAAACGAAAAAATTTGATGGTGAAGAGGCGGAAGCTGGAACGATAAAGATCCGCGGATTCAAAGAACCGAGTTCGCAGAGAGTCAAAGATATCGTGGAATCAGACCTGAATGACTTGAAGGCGACAATCTTGCAGGACAGCAAGATTCTGCAGGCCGTTCCCGGTGAATTCATTGACCCGGAAGTCATCAACAAGGTAATGGTCCCAAAGGTGATTCAGCAGAAGTATCCGGATTTGTCTGAGGCTGAAGTTGAGGAAATTCGGCAACATGTAGTCACGGACTCGGTGATTAAGAACGGCGAGATCAAAGAAGTCGGGGACAAGAAGTTTGTTTTGATGGCAAACAAGTTCGTAAATATCGAAGATTTGCACATCGACTTGATAGACCGGGTTAATCCTTTTCAAAAAGCGTTTGAAGTTTTGTCCAAGTCGGTAACAACGAAACTGCTTCGCGTGATTCAGGATACGATCAATGCGAATCGAATCACGATGACCGATGAAGAAGCGGTTTTGCTGTACCGCGACAAGATTGGGCCTTTCTTGAAGATGAACAATAATAAGGAACCGAGTCTGAATTCTAACGATCCTCTTGAACGCCGTATGGCGGAAGCACTGGTCTATCTACGCAACAAGAAACGACAGATGGGGCGTAGTGAAGAAGAATGAGCCAATTCGAAAAAGACTTAGAAGACATTCTCAACAATGATCCGCTCGGCTTGCTGGTCATAAAGCCCAAGCAATCAAACTCGATGACAACGGACCAGCGATTGGTGGCTTCGTTTGAAGAGATAAACGCCTTTGTTCGCGAGCATGGCCGGGAGCCAGAGAAAAGCACGGACATCAACGAACGTCGTTTGTTCAGCCGCTTGAAGGGCTTGCGTGATAGCCCTCAACGGGCAATAGCTCTGAAAGAATTTGACGAACTTGATTTGCTAGGCGACGTCACCATCGTTGATCCGGCAGCTATCGAAACCATCGACGATGTGTTGTCGGGCGATGCTTTAGGGTTGCTGGGCGAATCGGCTCAAGAGGACAATCCTGAAAGTATCTTTGTTCTGAAGCACGTAGCCAAATCGTCTCCGGCGAAGACGGATCACATTGCTCGGCGAAAAGCATGCAAGGAATTCGACCAGTTTGAACCTTTATTTGTCCAACAGCACGCTTTGATGAAGTCGGGGATGCGGGTCACAGTCCCATTCAAGAGTGAAGACCAAATTCGCAAGGGCTCTTTCTTCATTTTGAACGGCCAGTTGGCCTACGTTGCGAACATTGGAAAATGGGAAAAGCGTAGCACTGGCAAAAGGCACCGCCACGATGCGAGGTTGTTTTGCGTATTTGAAAACGGGACCGAGTCTAACTTGCTCCGTCACTCACTGGCAAAAGCGTTATGGGGAGATTCCGCTTGTCGCCAAGTCATCGACGCTCACCGACGCCCATTGTTTGATGAGCGATACGAGGTCAGCAGCGAAGACGAACCAACGGGATACATCTATGTACTTCGCTCACTTAGCGAAGATCCTAGAATTCGAGAAATCGACGATCTTTTCAAAATTGGCTTCAGCCGCAAACCCGTTCTGGAACGCATCAAGAACGCTGCCTCTGATCCAACGTTTCTGTTGGCCGAGGTCGCCCCAGTGACGCACTTCGATACCTTCAATCTGAACCCGCAGCAATTTGAAAAACTCATTCATCGCTTTTTTGGCAAGGCCTGCCTAAATTTCGACATCATTGACGATAGTGGTAAGCGATTTACGCCACGCGAGTGGTTTGTCGTACCGCTGCCAATCATTGAGCAAGCAATCAAGCTACTAATCAGTGGTGACATAGTGAACTACCGATACGACGCCGAGCTACAACAAATCGGCTCAAAGTCAACGAGCTAGACCCTGCCGGTATCCCCAGTGGAAAATTCTGCTGATGTTTGTTCCTGCCGATGGTAGGAAAGCAAACGGGGACACTACAGCGTGCCCAAATTAAAAAAAGCCCGCAAACGCCAGAATTCGAGGCATTTGCGAGCTTGTTCAATTTTCAAAGCGGAGATGACAGGATTCGAACCTGCGGAACGGTTTGACCCGTTCACCTAATTAGCAATCAGGCGCTTTCGACCACTCAGCCACATCTCCTATAGCTTGCACCAGCTTTTGCGGCACAAATTGCGGATCAATAATATGCAGCAATCGACCGGTTTCCACAAGGTCTTGAGGCAATATTATTTGATGGGTTCACTTTAAATTATTGAGCCCCTCCTGACGCTGATGTTCACCTTGATTTACTGGGTTTAGGCTTCCGCTACGGCATCCAATAATTGTTGGTAAACCTCCCGATCGGTCGTTTGACTGTACTCCGTAGCCAATAATTTGAGCCGCTCCAGCGGCTGCCTATCGGCCGAAAGAAGTTGCTCAACCTCGTCCACCAGCCCGGCTAGATTTTCGCAGTACACAACCGCACCCGAATGAGCCGCGTCGTCGCCAAGCTTTGGCTCGGTGGTCAAGACCGGAATTCCGTGGAAAATGGCCTCGACCGTTTTGACCTTCAGCCCGGTCCCAAACTGCACTGGGTTGATCGCCACATCGATCTGCTGGTAGAAGTCGGTCACATCTTCGACACTCCCCAAAAGTCGCACGTTCCCTGCGTGCTTTAGATTCAACTGGTCTACCTTCATCGCAACCGTTTCGCAAATTGCTCCTGCGACCAATAGTTCGACCATGCCATCTCGAGCAATCTGAGGCCAAGCTTGTTCCAAGAATCTTTCGAGCGCGTCGATGTTGCTGGCGTTGTTGGACGCAATGTAGCCTAAGGACAGTTTGACTTCAGGTGAATCAACCGGTCGTTTCCGCTGAACAGTTGCGGATTTAGCCGAGTAATGCCCGGCGACGATCAAACGTGCATCTGGCGCCATCTGCTGCATGGCGGCTGCCTCAGAAGGTTGAATTGCTACCACCGTGTCGAACATCGCCAAAACACGCGCTTCTTCTTCTGGTGAAATGTCGATCCAGTGATCGTGTCCGCGCTGTTCAAATTGGTCCTTGCGCGCCGAAAGGAGATCGTGCGTATCGATGATGAAGTGAATGTCGCGCCGCTGCGATGGAGTGAGCGTATCCAACAGCCAAGCGGTCGTTACATACTGGCAGATGATGACGTCCGGTTGGTAGCGATTGAGAATTTGTTGGAACGCCCTCCGCGCCCATGGCCACTGATAGTCAACCAGTTTCATCCCACCAGCACGTTCGGAAAATCGCCGGGTTGGATATGGGAGAGCATGCAACACCGATTGCAGTTGATTGAGGACGGCCCCAAGATACCAAATCGCTTTGGCAATGATCCCAGCGGGCAACATATCAGAGGAACACTGTTCAACATCCAAAGCGTACTTTTCTATGAACGGCCCATCAGACTCAACTTCGGACATCGGAAAGAAAGTCTTAATGTGGTGTCCATCGCGCTCTAACGCTTGGACCAGAGAGAAAATTCGCTGCTGGGCTCCCGTTTGCCGATACCAAAAAGGTACCAGCGACGCCATCAATATTTTCTTAGACTTCATGGTCTTAGATGGCGGTAGAAGTACTCCCAGCGGAGTGCCTCATACGTGCTTTGCACGCCGTGCTTGAATCCGGGATAGACCATCATGTCAAAACGCTTGTCCTTGTCCTGCAAAACTTTGGCCAGTTGCCAAGTGTTGGCCGGATGAACATTGTCGTCGATCAAGCCGTGCACCAACAACAGTTTTCCCTTGAGCTTGTGCGCGTACTTGAGGCACGAAGATGACTTATAGCCCTCCGCATTTTCGCGCGGCGTCTGCATATATCGCTCGGTGTAGATCGTGTCGTAATTCTTCCAGTCCGTCACTGGCGAACCGGCTACTGCAACGTGAAAGACATCGGGGTGCTTTAAGATTCCCAGCGCCGACAAGTATCCCCCATAGGAATGGCCCCAGATCCCCACACGGCTCTCATCGACGTATTCTCTCTGGCCTAGAAATTGAACAGCAGACACTTGATCGTCGAGATCCTGCCCGCCAAGATTACGGAAGTTGGCCGACTCAAATGCTTTGCCCCGTTTCACTGTTCCTCGGTTGCCCACTTTCGCGATCAGGAAACCCAACTCGCAAACCGGATTGGTTGGGGACCAAATGTTTGAAATCCCCGTGGACTGCGGACCTCCGTAGACGTCGATCAACAACGGATACTTCTTTTTCGGATCAAAATTTGATGGTTTGTGGAGTGTTCCGTAGATTTTCGTTGAACCATCATTGGCAACGAATTCAAAAATCTCTGGCGCGACAAGCCCCATCGCTTCGGCGGCCTTACTATCGCCTTGTGCCAGGACGGCGATTTCTTCCCCATCGTCGCAGCGATAGACGGCGGTCGACCTGGGTGTATCGAATCTCTCACGCACCGCCACGAGGAGATCGTGGCTGGGAGAAATTTGGAATGCGGTGTGGTTCAGTTCCGCCGAGGTGATTCGTTGTTTGTCTGTACCGTCAAGTTTGCTGCGATGCAGTTGGAGGTTGTAGGGGTTTGATAGATCGCTGTAAGCCGAATAGTAGATCCAACCTGCGGCTTCATCGACCAGTTCAATTTTATGACAGGCGAAGTCCTCGAAATCGGTAAGCTCCGTGGTTTTTTCTCCGTCAAGGCTGCGAATCTCAAACTGCTTCCACGACGTTCTTTCTGTTTCCCAAATGAATCGTTTTCCGTCTTCAAGAAATCGCATCAGAGGCAGGCTGTTTTGCCATGTGGCTTGCGTTTCAGAAACGACAACACGCGTCGAACCGTCGCTCACATTTGCAGCCATGACGTCCAACTTGTTTTGGCGTCGAGACATCCGAGAAAACAACAGTTCCTCTCCACTGGGAGAAAATCGGACGTTGAACAAGTATTGCGAAGCCTCGCCATCAAGATCTACTTTTACGCTTTTTCGCGTGTCAATGTCATAGATGTGCAACGAAACTTGCGGGTTCTTGTCGCCGGATTTCGGATATCGAACCGTCTGTAATTTTGTGTAGATCGACGTGTTGTCGACGGTTAAGTAGTAGTCGGACATTTTCGATTCATCGACCTCGTAATAGGCCAATTTACGACTGTCCGGAGACCACCACATCGCGGTTTGCTGTTCCAATTCTTCACCGTACACCCAGCAACAAGTCCCGAACCGTCGTCGAGACTCTCCATCTTTGGTCACCTTGATCGCCGATGCATTTTTGCTTTTGGGTTGGAGCACGACGTTGTAGTCACGGTAGACCGCTCGCCACTTTTTATCCGGCGATGTCTCCAGCGTCACCTGTTTAGCACGTTCGACTTTGGGCTGCGCCGTAACCTTGTCCCGTAGGCTTTTGTCGACAAGATTATCGACGCGATCGATGATGGAACCGTCTTCGACGTTGAACTGTTTCTTTTGCCCGTTGAGCGTAAAGCCGATTTTTGTTCCGTCGCGCGACCAGCGAATTTTGTAAACGCGCCCGCCTTCCTGTAACTTCCGAGCGTTGTCACTCATCTCCTTGTAACGCGGGTATCCTGGCAACTGGTCAAACCGCAGATCCTGTCGGTTCAGCGAACTCGCTCGGGCAGCACTTTTTTCTGGTGTGGCGGCTTCGTCAGACGCTTGTGCGGCGGCCTTTGCTGGGTCCGAAGTGATGACCTCGATGTCTGGGCCGTCGGCGTGCCCTCCAACAGAAACCGGACCCTTTTTAGGCGATGCGGTTTGGGCTGCTAGAGGAACTGCCAACAAGCACGTGAAAGCCAAAACGTAAACAACCGAGGCAACTTGAAATTTAGCTTGTCTCCTAAAGTCAAACAGGAATTCCAATGACAGAAATCTTCTATAGCTTGCGCCCGTAACAAACTTCAGGACCAACTCGTTGTTCATAGGTGATTCTTGGTACAGCGATCTTAATTTAGACAATGGAATGGTTGGAAGTTGGAGACGCTTGGATTTAAAAACTGTGGCCGGCAGTGGCACTTGCGATTCTAACAAGGAACCGCATTTCGCAACCAATTTATATCACACTGGCTCAGTTTTGTGGCGTATCGGTTTTGGGGAAATCGCTCAAACTTTACTTTCACCTGTTAGCGAAAAAGAAGTTAACGGTTAACTAAAGATGGCAAATCCTCCGCACCTGAGACGCCAAGTCTTGAAGCCAGAGAGCTTGTGCGTCAAACTGTACCTTTGGACTCTGTGCAGAAGGAAGGATCGCCCCTTCTTTGAGCAGTGCCCCGTTTACCCCTTGTTTTTTCAATCAACTCATCGCGAAACATTAATCCGGCCGGAGACATTTTCTGTGCATCAAGATCACCATTTTAGCGCAGGCGGAAACAGCGGCAATTCGAATTCTGGTAACGCCCAACAAGTTCCTCAAAAGCCCATGTCCACAAAACCTGAAAAGTCAACGCACAGATGTGCTTACTGTGGCACAACCTTCGACCCCGCAATGACGACAGCGATGCCATTTTGTTCTGAGCGCTGCCGCCAAATCGATCTTGGAAATTGGCTGGATGAAAGTTATGGATTGCCATACGAGGGCGAAGGGACTTTGGATCGCGCCGAAGAAGATCCTGACGCAGAAGAATAAAAAACAATGGAGTTTCAATGATTTATTGGCTGCGCTTACTTGGCCTCGTATTTTTGGTGATCGTTGTAATCGCCATCATCGGCTCGTTGTTGCCTCGATCTTATGATTTTGAGGTCACCGAAACGATAGCAGCTCCTCCCGAGCAAGTTTATCCGGAGATAGAGACGTTGCCCCAGTGGCAAGCGTGGTCACAGTGGAGCCTTGAGAACGAAAACGTCAAGTCGCTCGAATACTCTGATGACGGGCTGTCCCAGACGTGGACCGACCAGCGCGGGGAAGGCAGTTTGTGGGTAACCGATCGCCAAGAAAACCAATCAGTCAGTTACTCGATGACATTCGGAAACTTTCCGGAGATGAAATCGACGATTCATCTGAAGCCGCTCGGTGAGGGATCAACTGAGGTGCGTTGGCGAAGCCAAGGGCAACTTCCCGGCGGACCGTTTTATGGGTACTTTAGCCCGTTTTTTTCCACCGGCATGAAATCGCACTATCAATACGGGTTGAGCAAAATTGCGAAGATTGTTGCTCCGTAGGCTGTTTCTTCGCTGAGAGCAGCGGGCGTAACGGTCAAGTTGAATTCAGTTGACGGTTTGCTTCGGTGAGTTGGCCTAGTTTTAGCGGCAGTGGCGTATGCTTCCAGCTTGCGAATTTCGCGCGCGATTGCATGGTGGCAAGCAGGATACTTACCCCACGTTTGCCCCGTTGTTTCATGTCCAGGTTAAACGGGGGATTGTTACGGCATCTACGACACTAACCTAATCGTCACTCGCGCGGAACTTTGGCGTATCCCCATGTTGCGGCCAGTGCGTCGGCCGCCTCCTCGCGGCAGGTGATCTCGCCCCAGCCGCCGTTGAGCAAATGAGCATGGGCCAATTCGTGGGCGATGATGTAGCAGGTGAAAGATTCGCTACATTTTTCAAGTCTCGGCTTAAGCACCACAGATCGACTTGCGCCACGCGCCCCGGGAAGCGGAACCATCACCGTGCGGCCCCGTCCGGGCTGGCAATCGTCAAGCGCAATAGAAAAACTGGCATCGCCTACCAAGTCACGTTGAATCTCGTCAGGAAGGCTGAGAAACACTTTCTCAATTCGCGCCCTCAAACGTGGAAAAGATTCAAATGGTTTTAACAGAGTTTTCAAACAACAATTGTCCGCACTAGTGGTTTGTCAGGGATGGAAGTTAGAGTGTGTCATCGTAGCCGGAGTCGCCAGACTTCGGTTTTATACTGCTGAACTGAATTCTGGCGAATCCAGCTACCCTAAAATTAAATGTTGACAGACCACTAGTAGATTTCGTCAACTGGCTTGCGCTTCAATGCATCAACACGATCAATCTCTGGAAGGGAAATCGTATCGTTGCTTCTTCCCGCTGGGCTTGTCATTGGAGCCGCGGGTTGCTTGATCAACTGCGGATCAAACTTCTCCCAGTTTGACTTGAGGCTAGTTTCCGTCTTCGTTTTTACCGGAGCCACAAACCTATTTTCAATCAAGTCAACGTTAGTTGATGGTTCGGCGGGCGTTGGAGTCGCGGCCGAATCAGGAATAAACGTCGACGCTTTATCGAATTCAGTCTCGATCTGGATTGATTTCCCGCCAAGCTGCTTCATCGTTGTCGTTGGTGCATAGCCCCGCTTCGTTTCAGGAACCAGAATCGAACGCACACGGTTGTCTTTGACCTTTGGCTTGTTGACTGTATTTGGCTCAGGGGAGACATCCGATTTTGTAACTACGGACTTCGAAACGGCATCGGTCTGTTTTAGGCTTGGCACCTGATCGGCAGCCTTGGGCTTTGACGCGTTTAGCGGTTTAAAGCTCGGGTCGGTGTAATAGATGGAAGATTTTTCGAACTGCGGTTGGTCCATCACGCTATTGGTCGATTCGATAGAATCTTGTGTTTTGGTCAGAGTCGGCAAGCCTTTCTCCTCCATGGCTTTGATCCAAGCACGCCACTCAGGGTCGGCCGGTTCGGGATCGCCAATGCTGTTTCCATAACTATCCACCCGCACACGCATCTTGATGGTATAGGGTACCTTCTTCGTGGTCGTGTAGGCGACTTTGCGTCTGACAATTTTTGGTGTTTTGATCGCTTCTTCTTTCTCGATCCACTTAGCCGTCGTCTTTTCAACGGGCTCAATGGTTTCTACCTTTTGCATGGTTTCTTCGACCACGGGCACGCGTCTGGTGCGCTCGACCTCCCGGTAGGTTGTTTCGGTGTAAGGAATCTTTTCGACACGCGTTACCTGTCGGGGCCGTTTTACTTCAACAGGAACTTTGCGCGTCTCAATCGTTTCCTCGATGCGTTCGACTTCGACGGGAACCTTGCGAGTCTCTACTCGATCAACGTAACGGCTAATCTCAATCGGTTCGGCCTCACGAGTCACTTCTGGGACGTAAGCGGTCGCGGCAGTGGTCTGAGGAACGAGTGCCGGCACAACGGTTGCCACTGGCGCAGTTGGCATCGCCCAGTGCAACCCCCTTCGCCGCCACGCGGTAAGACCGCTGGCAGGGTCGGTGTAATATCCCGGACGTAACCACTGCATCCGAAGCCTGTCGACCGGTGCGGTCGCTGGCACTAGCACGTTAGAGGGAACTAGCGTCGTTTCGGTAACGGCCTTTGGTTTGTACGTCGTGACGTCACGATATTGAACACCTTTCTCGGTGACTTTCTCGCGCACCTTAAACTCTTTGTCCCGCATGACGGTCTCGGTCACGGGCCGCTTAGAGATGTATTTTTCCTCACGCATCTCAGTCACAGTATCGTATTTGGTTTCTTGAACTTCGCGCTCGCGGTATTTTTTAACGGTGACTGGTTCGAGTTCCTTGTAGTGCTCGATGCGTTCGCTGGTTTTCTTCACCGGTCGATAGCTGATCGATTTCTTCTCCACAGTTTCGCTTTGGTAGACCGGCACCATTTTCTTCTGGTAGGAAGTTTCGAAGACTTCCCTCTCCTCCCAGCGATACTCGGTGACCGGTTCTTCTCTGGTAAACGTCTGAGCCCAAGTCTTCCAAGTGGTTGTCGAATTCTGAGCAGTCGCTTCAGAGGCAACCGCGACGATCGTCGAGAAAATCAGGGCGATGCACGGTAGAATTTGGGTCAATAAAATTCGTTTGGAAAACACTGCAAGCACCAAAGGATTGAGTTTGCCTGAAAAAAGGTGGCGAAGCGCCACAACGCATATCTTACGCTGCCTAAGCTTAGAATTCTAATCGCTGGTGGTTCAATTTAGCTGTTCTGGTAGAGTCAGAAGCCAGCTTGGGCTTTTCTCCAAGCCCCATCCGCTACAATCGTTACAAACTATTGTTTGGCGATTGATCAATCAGACAGTTGGCTGCTGGCATTCTGGCGTCAGCAGCTTTTTTTCCGCCAATTTTCGACTGTTGCCCCAGTCCTCCCCTATGAAACGACTCGACCTAACTCTCCCCACCGCCGCCGAGAACCTAGCGCTCGACGAAGCGCTGGTGGAAACGGCTGACGAGGCCGACGCGCACGCCGAGGTGCTCCGATTATGGGAGCCGCGCGAGACGTTCGTAGTGATCGGCAGGAGTTCGCCACTTGAGAAAGAGGTCAACGTAGATTGGTGTGAGCAGCGTAAGATCAAAATGTTTCGACGATCTTCCGGAGGCGCCTCGATCGTGACAGGCCCCGGTTGTTTGATGTATGCCGTGTTGTTGGACCTAAAGAAACGGCCTCACCTGCGCATGCTTGATCAAGCCCACCGAACTGTGATGGAGACCATGTCGTCGGCGCTTCGAAGCATCGGAATCGAAACGCAAATTCAAGGCACGTGCGATTTGACAATCGGCGGGCGAAAGGTGTCTGGCAACAGTTTACGAGTGAAGCGCAAATTCCTGATCTATCACGGCACGATGATCTGTGACTTCGATACGGCAACGATATCGCAGTGCCTCGACGCGCCCGTCCGCCAACCTGATTACCGAGAAGGGCGCTCGCACGAGCAGTTCCTCACCTCGATTCCAGCGACGACAGAACAATTGAAGAGCGCTATCGGGCAGGCTTGGCAGGCAGAAGAAACGACCTCGCAATGGCCTGAAGAACTAACTCAAAAATTGGCGAATGAAAAGTATCGCAGTGAAGAATGGCTGCGACGGGTGGTTTAACCCGACGCGTCAGCGAGTCGCGTGTGATGGTACTCACTTTTGATTTCTTTATTGTTCTCAGCACGTAGGCCGGAGGCCGACATATCCTTTGCCGGTGGCTGACACCAGCGGCAGTTCATGTGCCGGCCTCCGGCCTGAAGTGAGTGCCATCAGCCGCGCCTCGCTCAAGCGTCGGGTCAGTTTTTATCTACCCACGCAGTTCGTCTATGACGCCGTTTGAGTCAGAGAACTTTTTGACTGGAGCACCAATTCTTTCGAGCATGGAACAATACAGATTCGTCAACGGCGTTCCTGAACGCAGTTGAATGTGCCGGCCTGTCTTGATCGTGCCACCTCCGTTACCAAACAAAGCGATTGGAAGGTCCTTGTGGCTGTGCGAGTTGCCATCAGCAATACCGCTGCCGTACATGATCATACAATTATCTAGCAACGAGCCATCACCTTCGTCGATTGCGTCCAGTCGCTCTAGAAGGTGTCTGAACAAAGTCGTATGGAAGGTGTTGATCTTGCTGATCTTCTGTTGCTTGTCCCGTGCGTTGCCGTGGTGCGAGATATTGTGGTGTCCATCACGGATGGAGAGGTTGCGGTAGCTTCGATTGCTTCCAGCATTGGCGTACATAAAACTAGCGATGCGAGTTGAGTCGGTTTGAAATGCGAGAACCATCATGTCCATCAGCAATTTTATATGTTCATCGTATTTTTGAGGAACGCCCACTGGTCGCTGAAAAGACTCCATGTCGGTTTCAGGAGCGTCCAATTTTTCCGACTTCACTAATCTTCTTTCAATGTCACGCACGGCATAGAGATACTCGTCAAGCTTCCTGCGGTCCTGCGTGCCCAAGTTGTTGTGCAGCAGCTTTGCCTCTTGATTGACGAAATCCAGAATGCTTTTTCTTTCGCGCGCCTTGGCGGTCATTGAACGCGTATCGACTCCGCCGCCATTTTCGGATCCAAAGAGCCGTGCAAAGACCGCGGCCGGATCAACCTCTTTGGCCAGCGGCGATCGCTCGGTGCGCCACGAGATATTGGACGTGTAAAGACAACTGTATCCGGTGTCGCATTGGCCGCCGGTTGAACTTTCTTCGGCACCGAGTTCTAGTGATTTCAGCCGCGTCAAATGGCCAACCTTTTCGGCGGCAACCTGATCCACAGAAACGCCGTTGCGAATATTAGAGCCGTGAGTTTTCTTTGGGTGGGCACCGGTCAAGAACGAGGCAACCGAACGCGCATGATCACCGCCTCCGTCACCGTGAGCAAACGCTCCGTCTAGAGTCAGACCGCTGATGATGTTCATCTTGTCGCGGTAGTCCTCCAGTGGTTTGAGAATTGGCTTAAGCTTGAAATCGGTGGAACGGTTGCCAGAGGGTTTCCAATCCTTCATGTGCATGCCGTTGGGCACGTACACGAACGCCATTCGCACCGGTGGTGTTCCAGATCCGAGAACGGGTTTGGCCGCACTAGCGATGTTGGTGATCATGGGCGTCTCCGACATCGCCTCCATCCACGGAAGCGCCATCGCAACGCCCATGCCTCGCAGGAGCGTTCGTCGAGAAATCGGTTGGTTGCGTTTCATCGTTGGCTTTCGGATTGGTTTGCCGAATTTGTAATACTTTAGAAAGTTGCCAGTAACATAGGCAGACTGGCGAGTGATAAAACGTAGCCACCGTCGCCAGACGGTGGGCCACGCTCTGGCGAGCGTAGCTACATACTTACTTATTGGTGCGCGACAAAAACGGTTGACTCTCGGTGATCGCATGGACCAACGATGAGAAACGGAAATCGGCTTGGTCTACTTTACTCACGATTTGGTCGATGGTGCAGTCGTCGAAGTACTCTAGGCCACGCCCTAACGAGTAAATCAACATTTTCTCCGTAAGACACCTAACAAACTTGCCCCGCATTTGGATTCGGATCGTCTTTTGCAGCTCGCCCGGACCAAGGAAGCGCGTCCCATCGGGCAACTCGCCCCGCGGATCAATTTCGTCAGTGCCATCACGTTCTCGATATCGTCCCACCGGATCGTAGTGCTCCAACGCAAATCCCAATTCGTCCATCACGCGATGGCAAACCGCACAGGCTGGATCGGCGCGATGCTGTTCCATACGTTGACGCAGCGTCCCGGTTAGTTGCGACTGATCCTCCAGTTGCATCGCATCAGGATCGGGCGGTGGCGGTTCTTCGCCCAATAGATTTTCCATAATCCACTTGCCCCGTTTGACCGGAGACGTGCGGTTGGGATTGGAGGTCAAAGTTAAAATACTCGCGTGCGTTAGCAAGCCGACGCGGTCTTCGTCAGTTGAGGCTACCTTTTGGAATCGATTTCCCGTTACGTTCGCAACGCCGTAGTGCTTCGCCAATCGCTCATTCATAAATGTATAAGGCACGCTCAACAGATCCATCAAAGGCGCGTCTTGGCGGATCAGGTCGGCCACCAGCAATTTTGTCTCAGTGGCCATGTCTTGGCGTAGCTGTCGATCGACTCCCGGGAAAAGGTCCGGGTCGGGCTCCATCCGCGCGAGCGACCTCAAATGCAGCCACTGGCTGACAAAGTTTTGCACCAACGCCAACGACCTGCGGTCTTTGAGCATGCGGGCGACTTGTTGTCGATAAATTTCAGGATCTCGCAACTTCCTTCTAGCCGCCATGCGAAACAATTCTTCGTCGGGCATCGTACTCCAGAGGAAATACGACAGGCTTGTGGCCAGTTCAAAATCGTTCAGTTCGCGCGACTGCCCTTTGGCAACCGGTTGTTCGACTTTGAACAGGAAGTTTGGTGAAACGAGAACGGCCTGCATCGCGAACCGGATACCGGCGTCAAACCCCTGCTTGTCCTTGCGGGCGAAATCGTAGATCTCCATCAGCCGGCCAAGTTCATCGGACGTGACACGCCGGCGGTAGGCTTTGGAGGCCAGTTGTTTGAGAATTTTTTTCGCAGCCAGAGGCTCTTCACTTGGTTTCGTTGGCGTAACAAAGATGATTTTTTTGTGCGATGGAGAACGTTTACCGATCGGACCTTCAACACTTGCATGGCCGACTGACAAGTTGCGGTCTTGGTTGCTGGCTCCGTTGTAGTAGTCGTTAAGAAACTCAATTTGCAACTTTCGAATTCCGGGTTCGTTTATTTTGAATTCCAGTTCGACAGTTTCAAGGTTGTCTTTCTCTCGCCTCGTTTTGAATTGACGACGCCTACGTCCATCGAGAGAGATCGCCAGCTTAACGGGCTCAGCGCCAGCTTGATCGCCGCCTACCTGAATCGAAACTCGATAAAGGCCGCTCTCCTTGAAATCTAGTGGCCCCTCGAGCGTGCCGTTGGAGGCCACACTGGCGACCGAGCCGATGGTTGTCCTTTTACCATTTAGCCGATAGTCCTTTGGTGAGAGGCCTTTGATGTAACGCGGTTGGTCGGGGTCGCCGATCGCTTGAAAGGAAATCGCCTCTGCGGCATCGAGATATTTTTCCATTAGAATCGGCGGCAACGAAAGTACGTCGGCGATGTTATCAAAGCCGTATCCGACGTCATCGCCAGGAAATGACGATGAAGGTTTGTAATCGATTCCCGTCAAATCCCGCACGCTGTTGCGATACTCGACGCGATTAAGCCGCCGAATGGTGACGCGCCCTGGGTTGATGTCCGTGCAATCAACCGAATTCATTAGGTTGTCCAACCAAGCGAGAATGTTGGCGTGATCCTCATCGGCGATCCGGTCGCAGTCCTCGGGCGGCATTTCTTTGGCAGCGACACGCACCAAGACCTTCCGCCATTTGTTTCGGCCCTCGAGCAGCTGGTCCAGCGTGACATATTTTTCGAGGTTCAGGTCGGCGTCGGTGTTGTCTCCCCAATGGCAGTCGCCACAGTGCGTTTCCAATAGCGGGCGAATCTCATTGGTGTATTCGCTTTGGACGGCGCGAAGTTTCTCTGACGCGTCTTGCACGGCAAAAGTGTTTGGGCAAAACACCGCCGACACTAATGCCGCAACGGCAAGTGATGCTAGAAATGATGATCTGGAAACGGTCCAGCGGCCTCGTGGCGTTCTTCGCTCAGTCGTACGAATGGTCTGTCCTAGCACCTCTGCAACCTTTCTGTCTCGAATTCCGACTTGAAGCACCCATTAACAACCGCTGTTAAATTACAACTTAACACGAGTCTATTTAGTTTAGTGTGCGTTGTTTTCTTTTTGGCAATTAGCATATCGATAACTAAAAACGTTAATCACAAAAGGTCGATTGCCGAATGATTCTTCCGCTTTCGAGGATTTTGGCGATCGTTATCTGGAACCGCATCTGATGCGATTAGATGTGTTGGTGATTAAGACGAAATGTTCGTCTAAGCAGATATAGCAACGCAACAACGCGTGAAAAAGAAAATCTGGCTCTCACTAATAACGCCCTATGTGAGGGGTTCTGTAATCTCTCATCCGGTCGGATTTTCGGAAAAACCGGTAGTTAAACGAGTGTTTTCAGGGAATTAAGGGAGTTTTTCCCCAAAAATGCACGTTTGACCGAGGTTTTTGGACCAAGCTGTCTTGAATAATTAGTCCGACTCGGTCTAATTTTCGCGATGCAGAGGGCAAATCCCTTACAAAAGCGACATTTCAGCTCACCCAAATTTTCTCTAAGGAATAAATCGATGGCAAAAAAAGCTTCCGGAATGAAGGCTCCAACTAAATCAGAAATCATGAACAACCTCGCAGAAGCGACTGGTTTGACAAAAAAGGACGTTGCAAGCTTCTTCGATGCTCTGGGTGCGGAAATTGAGAAGAACGTCAACAAAAAGGGTTGCGGACAATTCACAATTCCCGGCCTTTGCAAAATCGTCGTACGCGACAAGCCTGCAATGCCAAAACGGGAAGTTCGCAATCCGGGAACTGGCGAAATGGTTTGGGCCAAGCCAAAACCGGCCAGCCGCGTAGTAAAAATCCGTCCTCTCAAGGGACTCAAAGATATGGCTCTGTAAGCCGTACCGAAGCAAAGAAGCCGTCGAGAGTAATCGACGGCTTTTTTTGTGCGCTGATCTTTGTTCGCCCGGTGGTACACAAGTGACGAAAATCGTTGATCGACGCCCACTTGTTCTAGGTATTTGCGCACCTGCGATTTAAGATTTGGCCATGAACATTATCGAAAACGCCATTTGCCCCGGTTGTACTTTGCTGTGCGACGATGTGACCTACCAGATCGAGGGGCAAAGAATTCGATCAGACATTCAGTGCAATTTGGCCCAGCAATGGATGGAGTGGGCGAACGCCGACGATGCTGAGTCTTTCGGTCAATCGGTCGAAGACGTGCAAGCTGGAATTAGCCATCTCGTCGGCCGCCTGAAGCAAAGTAAGCTTCCGCTGATTGCCGGCTTGGGGGCTCTCACTTTAGAAGGGCAACAAGCAGCGTGGAAAATTGCCGACGTTGCTGGCGCGGTGTTGGACAAATCGATCGGCCAGCATAGTCAAGGAAGCCTCTACGCTCTACAACGCCAAGGCAGAGTTACCGCGTCGCTGGGAGAAATCGCCAATCGCGGAGACCTGTTGATATTTTGGTTTTGCGATCCAGCCACGACTCACCCACGTATGTTGGAGAGATTAAAGACTAGCGTCAACAAAACGGTGGTGGTAGTTGATTCAACGAAAACACAAACCGGTGAGGCGGCAGATCACTTTATCTCGTTAAAAGAAAACGAGGCGGTGGAGTTTCTGGCTACTGTCAGGAGACTACTCTCGGGCGAAGGTTCCAATGCGGTTTCGCCTTCTGCCAATCGAGCAACCAACGAAGCGATTCGGTTGGTCGAGCTAGTAACCAAATGCCGTTATGGCTGCTTCGTCTACGACGACAGCACCACAGATGCCGCTGACGCCCCGGTGACATTGGGCCACCAAAAGCTAGTGCGTCGGCTCAACGACCACACGCGAATGGTCAGCATTGGCCTGAGGACAGACGAGAACGGGCGGAGCGCTGAAAACGTGATCGCTGCGCTCTGCGGCTATCCGATGGCCGTTTCGCAAGCAAAAGGAATCCCGGAACACTGCGGTAATATCTGGTCGGCAAGTCGACTGCTGGACCGCCGGCAGTGCGATTTCCTGCTGCTGTTTGCGGGAAGGAACTGGAAAAATGAACTGGCATTACTTTCGGCAACTGCAAAAGCCAACCTTGCCGCACTCCCGAAGGTGGTCATTCACAGCGGGCCGCGGCCCGATACCGCTGTGTTGAACAACGCGCGTATGTTGCAGGTCGCTGTCGCGGGTGCCTCGGGCAGCGGTGATTTTTGTCGTTTAGATGATGTGTTGCTGCCGTTGGTGGCGCTGGTCGATTCGAAGCTGCCGACCGACGAGCAGCTTTTGAGCCGCGTATTCGATGGGCTCAGAGCGGGTTAGTCTTTTTAGTGGCACGCCTCTCCGAGACGTGAAAACTCGACTTCGAGAGTTGGGCTACGTAACTTGGAACCCCCATTCATTGTCGGCATGCTGCGTTAGCTTTCCGACGAAAGCATTTTGTCGCCGCTATCCCCAACCGCCGAACGCGTGTAGCTGGTGATGAGTAACTTCACTCCCGTCGCTGATAGCATTACCGCGAAGAACCCTGTGACTTGACTCTTTAAAGGAATTCCCGGTTCAAGCTTGGAGAACATCTCGGCTGAGCCGGGCGAACTTGCGAGCTTATTGACGAATTCTGCGTTCGATCGATAGGTCTCGTAGCTGATCAACGCCAGCGCGGCGGCGGAAAGCAAAATGATGATGGCAATTTTGCGAAGTTTCATAAAAGCGCTTCGATGCCGCCTCTTTAAGACAGCTGTTGGTGATATCGATTTTTGGGCAGAGAACGTTTTAACGCGTAAAGCATGGTGAGATAAGCCCATTTTGAGAAGGTAGGCAGATTCAGTCGCAGCCTTAGCCGCCATGCCTTAGTAGTTTTGGGGCTCCCAGAAGTCGGTTTGCTAGCGAGAGTTGAAGTTGAAACAAGCAGTAAGCCAGAATCTTCGGAATTGTCGGAATAATCCGCAAGTCCCGCAAAGTTTATCACGATAGAGGTGTTAGGAATGCATAACCAAAAAGGACTTGAAATGCTTACCAGAAAACTCACCGTCATGATGGCATTGGTAATGGCTGCTTCTGCAGTTTCGACGACCGGCTGTTTTCAGTCGCTCGGACCATCATTGGGCATTTTTAGCGTACCGATCCCGGTCACACCGTATTGGCAAAAGCTACAAGAGGACAAATTCCATATCCATGAAAGATATGCGCGTGTTCCGATTCTTGGTCCTCTGACCAGTGGCGGACCAGTCAAAGCGCTTGATCCTCCCAGTGACGACGAAGTCTGGCGAGCACTCGAACGAGCCAATCAAACACAAGGCGGTTTTCCATTTTTGAACGAAACTCAACGTAGCAACGTGACGTTCATCAAGGAAAAGATCGCCGACTATGTCGATCCGCCACGCGTAGTTCCGCTCATCGGACCGGCTCAACTGCATCACGCACATTACAAATGTACTGCTTACTACAAAGAGAAGCGTATTGTGGGATGGCCAATTCCACACACGCTGACCGATGAAGATTCCGTCGAAGTCCTGTACATCGATCACAACCACTTCCACATGGTGGGGGACGTTGATCTGGGTAAAACCAACACCCATTACTAACACCCATTACTAACAGCCATTACTAACAGCAATAGGTAGTGATTTCGCGGAACCGCGCGGCACTCAAGCGAACAGCGGCGATAGCTGGCACGAACAGAATTGTTCTGGCCAGCTATCGTTTTTGGGTGATCAGTTCACCCAAGTCGATGTGACGCTCTTGCCCGCTCGAAAGAGACAAAAGCGGGAAATAGAAATAGGAACGGCAGTTTCTAAACAATTAGTTAATTACCTGTTGACATTGTCCCACCTGTTCATAGAATTGGCTCCCTTGGAAACAAGTTTTTCCAAGATTGATCTTTGACAATTTAGTAGAGACCTCTTGTAAAATTCGTTTGAGGATTGATTACTGAAGCTTGCTTCGGTGGTTGGTTTTTCAAGCAAAAAGTTTAAAGCACAAGATCATGTGAATTAGGTTAGCTGGAAATTTATTCCATCCAGTTAACTTGGTCAGACAAATAGCAGCGATGAGCTGCGTCGGCGAATTGGTTCGAAAGAAACAGTTCGACCCGGCACTTTAATTTGGCATACAGAGATGACTTCGGTCTGATCTGTAACTAACTCTGTTAGTCGTCCGTGGAAGTTTACTTCTGCGGCAAGCATACAATTGAAGGGTTTGATCCTGGCTCAGAATGAACGTTGGCGGCGTGGATTAGGCATGCAAGTCGAGCGAGAAGATTATAAAAGATACTTCGGTTGATTTTATAATTGGACAGCGGCGAAAGGGAGAGTAACGAGTAGATACGTGCCCGAGGGTCCGGGATAGCTGCGGGAAACTGCAGGTAATACCGGATAATGTTTCCGAACCAAAGATTTATTGCCCTCGGATCGGTCTGCTTACTATTAGCTAGTTGGTGGGGTAATGGCCTACCAAGGCTCAGATGGTTAGCGGGTGTGAGAGCATGGCCCGTCTCACTGGGACTGAGACACTGCCCAGACACCTACGGGTGGCTGCAGTCGAGAATCTTCCGCAATGGACGAAAGTCTGACGGAGCGACGCCGCGTGATGGACGAAGGCCC
>CALHPU010000156.1 GCA_938036435.1 uncultured Pirellulaceae bacterium | reverse complement strand
TTGAGTTGCGTTCTATGTGAAGGGAGTCCAACCGCTAACGTCAGTGTAGACGATTTCCAGCAAAATTTGCACGCCCACGCCATAAGGTAGAGAGGGGGACGCAATTGAGGAGGATAAAAACGAGTGCTTCGTCCAGATTTGGAATTAGGATTTGGATGAAAGCGAAAGGACGCGAGCCCTCCGGTCCCTCGTTAATCAATTGGTTTTTATACCCGACGGCTTGCGCCGTTACGCTTTAAGAGCGAACCGGCAACCCGAAAAAGTGAATCTGGATGAAGCACTATTCGGACGCATCCTTTCTTCGTCCTGTTTCAGTCGCATCGTCTTGCGAGTTGAGCGCGCCGTGAGTTGGGGGCTCTGATCTGGGAGGATCAGTAGGTGCGATTGCGTAGGCTTCAACTTCAAATGGATTCTCTAGGTAGTAGTCACGTCCCCGCAGCCAGAGAATGAGAGAACTGCCGAAGTACGCAGGCAAGAAAAAAGGGCCCCAGTGCTCGTATTGTCGGACGTGAACATGTTCGTGGTCGCGACATTTATGCAGCATCGTGGGCGTTTGACCAACAATCGTATGCCCCAGCGTCATCGCCGCCACGCCTTCACCGCCAAGCATACGGCGCAACACCCATTCTACCAACCCACCATGAAACTCGACGCAACCACGTCTCACTTGGACGCCACCACCGGTCAAAAGTGCAAGCACGCCCAGAATCAAACCGATCATAGAATTGGGAGAAGTCCACGCAATCAGCACCCAACGGAGCCAAACTCTTGTGTTGCGGTTCATGGGAAGAGTTTTTTTCAGATCGGGTTTGCAGAAAAAAGGCCAGCTGTTCTAAAATCGACCAGTCGATTATCTTACACCAATCGGTTGAGATTTTGGAACGGATGGAAGTGACCGATAGTTCTTTTGCACAAGGATGATCATGCGATACTTTCACTTGGCAGTGTACAGCAAAGCGCTGAAAGCCTATTGGGTTTCCCAAAAGAGGATGCATAGCGCATTGTGCACATCGTGGGAGGTGCTGATCGCCAGCTTGTTAGTGTTGATTGGCACAGCATCCCTCCAAGGGCAGATTCAGACACAAACAAATGTTGTCACGGACGCTGGCTGGTCCGTTCAAAAATTAAAGACGATTCAAGCGGCAATTCAATCTGTCGCGAAAAAGAACACCGATGCCTGCGTGGGAATCGACGATGGTTTTGGAGTTGGCAGTGGCGTCATCGTTAGCCGTGATGGCCTGATCCTTACAGCCGCTCATGTGATGAGCACTGACAAACCGCTTTACGAGATCTTTTTCTCTGATGGCACGACTGCGATGGCGAGGAGGTTGGGACGGAACCTAGACGTCGACGCCGGTATGCTCCAGCTAGAAGGAAGCCGAGATTGGCCGTATGTGGAACTCGGTGCATCCGATACCCTGAACAAAGGTGACTGGGTGGTTTCCCTGGGGCATTCTGGTGGGTTTGAACTTGGACGCAAACCGCCTGTTCGATCAGGAAGATTTCTCAGCCGCAAAGGGCATCAAATCGTGACCGACGCGGTTTTGATCGGTGGTGATTCCGGTGGGCCGTTGTTTGATTTAGAAGGACGTTTGATCGCAATTCATTCCTCCATTGGTGATTCAGTGTCCATCAACCGCCATTCGAAAATCGAGCAATTTAAATCGGACTGGGATCGTCTGAGACGGGGCGAAACATGGGGGGAGCTTTCAGACCTTGCCGTCGAGCCGCCGGTGGGAAAAGCCAAGATGGGCGTGAAACTTGATTTAAATTCGCCGCGCGCAAAGATTAAGCTGATCAAGCCTCAATCGGCCGCTGCGAAGATTGGTTTGGCACCTAACGATATCGTGATTGGCCTCGATGGAGAAATAATCACCGATGCACAGCATCTCATCCGCGCGGTGAAGCGTCACGTGCCGGGAGAGACGTGTTTTCTTACCGTGTTGCGAGACGAACAGACACTGCAATTTGAAATTAGATTAGACTAAACCAAACGCCAACTGCTTTTGGGCAATCGTATTATTTCCATCAAGATGGATCTTGAAACGGACAGCAATTATGGATCAGCAAAAATTCTTATCACGCATGGCAATCGAAAAGACTCTCATTGGAGCTGTGTTTTTCCTTTTGGCGTTGTTGGTGGTCGCTCCACCAGCGATTGCCCAAATGCCACGCGACTTACGCGATCAGTTCGAGCGCCTGATTCCAGATTTAGATCCGGAGGTCGCCAAGCGATTTCAGTGTGCCATGGATGCGGGATGTTGCGTCGTTGAATTTACTCCTGACCAGTTTCGCAAATTTCGTGACAACCCGGTCAACCCGTTCGAAGACACTTATAAGATCGAACCAGACGATGATTTAGGGAATATTTCCTTGAACTTCGAGATGCCCAGCCTGCGGAATCGAAGGGTTGAGCCCAGTGAGCGACAGAACGAGGCATTGTTGTCGACGCTCGCACCGGTCGTCCAAAATGTTGCGGATTCGATGGTCGGTGTCTGGAAAGACGACCGCATGGTGGCGTTGGGCACGATCGTTAGCAGCGACGGGCACATCATCACCAAAGCTTCCGAAGTACAAAAACGGGCTCCCGTCCAATGTGTTGTTAATGGAGAGAAAGTAAGCGCCCGTATTGAGCGCATCGACGAGCAAAGTGATATCGCGTTGTTGAAAGTTGGCGTGGACAATCTCAAGGCGATCTCTTGGTCAGACAGTTCGACAGAAACCGGCAGTTTCATTATTACCCCCGGTATCGAGAAAACGGTCGTCGCATTGGGAACTTACGCCGCGTCACCACGTTCGACGGTCTCTGGCGAACAGGCGTTTTTGGGCGTCAACCCGGACAAGGCTGCCCATGGTGTGATGGTTAGCGAAATTCAAGAAGGTGATGCTTCGTTTAACGCCGGATTGATTGACGGTGATGTGATCACTGAAATGGGTGGCGAAGCAATCGTCGAAGTCGGTGACCTAGTCAACGCGGTGCGTCGCCACCATCCGGGCGACAAGGTAGAGATCAGGTTTCTCAGGGGCGGGCAGCCAATGTCCACTCGTGCGACTCTGGCCGGAAGAAATTTGTCTGGGGAACAGGCGGCTCGTTTCAAAATGATGAATCGGATGGGAACGATCGTTTCGCGCCGCGCGGACAATTTCCCTTTTGTGTTCCAACACGATGCACCACTGTTTCCTGAACACTGTGGCGGGCCGGTGGTCGATCTAGACGGGGAAGTCATTGGCATCAATATCGCGCGTCAAGGACGAGCTTCCACGCTGGCGATCCCGGCCAGTCGCGTGAGAGATATCGTCAAGGAACTGACGCGCTCAAATGTCGCAGCACGACCCTAATTCATTGACAGTCTGCGTATCGATAGTGTAGTCTGCCGAACTTCCAAACAGTCTTACACGATCGTCCCATGGCACGAAGCAATAAAAAACCGAAAGCTTCGAGCGTGAGCGACAAACCTTCTAAGAGGAGGTCTGTAAAGTCCGAAGATGCTGTCTCAAAGCAAAGTGCCGCAGGGGAGGCGGTCGATGTTAGTGAAGAGGCTGCGGTTCCAGAGGTAACGCCCATAGAATTTCAGGCCAAACCAAAATTATCGCCATTCGAAAACACGGCCAATAAAGTCCGTACATTCCCCAAGTCGCCCGGCGTATATTTGATGAAGGATGCTGCCGGAGTCGTCATCTACGTTGGCAAAGCGACCGATCTCCGTTCTCGGGCAGGAAGCTATTTTTTAAAGGCCGCTCTTGCAGATCAACGCACCGGTAACTGGGTCCAAAGTATTGCGGATGCTGATTTCATTCCATGCGAGAGCGAAGTTGATGCTTTGCTGGTTGAATCGCGTTTGATCAAAGACATTCAGCCTGCCAACAACAAAATACTCAAAGACGACAAGACCTTTCCGTATCTACAGATCTCGACGCACGAAGACTTTCCTCGAGTGGAAGTAACGCGCGAGCCGTCAAACACCGGCGTGAAACTTTATGGACCTTTCGCTAGTGCTGGATCTTTGCGGGGAGCCGTTCAGGTTCTGCAACGCATCTTCAAATTCCGGACTTGCTCGCTGGACATTACCGAGGGCGATGACCAGTGGAAGTGGTTCCGGCCATGTTTGTTAGCCAGTATTAAGCAGTGTACCGCGCCCTGCAATGCGAGAATTGGAAAGGAAGAATACAAGAAAGACATCAAACGTCTGCATCTGTTTCTACAGGGAAACAAAAAACGCCTTTTAAAGCAGATGAAAGAGGAAATGTTGACGGCATCCAAGGAACTTGATTTTGAGAAAGCAGCAAAGCTGCGCGATGAGATCGAGATGTTGGAATCGTTGGACCGAAGAGGTGAATTGGACACGCATGCGCAACCGGAGGTCTTCTACGTTGACCCGAAGAAAGGGCTGGCAGGGCTTCGTCAAGTTTTAAAACTGAAGGAGACCCCACGTTCGATCGAGGGCGTGGACATAGCTCATTTGGGGGGCGGAGAAACGGTCGCCAGTCTGGTGAAGTTTATTGACGGGTTGCCTTTCAAACCCGGCTATCGACGATTCAAAATCAAAAATGTAAAAGGAATCGATGACTTTCGTTCGATCCATGAAGTCGTTGCGAGACGATTTCAGCGTTTGTCTGACGAAAACGATGCCTTTCCCGACATCCTTTTAATTGACGGTGGCAAGGGACAACTCAGCAGCGCTGTCGCTGCGTTTGAATCGTTGGGGATTGATCCACCGACATTGATCTCGCTGGCGAAAAAGAACGAGGAGATCTACCGCCCCGGAGAGAGCGAGCCATTGGTTCTCAGCCGCCACGCGTTCTCATTACGACTGCTGCAGTACGTTCGTGACGAAGCGCACCGCTTCGCTCAACACTACCACCACATCCTGCGTAGCAAGTCTCAGTTCAAATAGTTACTTCGATTTTGCCGGCGACTGGTTCGCAGACTCGTTGGATATTGACTACAATAGTCTGTCATGCAATTCGCTTGGCAAGCGAGCCGTCAACAATATTACGTCCTGCGATGTGCTTCCTGCGATGTGCGTCCTATGATTTGCGATTTGCGATTGACGAATATCCTGATGCTCGTCGTTTAGAGTGCAGCACTGCTTGACTTGCTAAGAGCTTCCCACGCCCGGCCGTTTGTGCGACTCCAAAATCGAACCTAATGGCGGATTCAGGCTCGTTGCTGGTTTTTCTTGGCTGATAAAGCCACAAAGATTTGGGATTATCTCGCCGAGTGACTGGTCTGTCCTGCGCCATGTGCTCTACAATGGAGATCGATTGTTAACTATTTTTGCGGCTGAGGTTCAACCGACTTATAAGCGTTTATCACTCCTTCGTTGCCTCGCAGGGCCAAGTACCGACAACCCACCACTTTCATTTTTTTGGATCGAAACATGCGTAAAACAACTTTCATGCTGGCCGTCACGACGATGATGGCGACTTCTGTCGCCGCGCTTGGGCAGGTCATTCCAGCCAACACTACCTTTTTTGACTTTGATTTCTCTGCCAACGATCAGATGACTGCGCAGTTTGGCACGCGTAACCCAGACATGGACGGTAACGTTGGAGGTGATGCCGCCGGACAGCCCAATGACAATGGCGGAGTCTTCGTGGGTGGATTCGATAACCGAGGCCCTTTTGTCGACGGTCCATTAGGGACTCAAGTTGGTTGGAACAACAGCTTGCTCAATCAAAATTTGAACGTAGATACTGTTGGCGGGTTTGTTGCAGAGACGGCAACATCTCCTACCAACTACCCTACTGGCAACCTGTTCATTGGTCAGCCCTTGGTTTCTGTTGGCGACACAGTCCGTTTGATTTCGGAACTGTCGTTCACGAAAAACTTGGTTGACGACGCGATGAACCCGGGCAACATGATCGAAAGCAACAGTGCTTTTGATAACTTTTTCTTTGGGTTTCGTGGAGGCATCGGGACGGATGAGTTTGCTCCGAACAATGGAGTGTCGCAATCCTTTCGTTACAACCTTGGTATGGACAATACAGTTGACAGCGACAGCAACCTTCAGGCCTTCGCTAATGTGAATGGAACTTCAGCGTTGGTACCGGCTGGTGATGGTAACGTTGCGTTGGCGCCTGTCGCCTCAATTGGAATTGATATCGCAAATGGCGATTTTGTAACCGACGTTTTCAGAATCGTTTCAGACGCCGTTGTCACAGCAACAGACGCGACAACGATCACGTTTGAAGTTACGACCAGTATCGAAGATCAGGCGGGCAACGTGCTTGGCACCACCCCGGGCGTAACCACTGCTGTTGATACTGGCATCTCTTTGGCCGGCAATCGCGTCCAATTTGCGATTCGAGATGGTAACTCAGGACCGAGTGATCCATCAAATTTGACGATCCATCGTTTGGCCGTAATCTTTAACCCGGATGACAGCACAGTTCTGAAAGGCGATGTTGATCTAAGCGGAGTTGTTGATTTTGCAGACATTCCAGCTTTTATTGGTGTCTTGCAAGGCGGTGGCTTCCAAGCCGAAGCTGATTGCGATTGCAATACCGTTGTTGATTTTGGAGATATCCCAGCGTTCATCGCAATTCTGCAAGGCGGCTAGAGCGCACGCATACAACGATAAAACAATGCCGATCCTTGACGTTTATCGAGGGTCGGCTTTTTTCGTGACGATGAGGAAGCCAGCTAATTATTTGTCTGGGCGTTTCTCTTTGATCTGGCCCAGCATCTTGTCATAGCTGCGATGGGTTTTCTGCATTGCTTTCATTAGGTCATCGGCCTCAGGAAGCACCTCTGACAATTTAATGATTGGCTCGACCCACGTTTGCAGCACGCGGAACTGATCCCGCATTACACTTAAGAAAATGCCGGGAACCTTATTCACAACCTCAATTTTCTGCGGCTCAGCCGGACCACTGGATTCCGTTGCCGCACCGGCGATGCCGCCGTAGGCCATGATCGATTTCATCTCGGTTAGCGTTTTGTTAAAGTTCGCCAGCTCGGCCACGGCAATGCCAATCTGTTCAACGGTCGCCGTTTCAAAAGTTCCCGGTCCCGAATCAGCAGTTAGATGCTCAACGCCTTTATCCAACGCCGTGCGAATATCGGTCAATCCTTCACTGAAACTTGTCATCTGAGCGATCACTTGGCCCAGTTGGCCATCATCGCCAGCCGCCCCCAGCATCAGATTCCGCGCGAAAGTGCGTTTGATGTCTGACCAGCGTTTCAAATCTTCGCCTTCAAGTTTTCCAGTCAGATCCTGCAGTTTCAAAAGGTTCGCTTGAGCACCAGAGGTGAGCGTCTGAGCCTGATTGAGGTAGTGTGCATCGATCAGCGTATTCAATTCTTCATCATTCATGATTGGGGCAACTTGTTCGGCGATTTTATTCATGTCGCGATAAGAGCCCTGCAACTTAAACGCCGGTTCAGTGCGGTATTCGTCTGCCTGCGCCGCGGAATCGATATACTCTCGGTTCACCTTCAAAATCACATCTCGCGCCACCAACAATTTTTTCATCACAGCGACAAATTCGTTGATCTCCTCGATCGAGTAGTTGCCCTCGAGGGTCTGCGGTTGCTGGTCGCCAACCTCCGCCATCTTGATCACGGTGTAGACATCTTTGCGAGAGCGTGAATTCAACCTTGCCAATGTGGAGTTTGAGGTCAAGCAATTCTCAAGGTAACTCAGCTCAAACGAAGTCCCGTTGTCGCCAATCACATCGCCCAGATTGTAAGTGTCGGCGCGAGAGGCAAGCATGTCAGGGATCTGGAACTTCTCACCGGATTCTGTGTACGGATTACCTGCCATCACAACGGCAACCTTGCGACCGCGCAAGTCGTAGGTCCGTGTCTTTCCGTTGAACACACCTTCGATTCGGCGAGTCGCATCGCAAAGGGAGATGAACTTCTGCAAAAACTCGGGGTTGCAGTGCTGGATGTCGTCTAGATAGATCATCACGTTGTCCCCCATCTCGAGCGCTAGATTCAGTTTCTCAATTTCTTCTCTAGCACTTGCGTTGGGAGCCTCCGACGGATCAAGCGACGTAACCTGATGGCCGACCGCCGGTCCGTTGATCTTCATGAATGTAATACCCAGCCGGTTGGCGATGTACTCCATCAGTGTCGTTTTGCCGTATCCCGGCGGAGAAACCAGCAACAGCAATCCCATTAGATCTGTACGCTTGTCCTCGCCGATGACACCAATTTGCTTGGCAAGATTAGCCCCGACCATCGGCAGATACGTATCGTTGATCAACTGGTTACGAACGAACGACGTCAGCACGCGCGGTTTAAACTCGCTCAGTTTAAGCTCTGCGCGACGCTGCTCGACCACTTCTCTCTTTAAATGCGCGAACGCTTCGAAAGCGGGAACCGTTTCACGCGAGAAGTTGCCCAAACGCACCATGAATTCGTTATAGTCAAAGCGATACGTCTTCGCATCAACGCGCGGGTGATCCCCCAACATGCCGGCGACTTCGCAGGTAGGCTCGGTCGTTGCAGTAACTCTTTGCTCCGATGTGCCGTCAACCAGCATCGCCGCAACCTCATCGACATAGCGTGAGTCTAATTGTTCTTTCGCGACGAAAGAGGCAACCCACTGTTTGGCGGCCAGATATCGGGAAGCGACTGATAGAGCGCCGTTGTTGATTGCTTCGAACTTTTCGGTTGCTTTTTGTTTTTTAAGAAACGTTCCAAACGCATCAGCGATCGCTCGTGCTTCGGCGCTGCAAGCTAATTCAGCTTTGCCCGAATACTGATCAAACAGGTAGTTCGCAGCCTCCTGGAGGAAGCGATCATCACCAAACTGATGGAACTCGTTGTCAGCAACCAGTTCTCGATACAATTGATCGATGTACTGTTGGCGATCGGTGATCTCGCCAAAGACCTCTCGGGCCGAAGTCAAAACAGCGAGCTTTTCTTTCCACAGTTGCCCCCACGTCGATTCGTCAGAGCTGTCGCTTGCTTTGTGATGCCAGAAAACGGACGCCAACGCGCGCGACTGCGACGAATACTTGAGCAAGCCAAGGTCTCGGTCAAGCTGCAGAAGCGGACGTAAGATGAGCGTTGCATCGTGATCGTGAACCCCTTTGATGTATCCCTCTGAATACCGGGACGCCATGAATTTCTGCACGGCTGTCAATAATCCATCTTCTTCGGTCTCCCAAAGGTTTGGGACTTCGATCGACCCATCGTTGATGGCCGCCAATATCAGATACGCCAGATATTCACCTCGGTAAACGTCACGGTTCTCCGAGAGGACCGATTGTTCCCAGACAGCTTTGGTCGCATTAAGCTCCTGATGAACAACCGACTCGAAATAGTTCGTGCCGCTCAGATGGAAGAACATTTGTCCTTCTTTGATGACCGTCGTCAGATCCAGCGGTTGTGTGTTGACCGAAAATTTATGCTTTCCGAATTGAATGACGTTTTGCCCGTCGACATACAGTTCGTTTTTGTCGCGTAACTGTCGCACGGTATCCTCGCGCACAGTTTTCAGTCGGCTTTGTACGTCATCGACTTTGACCGACTCACCCATCTCGGTAAGTTTATCGACAATGTCTCGGACTTTGTCGATCATCAGATCCGAAGCGAAGTAGCTGTTGATCTCATCGACCGATTGAAAATTCGAAACGCGTGAACGCACACCTTTGATGATACGTTCGGCCGCCTCCATCAACGCTGTGGCTCGTTTGTTGCGCGATTCAACCAGTTGTAGTTTCTTGGTGTCAAACGCGGCGTAGATTTCTTCGCGTTTCTCAGCCAACTGCACGATGAATTCATCGAACTCTGAAAACCGTCCCTCAAGTTCTTCAATCTGAACCATCATCTTGGTCAGATACTCATCACAGCGCTCTGGCGAATCACAGACGTCCAAGTAATTGACGACGGCCTGAGAGACCAGTTTTAACTGAGAGTTGAATTCGGCAGCACCCTCGACGGACAGCAGAGCCTGCGACTTCTTCTTCAGTGTTGCCCGTGTCTGATTCAGTGATGAATAGATCGCCGAAATGTTGTCGATGATGCGAGTGCGCTCATTAGCGTCTTCAATTTTTAGATTGCTGACGATCTCGATCAGCATTTCCAATTCACTCGAACCGGCGGCGATTTCTTCGTCGAGTTTTTTGGCCTCCATCCCCGTTTCGAGAGATTCGATTTGAGCCAGCTGACTTTCGACACGCTCGGTGTACGGTGTCAATGCTTCGTCTTTAAGCAGAAACTCCACGCAGCGGTTAGACAGTCGATCTGAATTGTCGGCGACCTTCTTCTCAAGGGTCTCGACTTGTTCCAGATCGACGTACTTTAATTCCTTGAGCGAGATCACTTGCCCGCGAACCGTCCGCAATTCGGCAAGTGACTGGACGAAGTCGTCGATGTGTTCGAAATGTCGACTTGTGGCCTGCATCACCGCTTCGGTGGCTGATTTGGTGACCGTCGAGAATTGCTCCTCAGTGTTCTTACGAACCCTGACCACTTTGTCGTATTCGTCAACGGCTGCAGTTGCTGCATCGCGAATCGAGGTCAAAGGTTCGGACAGCTCGAACGTGTTCTCGTCGGTAAGCCAGAAATAGGAGTCAAGGATGTCAGTGGTCTTTTTGACCAGATCAACGTACAAGTTGGTGTACGAATCATCTTGGCCGATCAGGTTAAGAACCTCGTGCGATTCCGACATCGCCCGTACAATTTCTTTGTTGCCGATCTTGTAGACGTAGCTGTCAGTTTTCTCACCAAGCTGAAAATCTTCTCCTACGTACGGCGTTTGCCAGACTTGCATCGCATGGTGCTTCTGCGCGTCCTCGTCTGATTTAAAATAGATCAACTGGCCATTGTCAAAGATGGAGAATCCACTACAGACGATCGGCGTGGAGACCTCCTGTTCGATCATGTTGTACGATAGCAACACCTTTTGCCCGGTCGTTTTGTTGTAGAAAACGTACAGGTAGTCTTCGCCGTTGCTCGAGGCAACACGGCGCTCGAATTTAAGATCAGAGATGTTGCTTTCAAACGTCTTGTAGACGCCCGTTTGTAAGTAATACCCGTTGGAGAAGATCAGGCCGTGATCTTCTGGCAGGAAGACGCATGCATCGGCGATCGAATCCAGCCGCCGAGCGGTTTGCGTTTTCTCGTTGAAGACGAGGTACCGATAGACGCTTTCTTTGAAGGGTTTAATCTTCAGCAGGATGATGTTACCCACGATCGAGTAATAGTATTCGCCGTCATCAAGCGTTTGGTCAGGGTCGTCAACCGGTTCGGCGTAGATGCCCGTGCCGTCATCTGTATTGTCCTCGATTTTGATCGTCAGATCGCCGCCAACGGCTTCTACGAACACGCGGTCATCGATTGAAATATGAGGGTGCTCGCCATCACGATGCAGTTCACGGTCTGTCCGAACCCATTTGAAATCATGCTGGGGCGGGAGAGTGATTTCATGGTTACTGCGGTTGTCGACGTACGTTAGCTTCCCTTCTTCGACCACAAATTTGAAAGATTTGGTGTCGTCGTGACTCTTGCTGACCTGAAATACAAGGTACAGATGTGGCCCGGCCAGATGAAAGCGTTGAAAGCGCGTATCTTTGTAATATTTGTATAGGCCGTTGAAATCCGTGATGAAGTTTGCATCATCGAAGATTTCCAACGGTTGCTCATGCATCGAACCATCGGAGAACTTGAACACACCGAAGACGTCTTTCAATTCGGTGACGGTTTTCAAGCCCATGTGGACGTTGTAGCCAAAGATGAATTGATCACCGATCGGTACGATGTCCTGAGCCACACAGTTGTTGGCCGTCGTAATGCGCTGGGTCGAAATTAGCTGGGTCGGGATCGAGCCAAAAACTTGGCGGCGTTCGTCGTTAAGAAAGCCGATGCGCTCGCGCAGGTCTACCGAGAACGACTTCAGGCGATTCTGAATGATCTCGTACGTCCCACGTTCGAGCTGCGGCGAGTTTTCGCGCGCCGTCGTTTCGGACTGCTCAAGTTGTTCAGGTTCGTTAGACATTGATGAAGCTAAGAAAATAGTGTGGCTTGTAGATTCCAATTTGGCCAGCTTTTGCCGAAGCCGAAGTCGCAAGACTTTGGAGAGCGTTTGAGTTGCCCGTTCGATCTTTTGCGAGATCGGCTACCGTCTGGTGTCCGCCTCGCTTCCCAGAATCGGTGCCTTGGCGCGTTTTACATCAACGGCATCGGGAGAATGAGCGTTGAAGTCTACTTTGTCACAGCTGCGATCACGTCACCAGCGTTTTGGGATCCAATTCCCGCTCGCGTCGCAGCTCCCATCATCGACTGCAAATTCTGCAAGATGTCTTTGTCGTTGGTTAGCCCCATCATCTGTCCGATCAAAGCGGCGACAGACAGATTCTTCATGTCTTCGGAGGTAATGCCAAACATGTCGATGTATCGTCCGACTTCGTCTTTGAACTTCATGGGATCACCGGTAAAGAACGTGCGCTTCACGTCTGACAGAACACTGCTGTTGTCTACTAGGCGATCGACTTGTTTACCGGCAGTGATTGAGTTGACGATGCTGTCGAAGAACTTGTTGTCGCCACCGACGATGTCGATGTTCGCATTGGTCAGCGATTCGGCAATCATTGCGGCCTGAGCTTCTGCGATCTTCTGTTGTGCAGTGATCGCTTCGAGTTCGACTTCCTTTTCCTTGTTCAGGCGAAGTTTAAACTCTTCGTGTTCTTTTCCAACACCGTCGAACAGCTTCATCGCTTCGGCTTTTTCGGTGATGCCTTTGGCGTCCGCCTGGAATTTAAGCTCGGCAACCTTTGCCTCAGCGGTTCCTTCCTTTTCAATCGCGGTCGCCTTTTCCATTTTTACTTGGGCTTCAGCCAGCCCCGGTGCCGCGGCTTCTGCTTGAGCAGCTTGGGCCAGCAGTTTCTTGGCTTCGGTGGTTTTCTCAGCAGCTGTTCGATCCGCCTCGGCTCGAACGACGACTGTCTGAGCTTGAAGGTCGGCCGCCTGCTTTTCGGCTTCGGCCTGTTTAACTTCCTGCACCAACTTCTGCTCCGCCGCTTCTTCGGCGGCCGTAACGGCAACCTGCTTCTTACGATCGGCAGCAGCAAACTCTTTGGTGTCCTTGATTTTCTCTTCTTCTTCGACGACGGTCCGTTCGACCATCACGCGATCTTTGATCACGTCTTGGATGTTCTTCTTCTCGACTTCAATCGCTTTCTCTTTCTCGATCTCCGCAAGCGTTACGATACGCTCTCTTTCAGCAATCTCAAGGCCGCGATCTTTTTCAACGCGTTCAGATTCAACAGCGTCGGTTCGTTCCTTGCTCTTGGCCGCAACGATGATCGCTCGCAGGCGGTTTTCTTCAGCAACGGCGATTTCTTCGTCGGCTTGAATTCGAGCCAATTCTGAACGCTGACGTTCCTGTTGCTCAACAACGCTGGCTTCGGCCTCTTGGCGAGCGGTGATTTCTGCGATTTCGCGTTCCTGTTTCTCTTCGGCGTCGACCTGCTGTCTTTCCAAAGCCAGAATCGCTTCTCTGGCCTCAACGTCTTGCTTTTTGAGCGTCTTTTCTTTCTCGCGTGTGATGCTGTTGGCCAATGTCACTTCTTTGGCCGTAAGTTCGGTAATCTTTTTGATACCTTCAGCGTCCAGAACGTTGTTCGGATTTAGTTTTTCAAGATCGGTTTGCTCGAGGTAGTCGATCGCACAGTCATCCAGCACGTAGCCGTTGAGGTCTTTGCCGATGACATTCAATATTTGCTCGCGGAACTCTTCACGCGAGTTATACAATTCGACGAAATCAAATTGCTTACCCACCGTTTTGAGCGCTTCGGAGAACTTTGGCTCAAAAACCTGTCGCAACGATGAAATGTCTGAGGCACGTTTACAGCCAAGAAAGTTCGCGACGCGTTTTACGTCATCGATGACTTTGTTCACTCTGACGAAGAACGCAACCTTGATGTCGGCGCGGATGTTGTCTTTACAGATCAATCCATCTTCGCCGCTGCGGTCGATTTCGATGCGTTTGACCGAGATATCCATCATTTCGACGATGTGCAGGATAGGGACGACCATTTCTTTGTCAAAACTGACTTGCGTGCCGCCAGAGCCTGTTCGGATCAGTGCTGTTCCTTGAGGCACCTTGCGGAGGCACTTGATGTAAAACGAGATGTAGCCGAGCACGCACGCGCCGCCGACAACAAAGATCCAGAAGATGATCTCCAATAGCGTGTTGCTAAAGATCAAGTTGGCTAGGTAAATTTCGTTAGTCATCAGATGCGTTCTCCCAATTAGTTAGTTCAACCAGAAACGTATTTTGCTGGTCGTCGTAAGATAAGATTTTTGCGGCGTCGCCTTTTGCTAGTTTCTGCCCTTGGACAGTTCTCGCGTTGTAGACAACTTCCGGTTCCCCTGCGGGTTTAATTTCTATTTGCCCAAATGTTTCGCTGACGGAGCTTGTAACAACTCGTCCAACTACGCCGATCATCTCGCTACGTGAGTTATCTTCGGGGCCAGATTTTGCCAAGATTCTTGCCATCGGTTTGACGGCAATTCGCATGAAGGCCAGTCCAACAATCATGCTGGGAATCATCCAGATCAGCGATCCAAAAAACCCCTGCGATGGATTGAACAAGTGATTCAGTATTAGGCTTGATGCCCAGTAACCGAATACGAAAGTCGATCCGACGATGGCGACCGGTACGTCGGTCAAGTAAAAGAACTCGAAAATTCCGCGAATGAACCCTGACGCTGCTGCCGCCGTGGAGCTGCCAGAGTCCAAGTCAGCTCCGCCAGCTGTGGCGAGGCTTCCATCGACATCTGCATCAAGATTTACGGGTGTGCCGAGATCAGCATCGACTCCCACGTCGGCGTCTACGTCGACATCGATATCGAACATATCCATTCCCCCAACACCGAAGATCATCATCGCCCAATAAAACAGAACGATGACCATCATCGCGGTGGCGAGGAAGTTGGCTTCGGAAAAGATTTCGTGGAAAAAACCCATGGTGGAAGTGATTCGTTCCCTTAGAGTCGGTTACTTGAGTTGGTAACTTGTTCGAGACCCCCGCCAGACGTTGCGAAAGTGCATCATCAGGCGTAGTTCGTGGCAAACGATAGGTTACCGTTAGGGCCAAGCCACCTTGCAGCTGCCTTTTTCCGGCTTTTTGCCAAATACGGCTCGTTCGACCAATTTTTAATTGGTTTTGCGAACGATGTTCCTGCTTAAAAAGCGGCTTGACTGAACTCTATTTCGCCACAGCCACGGAAATATTGTGACAATTCGGACGGGCGTGAATAAGTAATTTCGGATCGCGTTCAAGAACGGCCGCGAAGCTCTGTTCGTTCTGAACACAAGTCTCAATCGTAGTTTGACCCACTGGAGACATTCGTATCGCACAAATACCAAATGCGAACTCAATCCCGCCTCTTCGGGCCAATTTGGGAACGAGTTGTCGAGGTTTTACTTTTTCTTCTGCAACCACTTTTGCCAAGCGGCGATGTCGTCGCCATGTGATTGCTCGGTTAGTTCTTCGAGATGCTCAATAAGCAGTAGTTTCTCGTTTACGTCCACAATATTCAAAATCGAGACCAAGTACTCCGGCGAGTCCAATAGTTTCAGTTCGCCGACGTATTGCTCCAATTCATTATTCGTCGCACCTTCGACGATTTCATTCAGGCGGAATTCGGCTTCCGGCGAAAGCGACGCGTCTGTTAGGTGCTCCTTGATGATGTGCGCCCACGCTTCGTAACAATTGGCCAAAGTTTTGCTGGCATTCTCTCGGATTTCAAAGCTGTCAGAACCGAGTTGCTTGATCAGCTTTCTTACTGTTTCGTCGTCGTTTTCTTTCGCGTATTTGATTTTTGCCACGACATTAGCGACGACACGCGGGTCTGTTTTGTCCATTGGCATCTTGATGCCCAGACGAGTAAAAAGAGGAAATAGTACTCTCTCGGCGACTTGCGTATTGTTTTCAATGAAATCTTGAAATGTTTTGCCAACGTAGGCCTTGGCCTGATCGTCCTCAATCCAAATCAGTTGAGTGTTGCCGTCTTGATCTTGGCGTAATCGAATGAATAGATCGCCGTGTTCGAATCTGAAATTGATCTCGCCATTGCCATGGTCACGAAATTCAAAACGGCGACGTTGGAGTGTTTTCTCTTCAAAAGACAATTCAACTTCGTCCTCGAGTAGATGTGCCGAACCCAAAATCACCTCATTAGAAAAAGAAAGTCTCATTAGCTTACTACCGTGCGAGCCACTACTTCCTCCTTTAGAACCTCGAATGCGAAAGAACAATTTGTGAAAAGGTGAATTGCCGATACTGACGATTCCGCGGTCTATTCCGAGGTTTCCTGCGGCAAACCTTTCCGCTTGACGTTCGGGAACTCCGCGCTCGACAAGTTCTAGCACCGCCTGTTCCAGCTTTCGTGTTTCTTCTTGTTCTTCGAGGGGGATCGCATCTTGCCAATTCTTGCGCAGGCCAATATTTTCGCCATTCCACTTAAGCCTTATTAATCTCTCCATTCTTTCAGCAGTTTCGTCGAATACGCCCACGCCGAAATCTGGCCTTTCGATTTGCTCTTGCTGAGCAAAGAGGTTGCTTGGCGCGATTGAAAATACGAGGAGGAATGCTGTAAGCACTGCAAAGAAGAGTTTGAGCATGTTTAGTGTCTCCAGAGGAGTCTTGGCCGAAGGAAGAGAAGATGTGACGTCGCACATTGATGCAATAGATCGTACACATCTAGAATCGGCGTTGCAAATTTTAATCTATCCAAAGATTTCAGAAGCAATACACGACAGTTCGGGGACCAAGACTGACACGATTTTTACTGGTCGGTGCTTAAATGCAGCGAGGTCAGTGTCAATCCTTTGTGGGATTTAATAACGATCGCATTGGAGGATTTAAGCAACTTGATTGGAATTGGAACGTCTACCGTTGCGAACAGGTTGTTCAAGTCACGCGCCCACTTCACTTCCAGTTTAAACGGCTTGCCATTAAAGGAACCCTCTAGCCTGCGTTTCAAGCCTCCAGCGCGGTGAAGTCCGACTCGCATCGTGCATTGTCTGACGTCCTCGGCTCCCTCGACGTCGATGGTAAATTTCTTGTTCGTGAGCTCTTCGTGCTTGACTGCGGTCTCAGGAGCAAACCAGAAATTGCGTTTCACTTCGCCAACGATGGAGATCGGTTTCTCTAGCTCAAGGGTAACCACCGTTGTTTCCTCGACATCAATCAAAATTCTCGACGCGTCAGGATAGGTTACCTCAGGATCAAATTTGACTTCTCCGTCACGGTAGTACAGCCGTTTCTGCGTCACTGATTTAACCGCAATTGAGTCGCCCGTAATTTGCGTCAAATCGATCTCAAGTTGTTTGCCGCCCATATTGGTAATCGCGACTTGGACTTCGTCAGCGTTATGCAAGGCCGTAACGTCTAGAAACGCCCGCTTGTACTTGACCGGCAAACGCCTGCCATCGAAATCTTTCCATAGCTCGAAGAAGTGGTGGACTGGGGTTTTTGAAAAACCTTCAATCGGGCCGTTGGGCGAATCGTCACCTTCAGGGATAAAAGCCGCGTCGCCACTTTGGGGGTTCCAAGGAATGTTTAAAAACACAAACGGCACCGCGAGTTCGATCTCGTGAGGCCGTTGTGAGAGCTTATGGACAAACGCGCTGAAGGATCGGAGACGCAACCAGTAATCACTTGGGCCGCGTCCGGGTTGTAGCGAGCCACATTCGGTAATTAGAATTGGTCGAACATTATCGATGCCGCGCATGTGAGCCTGAAACATGTCCAGAATCGCCTCCATGGCACCCAGTAGGTATCCGGAGTAATCCCCTGTTCGTCGTTCCCAAGCTCCGATTGTTTCACGATTTTCATAGAAATGATGTGAGTAGAAATCTAGTTTGCCCTTGGTCTGATCGATGAATCTTCGCTGCTTTTCAAACAAGCCGAAATTGTCAACTTGAACCTGCATCCATGCGGAACTGGGACCACCGACCTTGGCTCCCGGTGCCTGTTGATGGACCGCGTCGGCAACTTTGCAATGCAAATCGCTCAAAAGTGCCCACGAGTCAACGCCCTTTTTCCAGTGATAATCCCACTCGGCCTTGATGGTTGACTCGTTTTTGACCTCGTAAAACGGCGCGGCACGGCCATTATGCTCCATTTGGTTTTCAATATAGGCGGCAACTAATTCAGCCGCCGCATCGAAGTGATCGATCTTCGGAGTGCCTCGTCCAACCTGATCGATTGACATGAAATCGGGATAGTTATCGAAGCACAAAGCGAAGTCGATATTGCGAAACGGCTCTATAGTGTTTGGATTCAAGCCTGCGGAATAGTTTTTGAAGAAGCTTAGGTCGGCGTGGCCGGGACGGGTCTTGTCTTCGGTCAAATTTGGCTGATTGCGAGAATAGCCTTTGACCAGCGAATACTGGAGTTTGTTAATTTGTCTGCCGGGCCAAAAATTTTGCTCCCACGCCCACTGTTCTAAGCTTGGATGCGGCCCACCCGGCAAGGCGTAGTAGCGAAAGAACCTGCTGCGTTCGAGATCGACATGCCCTTCGATGGAGAGTTCGTGATTGAGATCGATCTGTATGTCGACCCGTTCCCGCGGGTGTTCAGCACCAAGATTCCGGTAAGACAGATCAATGAAGGTTGTTTTTAATCTTCCTTGTGAGTTGAACGCGACTTCCGTAATGACGGCTTTGCCGTTTGACTGACCTTCGATCTCAATCGGCTTCATGTCAGTCGAAGGGACCGGCAGCGATGGCATTTGAACGCGGTAAATGCCGGATTGCCGAGTGCTGACATGCATCACTCCGTTGGGCGAATAAGGTAGCAGCTTCAACCCGCCGATACGATCAAGATTCTTGCCGCGAATCAGAAAGTAGCGAAACATGCTGGCGACGCGTTGAGCGCCGTCGGGCAGCTGGATCTTGAAATCCCCCTCTACCGCGATGGGCGCCTTTAGAAGAATGATCTCATCGAGATTTCGTTTAGCGCCCTTCCCCTTGTAGACGGTTTGATGCGATTTAGTAAATTTTTGGAACAGAAAATCGTGGGCGGCTTTGCGCTCGATTCCCTCCGGGCTGAGCTTAACGCGCTGCGCGTTAGCGTGTTCGCATGCCATGCAAATGAATGCCGAAAAGATAGATGCAACAAGAAAGGGGGCTTTAATTTTTGAGAGCAAGTTCATTTGTCTAACGACAGCATGTTGAAGGGATGAGCCATCGGCAGACTAAAGATCGGTGGTGTCTTAAAAGCCTCCAGATAGGTTTGGTCTAAGGAGACGCATCGGTGTCGACTTCCGCTGGAGGAGCTGGAGAGTCTGAGTCAGGCTTAGCGTCGGTTATATCAACCTCAGGATTGGCTGGTGGTTCCGCTTTCGTGTTCGGCGGCGGTGTCTCGGCGGCATCGCTTTCCGTTTTCTCAGTCTTAGGTGCTTCCGTTTTCTCTGCCTTGGGTGCTTTGGGCTTCTCTGTGGGTGGTTTCTCCGTAGATGGTTTCTCAACCTTCATCTCTGGAGCTTCTGTTGCTGGCGCGGCGTCTGGATCGACTTTAATCTCTGGAAACGAAGTGTCAGGAATCTTTCCCATTTCTTCTGACGGAGTTTTCGGAGGCTCTTTTACCTCGACTAGAGTTTTGCGATCTGCTTGCAAGGTAGCCAAGTTCTCGCCGCTGACAACGTAGTACCAGTCTTCGAATCGCTGGTTGAGAATCTTGGCCTTCTGCTTGCCTTCTTTGATTTGCCCCGCACGTTCTTCCTGCTTTCGCTCAAACTCACTTTGGGCAACTTCAAAATCGACCTTAGCTTCTTCGTGAGCGGCGAGCGCCTCATCATAGGCTACAAATTTTTCGTCCCGCTCAGCCGCTTTCGGTTTGGGAGCGGCATCTTCGTCACCTTCTTCGGATTGCTCGTCGGTGGGTTCCGAATCGTCTTTCTCCGGTGCGGGTACGTACCCTTCAGGTTTCACTGGGGCGACAGGTTTCTTTGGCGCTTCTAGTTCAGGTCCAATATAAGATTCATCAAAACCGACTCGGATCAATACGTATCGATTGTCGGACGGCTCTTGCTGAGATTCTGGATCTTCTTTGCTGGAGTCGGCTTCGTTGTCTGAAGTTTCTTCTTCCGCGTCGGTGTCTTCGGATTCGTCTTCAGTGTCATCCGCTTCGTCTGACGCACCGGCTACTTTGATCTCTTTCTTGTCACTGGCGTTCGCTTTGCCAACATGCAGCGTGTACAACAATCCGTCAGATGTCGCAGCTTGAACTTCGCCGCCGGCTGAAACCAATTCGAGTTTCTCACCGGTTGAACCAAAGTTGAAACCGCGCGATTGCAAGTCCTGTTGCAGTTCGGCAATAGCAACTTGAAGGCTTTGGAATTCAAGTTTCTGCTCATTGGATAATTGATCAAGCTCTTGTTGTGTCCGAATTGACATCAGTTTGGCTTGCTCAGGAGTGAGACTGTAATTTAAATCCGCGTCCAACAGCATCTGGCCGTCTAGCGTTGGCTTCCGCTTGACGTCAACGATCGCCATATCATCCAGCACACTAACAATCGAAGTAACTTCGCTGGTTTTAAGGGTCTCGGTTTCCTCGTTGAGTCCTTCCATTTTCCAGTCGTCGGTTGAAGACTCGCGCGAAAGTTCAATTTGGTCGCCGGGCTTTTTCATCAGCGTCGGCGGCCCACCAAACATGCCTCCACCACGTTGCTCAATTTGATAGTTGTTCAAGCTTACGTTGACAACTTTGTTCGCTTCAATCTGTAACAGATCTGGCTCGATCCAGTCGGCGAATTTCGTGGACAAATCAATCTCCAATGGAATTCGATAAACATTGGATTCATCCTGCCGTCGGACGTAGTAATACGTTTGCTCGTCCTCTCGCATCAGCTGGCCGGGACTGCTGCGATCGCCTTCATCGGTCGCCTCATTGCCAATGATCAAATCAACCAACACGTCATCGTTAGCATCGCGCAGAGTAATACTCTGACCAACCGCATCCATATCCACGATGTCCTCAGAACGTGGATCAATAACGCCAAATTTTGCATGATCAGCCACACTGCGACCGACTAAAGAGTCGCGTGTGATGCCCATTAATGATGCGGAAGTGTCAGCCAACCTTTCGGCTGCTTCCGCGGGATAGCCTTCGTGCGATGGGATCTGCCAAAGCCCGTCTTCTTGTTTGATCTCAAAGGTTTGACGCTTCACTGCGAGTTCGTCCAGCGAACTGACGACCAGCGAACGGGCTTCGTCTGTTTTTACGAAGTCGGGATAAAACGGCTGTCCGATTGTTTCAAAATCAGTAACGGGGCGTGGTCGGTTGGCGATATTGCTGGCAATTGCAGCGCCCAACATGGCCACCGCGGCTACTACGAAACAAATGGTTTTAGTGGCTTCTTTCATCGTTGGTTTGAATCTGTTTGAGTGATCTTGTGAATATAAAACAGTCCGTCAGTAGTTTACTTTTGTGCGACACGCCTGTCGTCTGCGATGTCCTTCTGCTCCCCCGTCTTGCGGAACCAAAGTACAATGCCTCCCAGCAGCAACGCCGGAAGCGGTGCCATCAAAACGGTCAGCCAACGTGTGACGCTTTCCTGAGACGCAATTTTTTCTTGCATCTCATTTTTGCTCTTGGCGTCTTCGATCGCCTTCTCTCGCAGCAGTCGCGCTTGGGTCAACTCAAACCGCCGCTGCGAATCAGAAGCTCGTTGGAACGTTTGTTGAAGTTTTTCACCCAGCCCCATCGATTGGTCTGTCTGAATCTTTGCTGTGTCCACATCCAGCAACGCTTGCTCCTTTTCAAGTTCGGCTTGCAGTTTCTCTTCGCGTGCTTGGTCAGCTTTCGCCTTTTTGGATCGAAAGCCATCGAAGATCGTTTCCAGACGAGTCAACGTGCGCGGTGTGGCACGACGATTTCGCAGCGATACAAATTGATCTGACCCTGAGAGCACATCTAGTGCGTTGTATAGGAACGGCAGGTTGTCCAATTTCTGTCCCAAAGCCTCCTGCTGTTGATAGAAGAAGTCAGAGACAAAATCCAGATCGGCAATGAAAACGACATTGATTCCGTCGTCGCCCTCCCCCGTAATCCGCGCGGCCAACACATGTTCGTCGTCGTCGATCTTGACCGGTTGAGAAGGCTTGACGATGCGTGTCAGAGACATCGTGTACTGGTTAAAGTTTCGGTCATCAGCCGTTGCCTCGTTCCAACTCGCGACACCAGAGTTTTTGCCGGTGGTCAACAGAGGCTCAAATGTCAACTTGCTGTCCGCTGATTTGGCAATATAGCCCGGATAAATCATCAGTAACTCGTTAAGCCCCGCTGTGATTGGACTCGATTGGTTGATCGCCTCACCGGTGTCTTGATTCTTGATAAAGTTGAAGGCCTTCTCATAGGGACCGTATTGTTTGGGCCAGCTGGGCCCAAAACGCTCCTGCGGCCAGTCGCCACGAAAGTTTGGATGTGGATCGAGCAGACTATAAGATGTCGCTCCAGTGTTCCATTGAATCCCCAGCGTCTTGTTCAGGGGGCCGGCGAAACCGTTGTCCGCTTTAGGAAGCTGAGAGCTGGAGAGGATTTGGGCATATCGCGACTGAGGACTGACACGCGGCATCTGGGGCGCGTTTAGAATCCCCAACTGCAACGGTGCCTGTGATGTCCAGAAAAACGGAAGTGGATCTCCCAAAATAAGAGTCGGGTGTCCTGCTTCGATGTACTGGGTAAGAGCAGCCATTGCTTGGTCATCAAGGCTGGCAGGGTCGGCAACCAACATTACGTCTGGCGTTTTAAGTCCATTGTCTTCGGTGGCGTTGCTGAGATACTCTGACAGTCGAGCGGCCTTGATCTGTTTTACATCGTAGTCTTTTTTCAAGTCATCCAACGTGGTGGTGTAGGCCCAGTCCAGCCGCCGGCCTTCGATCTCCGGACCGCCGAAGAACGCATCGGTCTCCAGAATTCCCAACGATGGTTTCGGTCCACGCTTGTATGCCGTCGCGATCGAGCGACTTAACTGATACTCGATCGAGTCACTGTCCTCAAAAAATGGAATCGTCACCGTGCGTTCGGGGCTGGACAGGTAAACGCCCATGAAAACTTCACGCTCGATGATTCGGCCGGCCTCCTCGGATCGGTTGGCAACAGGTTCGATACCTTTGCCGCGTGCGTCGGTCGCTTGCCGGCTATTGGCCGCCACATCGAAGATACTTACCTCGACATTGTTGCCTCCTTGTTCGGCGTACTGCCGCAAGGTGCCAAGCAATTGTTTTTTTGTGTTGACGTATTCGCGTGGCAGGTCGTCGCTGACAAAGGCTTCCACTTGAATGACTTGGTCATCGTTCTTGATCTTGTCGAGCGTCGCAATTGTGGCGGGATCCAGTGTGTACAGTTTCTCTGCGGTTAGGTCGGCTTTGGCCGATGCCGATCCACCATTTGAATTAAACAAATAGATAGACGAAACAAGAATGATCGCCAGACATACTCCACGCACTACATACTGAATCAGTAATTCTACTTTGTTGGACGGCTTCCATCGCCGCTCACTGATCGCGACAAGATTCAGATACAGCATGAAAATGGTCAGGCCGATAAAGTACAAAACGTTCGATAAAGGAATCAGCCCCAAGGTGAAATCGCTCAGGTTCCAATCGACGGCAAGTCTTTCCATCAAGAGGCTATTGCCGAAATATCGACCTCCCAAAATTGGGATGGCACAAAACAAGGCTCCTAAGATGAATGCGACCGTCGCACTTGAGCTGAGCGACGAGGCGAACATGCCGACGGCGATCAAGGCCACACCTGAGAGCCAGTAGCCAAGATAAGTCGTTGCAATGACGCCCCAGTCGGGATCACCTAAGAACTCGAGGGCGAACAGTTGAGTCACCGAGAACAATAGGGCGATCGTATAGACTGCGACCACCGACATGTATTTCCCTAGGGTGATATCAAAATCAGACGCCGGTAGAGTGAACAAAATCGAATCGGTTCCTTGCCGTTTTTCATCCGCCCAAACTCCCATCGTGATCGCTGGGATGAAGATCAGCAGCAACAGAGGAAAGTATCGCGACAACTGATCGAGGTTGGCCAAGTTGTCCGCAAAAAACTGCGGGCTGAACGTGATCACTGCACAGCAGGTCACAAAAACGACGATGAATAGGTAGCCGAGAACGCTAGAAAAATATTGTTGCAAGTTACGCCAAAAAACGGCGGCAATCACGTGCCATCTCATGTTTAAATCCGAATCCTGAAGTGTGTCTGATATCTCTTGCGGGGCGAAGGTGCCCTTGTACGTCTGTACGAACCGATGTCTAGATCAGTTCCGTTTGCCAAATTAACGCAACTACGTCGCAGAAAAATTTGTTAGCGAGTGGAATTCGTTCTCCATCGCTTCACGAGAACCCATGTCGTTGCGGTCGCCGTCAAAGACGATGCGCCCTTTGTCGATTAAGACCACGCGCTGACAGAGAATCTCGACCTCTTGAAGAATGTGTGTCGAAAGCAACACCGTCTTGGTCTCGCCAAGTTCTTTGATCAGTCGCCGAATTCCAACCAGTTGGTTGGGGTCGAGTCCACTGGTAGGTTCGTCAAGAATAAGAACCTCGGGATCGTGAAGGAGGGCTTGAGCCATTCCAACACGCTGTCGAAATCCTCTCGAGAGTTTGCTGATGGGCTTGTTCCAAACCTCGCCTAGGTCACATTTCTCTGCGACGAACTCCATGCGGTTTGAGCGTTTGGAAGACGAGAGCCCCCGAGCGCGGCCGAGGTATTTCAGGGCGCCCTTGGGCGTCATTTCTTCGTACAGCGGACCGTTCTCCGGTAGGTAGCCGATAAATTGGCTGCCCTTGATCCGGTGGGTCTCCATATCGAACCCAGCAATTTTGACACTGCCAGCGGTGGGGGCAATGAAGCCGGTCAACAGCTTCATGGTGGTGGATTTCCCGGCACCGTTGGGGCCCAAGAATCCGCAAACTTGTTTTTTGGGTACCGAAAAGGTGACATCTCGTACCGCGGCAAACGGGCCGTAAAACTTATCCAGCCCGATGGTTTCAATCATCGTTTCTGACATAGGGAGTCGTTCCTTGATGCATTTTGACCGAAAGTAAATTTCTTGTCTCTATGTTTAGAAAAATGGTCCAACCTGTCAACATGCCGGCCGGGAAAACGAACGGTTAGCGATAAAATTAACTGAGAGGAAAACGAAATGCGGGCGATATACGAGGGCCGCTTCATCAACCAACTGGCATTACCTGACAGCTCCGTGGTTGATCAATACGGGCTGGCCAGAGAGCCATATACCTAGGATCAAGTCGGATGATTTTCTCTCTCGCGGGCATGCGCCGCTTGAGCGCACCGAACGGATCAGTCAGGGCCGAGGTCAGGCCCCATATCTTGTCTGGTTTTTCAAAAGAACACGCCGTCAGCGCGATTTTCTATCACGACGGTGACTTGGCAAACGTTATCGCAACGCCAAACATCGATCGATCAGTGGCAGCTCATTCACCTCCGCAAAGATCCGAAAGCGCGGGGCAAACTCTCGGGGCATCCTGATTTCTGTTGTGTTGTAGCAGACCTGACAATTCAATTCTACAGGCTGCGTGAAAAGGTTGGGGCAACTGAATACGAATTGTTTGATGAAGAATCAGTGGTCTGGCAATTTTCGTGATAGTGGAGAGTGCCTACTGAGATGAGCGGTCGGCCGTAGTGCATGTCGCCTGAAATCCTTGGGCGATCAGGAATTCTCGCGAATCCCGCTATCACGTCAACTCAGCTTTAAAAGACCACTCGAACGGTCGATGTGACTACTGGCCGTCGTTTGTCACCGCGGTACGGCTCCAAATCGCTGCTAGGAAACTTCCGATCAAGCAATGGGCCAGCGCTGAAAGGGCTGACGGAACGGCAACGATCGGATCAGGAAACGATTTGGCCAATGTTGCTCCCAATCCCGAGTTCTGCATGCCCACCTCGATGCACACCGTCCGCCGAAAATCTTCGGAGTATCCCATCAGCCAAGCGAAGAAATAACCGCAGGTAAAACCCGTCAGATGCATCAACCAGACCGCTCCTAGTAAAAGCCAGCCCGATTCCAAAATCTTCTGTCGATTGACACTGATTACAAAACCGACGATCAACACGATAAAGATAACTGACACCAGAGGCGAAACGCTTCGCAATGGCCGAACCCACTGCGAGGCAAACTGATTCAGCAGCAATCCCACCACCACTGGCAGCAGGACAACCAGCACGGTCGTCATCAGCAATTTCAACACGTCGACTTCGACGAACTCGCCAGCAAGCCAACCCGTCATCAAAGGCGTCAGCACGATCGCGAGTCCGGTTGAGCACATGGTCATCAACACGCTGAGAGCGACGTTGGCTTTGGCAAGGAACGCGATGACGTTGCTGGCCGTTCCACCGGGGCAGCAACTAACCAGAACTAGCCCCGCTGAGAGAGAAGGTGACAACCCGAACGTTTTGGCAATCCAATAGCCAATAGTCGGCATGATCAAGAATTGGGCCAGCACGCCGATGCCGATGGCACGAGGCTGACGTAAGACGTTTCGGAAATCTTCAAATGAGAGTGTCAGTCCCATGCCCAGCATGATCACGCCGAGACCGGGCGACACCCACGGGCCGAACCAAGCAAAATGTGGCGGAAAGAACCAAGCCCAAGTGACGCCGAGGATTGTCCACAGCCAGAACAAGTTGGTGAATCTTTCAAGCAATCGCTTGTGCTTTCTGCGACGGTGCGAATATTGGAGTTAGAAGGCCGACCTAAACGTTGTCGTCCAGCTTCCAACCGTCGGCGAGAACAGATTTTTTGATAATGATCGGGATGCCATCGCGAATCACACAAACTGGATTCTCAAGGTCGGTATCGCTACGGTCTTTTCCGTTGACAATCTGGACGCCTTTGCCGATTCTACAATCCAGATCGACAATGGCACCGTCGATGGTCGTGTGGTCTCCAATTCCTAGCGGCAACCTATCGGCTGAATCGTCTTCGTAGTCAGCGGCTCCCATAATGATCGAATTCCTGATCGTGACGTTCTCTCCGACGATCGTCCGCAAGCCGATAACGCTGTTTTCAATCGTCGCTCCCTCACCGATACGGCAGCCATCGGCGATTAGACTGTTGGAGACATTGGCTCCCGACATTTGGGTTGGGGGCAGAAAGCGTGAGCGCGTGTAAATCGGATTCTCGATGGAAATCAAATCGAAATCCGCATCGGTCGACGCCAATTCAATATTTGCTTCGTAGAATGAGCGGATGGTTCCGATATCTTCCCAGTAACCATCAAACAAGTGGGTTTGCACGTTGTGCGTTTCAATTGTCTGAGGAAACACTTCCTTGCCGAAATCAGTGAACTCGCTGCCGCTAAGCATGTCGATCAGCAAGTCCTTGTTGAAAACGTAGATTCCCATGCTTGCGAGGCAGTCACGCCCCTTGCTGTCGATGCCTCTGGAGTTGATCCACTGAGGATCGGTCAACACGGCGTTGATCTCCTCGTCGGTCTGTGGTTTTTCCACAAAACCTTTGACGCGGCCAGAGTCTTCCAGTTGCATCACGCCAAAGCCGCGAGCGTCCTCGCGGGAGACTGGCATACAGGAGATCGTGACGTCGGCTCCGCTTGAGATATGGGTTTTAATTAGATCACCATAGTCCATCCGATAAAGTTGATCCCCGGACAAAATCACTACGTGGTCGATTCCCGGTTGATCAAAATAGACGAGGTTTTTCCTGACCGCATCGGCGGTGCCTTGGTACCAGTCGCTGCCGATGGACGTGGTCTCTTGAGCCGCCAACAATTCCACAAATCCACCGCTGAATTTGTCGAAGGAGTAGCTGTTGCGGATGTGGCTGTGCAGCGATACCGAGAGAAACTGAGTCAGCACGTAAATGCGGTTGATGCCGCTGTTGATACAGTTTGATATCGGAATGTCGATCAACCGGTATTTGCCGCCAACGGGTACGGCCGGTTTGCTTCGGATCGAGGTCAAGGGAGCGAGTCGGGTTCCACGTCCACCGCCCAGAATAAGTGCAACTGCATTCGACATCATTGACTTCATTTCTCATTAATCTGATTTACCTGACCTCTTTATTGGAGCAAACCGAACTGCCTTTGTCGAGTAGATTCGCGGTGGTCTTGTCGAAAGGAAAACTTTATCATATCCGAGCAAGTTGTCGCGTTCCGTCTGTCCTCAATGTAAACAAAAGTTTCGTGACATCTTCCCCAGTTAATTCTTCGGAAACCGAGCAAGTCGAGGATAAAACAGGTGGGGCGGTTATTACTTACCGGCCGCCTGTTTTTCTGTTGGCATTGGCGACATTTGTTTTGCTTTGGTTGTCCAGCCCGCCGCTTGAACTGGCTCCATTGGCTTGGCTTGCCCCCGCGCCCTTAAGTTGTCTAGTGTTCCCGAAATCACTCTCGGCCAGCTCCAGAGTGCTTACCAAGGTGTATTGCGTGGCGATGCTGTTTTGGTTGGCCACGTTTTACTTTCTGCCTTATCCCCACCCGGTTTTGATCATCGGTTGGTTCGCCCTGTCGGCTTATCTGGCCGTGTACACTCCACTGTTTGTCGTTTGTGCCAGAACGATGACGCATCGCATGGGAGTGTCTCCACTGATCTCGATTCCGTTGGCGTGGACGGGGTTGGAGTGGGTGCGCGTCAATTTTTTGACGGGCTTTGGTATGGTCTGTCTTTCTCATTCGCAATACGCGTACCCGGTTCTGATCCAAGTTTCTGATTTGTTCGGCGCTTACGCGGTTACGTTCGCCCTCACGGCGTTTGCGGCAGGTGTAGCGAAAGTGTGCTTTCTCTGGCGGGCGTCTCGTGTCGGTGACAGCGCGACAAAGACCAATTGGCCGATGCGTCAAATTGCGATCGCTATTGTGTGGAGTTTGGTCGCGTTAGGTTTAACGTCCGGCTACGGAGTTATCAAGTTGAACCAAAGCAACGACAGGGAAAACCAAACCTCGGGTTCTGATGGACCGCCAACAACACGCATCGCACTGATACAGAGTTCGCTTGATACGATTCTCGTTGCTCCCAAGGAGCAAGACCCACAACAGAAGCACCTCGATGATTTCAAACATCGCATGGAGATTTCGCATCGAGCGCGATTGGCGGACGAAGACATTGATCTGATGGTGTGGCCTGAATCGGCTTTCCCAACGCCCGATTATCTCGCCAAGGATGCCGGTGACTCAATCGCAGCCGAATACGAAACGGCGATTCGTTCGTATTGGGATAAGGGAATCAATGACGTGGGTCGCTTCGAAAGGTTGCCTTTGATTGCGGGGACGACAACCTATGACGCGGCCAATGAGTCGGTCTATAACGCTGCTATCCTAATCGACGATTCGGGGACGGTAAGCTCACGATATTTCAAGAACCACCGAGTGATGATTGGTGAGTATACGCCGATTTTGGAGTACTTTCCTGCGGTCATGAAAATGTTTCCTTTTCTTAGGAGCCTAACGGCGGGTGAAGAAAGTTGCGTCATGGATTCTGGCGGCGTTGCTATCGCCCCCAATGTTTGCTTCGAAACGACAGTGCCGCACTATCTGTCCCAGCAACTCAATTGTCTCGCCGCGGGCGGCCAAGAGCCCGATGTAATGCTGAATATTACAAACGACGGATGGTTTTTTGGCAGCACGTGTTTGGATCTTCATTTCGCCTGCAACGTTTTCCGCGCCGTTGAAATGCAAAAGCCGATGCTGGTTTGTGCCAACACCGGTTTTTCGGCGCATATTGCCAGCGATGGAAGGGTCATCAAGAAAGGTCCGCGCAGAGCGACTGGATATTTAATCTGTGATGTTCAGAAAGCCAATGCCCCGAGCGTGTCGGTTTACCGCCGATGGGGAAGCTGGATTCCGTTTGTAATGGGATGGGTCAGCGTGGTGGTGCTGATCGTAGCCCGATGCAAATCTGATTAAATTCGTTGGGTCTATTTACTGTTTTTCTAGAACCAGTGTTTTGACGTTCATGGAATTGACAAAACGCGTTGGTCGAGGACGCCCCGGTTCACTCCAGCAAATGATCAATTTGTTGCCGTTGATCTCATAGATTCCCGCAGATTCTTTAACGTCTTTTCGGTTGGAAATTATATCGATCTGCTGCGCATTATTGGAACCACTAAGCTTGAACTTTGCGACTTCCTTGCGGCCGTTGATCTCGATCACGAATTGGTCACGATCAAAGGTCACCGCCATTTTTTCCAGAACGCTCTTGCTGGCCTGTCGGCCCTTCTGGGAAGCGGCAAGGACTTTCCATCTGCCAAGCAGCGGATTAGCCAATGAGTTGCCTCGCGTTGGCGTTTTGATTTGAGGGCGAGTTTTCGCTACGGATGTTTTAGTAGGTTGGCGAAGGACGCTTCTTGCTTTTGGGGTGCTTGGTTTTGCTTGGGCCACGTTCCGTTTCGATTTCTTGCTCGCTCTTTTTTTGGATTGACTGAACATCCAGTTATACAGCTCAATGTCACGGTAAGTGGCATCCCAGATGTTGTGGCCAAATCCTTCGAGCTCAGAATATCTTGGTGAAGCACCAGCGGATTCCAAAGCATAGACCATTTCGCGTGACCGGTTGATGTTAATGACCTTGTCCTCGGTGCCATGGACTACCCACATTGGCATGTCTAACAATCTTCTAAGTTTAGCCGGGCTGGGGTCACCACCACCGCACACGGGGGCGGCTGCGGCAAATAGGGTTGGCCGGCGAGTGATCAGGTCGAATGTCCCGAATCCGCCCATCGAAAGTCCCGTGACATAAACTCGATCAGGGTCGACCGATTCAGTCAATAACAATGAATCCAAAAGTTCGATGACCAAACGCATGGCTGGCGTTGGCTGCTGATCCATTTTCGGAGTAGTGTCCTTTTGTTCCAGTGTTGTGCTCCAGAGTTGATCTGCGGGACATTGCGGTGCCACGACGATGGCTGGAAAACGCTTCATGCCTTCGTCGTCAGCGAACAGTTTCAAACCATGCTTTAGCTGGGCGCGGTTGTCATCTCCACGTTCGCCTTTTCCGTGAAGAAAAATGACCAAAGGATAAAGTTTGCCTTTGCTAAACGGTTTGGGAACAAGTTTGCGGTAGTTCAGCGTCTCACCGCTAACACTTTTGAAAACCTTTTTTGCGAAACGTTTCTCGACTAAAGCTTGAGCTTGTTCAAGTTCGGCTTTTTCACGCGCTCGCTCCGCCTTGATACGATTCTGTTGCATCCTCTTTGCGTCGGCTTGTTCGCGAATGAGCGCTGCTTGCTGCCGGCTTAATTTCGCCCGTTTTTGATTCGCTCCTTCTACAGCTGCTTGAGCCTCTTCGAACGAGGCGGCGTCGGAAGATTTCCTGCCCATAGTCTTTTCGGCGGTAGGGTCGTCCTCCAAATCAAATCGTTTGGTCGTTCGTTCCGATCGTGAGGAGGGCAACTTGCCGTTGGCGGCGAGAAGCTCCTCCGCCAAGCTCAAGTCACTTGAATCAGAGTCCTGAGCGTCAGATTTCCTAGCGTTCAAGGAATACGCCTCGTTCATCATATCACTGTCGTCGCCGCTTCGCGCAGAGCCGAGGCCGGCCGAGACGAGTGACTCGTTCTCATCTACCAATGACGCATCTACGCTCTCCCCGAGCTCTAGGCGGTCTTTCAACTGATTGTAGGCCATCGTGACGGCGTTCTCTTCGTTGAAAAATCCGCTGGAGTAAGCGCCCGCTGAAACGCCAGCAACAACGCCTATCACACATATGAAAGTTTTACGTAACATTGTCTACCACTCTTTTTATCCCAAACCAATCATCAACATAAACTGTTGCAGGTCTACGATGCATAAGAAACCAACTGACGAAATGACACGATCAAGTTCGCATCCACGTGTCTAGTATAAATAGATTCTGCTAAAACTTTCGACCAATTGCAAAAATTTCCTCGACTTCCAGCGTCTGGTGGTTGGACTCGAACAACATTTGGATGCATTGCTTGTGGAGTTTCATCTTTAGTTCACCAACGCCAATCGCGCCGTAGCAGGCAATGTTTCCTTGTTTTTTCGAACAATCTGACGGGTTGATGCCCGCAATTCCCGCAGGGGGGACGGCATTAAGATCAATGGCGACGTGAAGTTTTTCTGCGCTCTGCCACCCTTCACTCAATAGTTCGATGCCGGTTGCGCCGGCCGCAAAAACCGCATGAGCGTTACAAACCGATTTGGCCAAAAGTTCGGGAGATGATGTTTCTGTTGGTATGACTTTCGCGTGCGGCGCTGATAAACGAATTTGATCGCAGACTTTCTTTGCTTTGGCGATTTTTCGTGAGCAGACTTTGATGGCCGCGGGCGCTCCATCGGTGGCGGGGCCTGCAATTAGTTGAGCGATACGAGATCCCACCGGACCGGTGCCGGCGAGGACGGTGACCTCTTTTCCCGCGAACTCGATATGCTTCATCGCCGTAAGCACCGCCGCAGCGGCAGTCGTGTTGGCTCCACTGGGGTCTGACATAATCGACACTCGCATCGGGCCAAAGAAACTGGCCTTGGCTTCGGCAACCAAAATGTCTGTTGCTTCGGCATTGTTGCCACCGAAGAAAAGAGCTGTCCGTTTCAAATCGTCCGAGCCGCGCGTAAAAATCGCACCGTGCACTAACGCTTGCACATCGGTTGCTGTGACGCCTGATCTGATCAGCAAGTGATCGACACCCGAGTCAATTGCCACGATGGAGTCAAACGTGCTGGCGTGAAGGTCCGGATCTATCTGAATTAGAACTTTCGACTTTCTGCTCATTGAAGGTCTCACTTTTAGGATAACGCAATCAAACGGACGATTGTTGGAGGCACGAAAAAGGCTCGCGTCGAACCTGACGCGAGCCTCATTTCGTTAGGGAGATGAAACACCAAACCAACAGGAACTAGAAACCACGGAATGGGTGGACTTCATCCTTCTTGGCTATCATCTCGGCGGCAGATGGAGATGACTTCATCGCGTTCTCAATCGCCATTTTGGTGGCGCTGTAGTTGTAGTCGTAGATTTTCTTGTCGTCATCGGCTTCGGGATGGATGAAAACACCGCAGACGCAAACTAGATCCTCAGCTTGATCTTGAGGAATGACGCCCGAGTCGACGCTGTCGGCAACGGCTTTGGCAACGGCTGCTTGAGCTGGACCAAACATCTGCACCGCTTGCTTCATTCCTTTGATGGTAACTTTGGTCACCATGACAGTGGAAGGTTTAACAGCAACGTTGGGCGTGATTACCGCCAGCAGGTTAGTGTGGCCTTCGGATTGGGTCGAAAGTGCGTTTGCGAAAGCGACGCCAACCGGTCCAGTCTTGCTGCCAATCATCAAGTCGATGTGAGCAATTTCGTTGCCATCGCCATCCAGCGCCTCACCAATATACATCGACATCAAACTCTCCTAAAATTCTTCTGTTGTAATGTTACTCTGTACCAAACGTCCGCGCCGTTGGCGAGATAACACGCTTTGACTGTAAGTTTGTCACAAAATCTGCATGCACTCTCTCACTGGAGAAATGCTAACGAATTCGATGAGTAATGCCAACCGGCCCAAACCTGAAGTTCGGAGCAATGGCCCTCGAATTGTCGTTGCTGCGGCCAGTGCGCGTGCGCTCGCGGCATCGACTATTAGAGCCGGCAGGCCGGTGTCGACGATTGACCTGTTTGCCGACGCAGATACCGCTTTAATATGCAGAGAATCCAATCGCTATCTTGCGCATAATGCCAGCGAGAACTTTGCTTGGCGGTGTCGAAGCATCGATGAGATCGCTCAACGGCTAGAGGACTTACTGTGCGACGCAGATTTTCAGGGTCAGAATGGTCCACCGATAGTTTTGATCGGAGGTGGTCTAGAAAGATGTTTGCACAATAGAAATATCTCGCGCAGGATTTTGGGACAGAACGACACCGTTGAATGTCTTAATTCTCTGTATTGGCGTAACATCCAGCGGTTCTGTCATCGAAACTCTATCGCGTTCCCGACTTCAACGACCGATCCAATAACCAAGCATGACCCAACGCGATGGCTAGTGAAAACCGAACTCTCTAGCGGCGGAATGGGTGTGGCCTTTGCTCAAACAGACTCCCCGCTAGAACCTGATCAGTATTTTCAAAAGTACATCGAAGGTCGCTCCATTGGTGCATGCTATGTTGCAACGCCAAAGGTGGCGGGTGAAGAATTTTCTTTTTGCGAAATGCTGGGCGTCAGCGAATCGGTTTCCGCATTAAATTTGAGAACAGACGATGAAGCGGGTGATCAGACGTTGCCGTTTCGCTATGAGGGTTCGATTGGTCCGATCAATAATTGCCTTTTGCCAGAGACGGCTGTAGGTGATTTGGAGCGTATTGGAAGTTTGATCGCGAACGGTTTTGATCTGGTGGGAGTCTTTGGTATCGACTTCGTTTTGAATCAGGACGGTCTTTGGCTGCTTGAGATTAACCTGCGCATCGGCGCCGCGGCGGAGCTAATTGAGTACGCGGCAAGTCGGACGATACCCGATTTTTCGATTGTCAAGTTGCACCTTGCTGCATTAGAGGCAAAGATCGAGCGAGGTTGTGGTTTAATTGAGGCCTGTCAAAGCAATTGGGTACAGGATCGTGTCTTTGCCAAAAGGATCGTGTATCGGCGTCAAGAAGCAACTCAAACGTTACCAGTAAGCCCGTCATTTGTCGCTGCAATAGAGAGTAACTTTGGGCGGTTTGTCGGTGGACTTCAGGTGGCTCCAATGTCAGGGCAGGTGTTCATCACCGATATCCCCAAACCTCAAACGTACATTGACGCGGGGCAGCCACTGTTGACGCTTCATGTTTCAGGTCAATCCTATTTCGATGTGGGCGAAGCTCTTAGACAGGCGTTTGACGTGCTCGAAAAGATCATTGGAGAACGGCTTGCCTAACAACAGGGTCGTGCTTTAAACCACCAACAAAAAACGCCCGCCAGAAAAATCTGACGGGCGTTTATTTGGGACCAGTGACTCGCGAGCAGTTCCAGTCGTTCTTCGAAAGAAGAAAGGAAGAGAGATTTAGGTTGGAAGGAGGTTTGTTTTGGAAACCGATACTCGCTTGTCGTCTGATTGTTTAAGCATCCAGCCATAGGTCTCGGATATGACCGAATTGCTTCCCATTGATGGTAGTCGTTATGGCGTTCCCACGAAGGGGCTGTGTGGACAAGTTGCTGAAAAAACGGCAGAATGAAATCCATTGATATGACTTATGGGATGATTAATCTATCCTTTGTGCGTTCGACTAGTAATTATGAAAGGCAACTCACTGAATGAGCCAGCCATCTTTTCCCGGATTTCCACAAAGTTTTTCAGCGTTTCTCAAAGAGCTGGAGAACAACAACAACCGTGACTGGTTTGCAGAGCACAAGGCGCGATATCTTTCCGATGTCGTTGATCCATCGTTGAATTTTATTCGGGCAATGGAAAAGCCTTTGAAGAAAATTAGTCCTCATTTCGTCGCTATTGCCAAACGAAGCGGCGGCTCCATGATGCGGATCTATCGTGACACTCGTTTTTCGAAAAACAAGACGCCTTACAAAACCAACTTGGGCATCCACTTTCGGCATGAGTCCGGCAAAGATGTTCATGCTCCGGGATTTTACTTTCACGTTGAGCCAAATCACGTGATGCTGGGAGCGGGGATTTGGAGACCGGAATCTCAGACGCTAAATCAGATCCGGGCGACGATCGACGAGCATCAAGCGCGGTGGAAGCGCATTAAATCAAAGAAAGTCATGCGTAACACGTTTGAATTTACTGGTGATTCACTGGTCCGACCCCCGCGTGGTTACGACAAAGAGCATCCATTGTTGGAAGATTTAAAGCGTAAGGATTTTTGCGTCACGGCGACGCTAAAACATAAAGAAATGCGCTCGCCAGAAGTTGTCAATGTTGTTGCGAGTCATTTCAAGACGGCGATGCCATTGGTAAGGTTTCTCTGCGATGCGTTGCACCTGCCTTCGTGAGAAGCGTGCCAGTAGTCAATGACTTTCGAGAGTTAGTGCGTCAGTTCGGCGACTGCTGCTACGGGCAATGAATGGTAGTCGAGACAGGTGCTTCTCTAAATCGGCCGATCGAAAGAAATAGAATGAGAATACACATGGTGTTTCTTCTTCGGGTTTTTTCAACGATCGCTTGACTGCTGTCGTTGCCGCTGCGGCCGCGATCCTGACGCGATTCTGATGAGGGCGGCGAACCTGTTGTCCGACGCGCGGGGAGCTATCCGTCCTTGATTTGCCGTAATAAGCCCTACGAACGATTTATTAGAAGCAATTTTTGAGAAATCACGCTTTGGTCAAGGCCATGTTCGGGCTGTTAGATAACAGATTCTAGGTTCTTAGTGTCTGCTCCGCGCGAACTGTTTATCAACCGGAGAGGGCCATTTTGATCGCCGGACGTCCGACCTCAGGAGAATCACAATTCAAACCCTTTTAACACTACCTGTTCGAATGCTTGTGCTGGTGGTCGTCGCGTGGGCTGCTTGGTCGACGGTGCGTCCGGTTAGCGGCAGGATTGAAGTGGCATTGGCCAGCGCTAATGCGACGGTGACCAGTGCTGCCTCTGGCTCGCAATCCGCCACAGCAGCCGACAACGAGTCGGTCGACTGGACGGGGAAGCCACTGATGGCGTTGTTGTATGTTCTTGGAACTGCGGTGACGTTCTACATTGCTTTCGAGGTCATTCGATTCGGGCGGTTCTGTCGATCATGCGAAGCGATCAAACGACTTGGCGGGAGCGTCTCGGGGAGCCCGGCCTGTGACAACCCGTTTCTCGGGTATGTATTCTCTAGCTTCGTTGTTGACCTTTCTGGAACCGGCGTTTCAGATTCGAACTGTCCCTCATTGTCAGCTATCCCATTTTTGACGAAGGTTCGTCTTGGGGGCACGAACGTTGGTCGCAAGACGGTCGAAGAACTTTCTGAGTGTCGGCATTTGGTTGCAGTGGACCTCACCGACACAGCGCTTGAGCGACGACAGATCGGTCCGTTGGCGAAGCTGAAGAAACTAGAAAATCTTCTGATCGATTGAGCATCTTCGTTGATGACACTCACTTTTGAATTTCAGTTCGTGCTTGAAGGTTTTCATAGCATCGCTTCAGCGTAGACGATATTCTTTTGACCGGGATGCCGTGTTTACTCGATCTCCGAGGTTCGATTCAAGCGTCCTGCCGGAGGCATACTCACGTCGCCTTTACCATTTGCCAATCTTTCGCGTATGCATGCTTGGGATGGTTTTTTAGTAGTTCTCTGCAGGGCGTGAAGCATAACACCCGAAAATCATGTCGCAGTAAGGTACCAACCAGTGGCACAAAAAAATTACTCGGTCATTGAACTGCGTAACGCCTCACGCTCGTGTTCGATTAAGCCATCGGTCAGGTAGCTGACGTTTCCGGCGATAATTTGGTCCAGCTTATAAATCGTCAGGCCAATGCGATGATCGGTGACGCGGTTGTCCGGGTAGTTATAGGTTCGAATACGTTGACTACGGTCACCCGATCCAACCAGCGACTTGCGGGTGTCCGCCCGATCTTTATTGATCTCGGCTTGCTTAAAATCGTAGATCCTCGACTTGAGAATCCGCAATGCTTTGGCAAGGTTTTTATGCTGGCTTTTTTCGTCTTGGATGGCGACGACGATACCCGTTTCGTGATGCGTCAATCGAACGGCTGAATCTGTTTTGTTGACTTTCTGGCCGCCGGGCCCGCTGGCGCGATAGTTGTCGCGGCGATAGTCATCGGGTTTGAGATCGACTTCTACATCCTCGGGTTCAGGTAGCACGGCAACGGTTGCCGCCGAGGTATGTACGCGACCTTTGGTTTCGGTTTCTGGCACACGCTGCACGCGGTGGCCACCGCTTTCGTATTGGAGCTCTCGATAAACGCCTTCGCCCTCGATCGCTATAGTGATTTCTTTGAATCCCCCAACCTCGTTCGGACGAGACTCCATCACTTCGACTTTCCATTTCTTCGTTTCGCAATGTTTGGAGTACATCTCGAACAGGTTGCCCGCGAACAAGGCTGCTTCGTCTCCACCGGTGCCGGCGCGGATCTCCATCACGCATCGTGTTCGGTTGGCGTCCTCTCCACCGATGGTCATGTCAAGTAATTCAGCCCACAGGACTTCGCGTTCCTCGGTTAGCGTTTCGATCTCAGCTGCCGCCATCTCGCGCTCTTGAGAGTCTTTGCTGTTGGCCATCTCCTCAAGTTCTTTTAATTCCTCCAGCAGCTCCTTAAACCGACGGTACTTGTTGGCAAGTTTTGCCAATGAGCCATGTTGGCGAGCCACCGAAGCCATCAGGGAGGAATTCCCCTGAACCTCGGGGTCGGAAAGTTGTTCTTCAAGTTTTAGAAACTGGTTCAGTTTCTCGTCAAGCATTTCGCGCATCGGTCGTCTCGAAAATTGGAGGTTAGTCTGGGCAGCATTTGGTCAAGCTCTACGAATGTTGCGACTCGTACGGTGCAACAGGGGTTCGCGACTTTGGCCGGTAAACTTGTGTCGGGAGATAGCGAAGAGCGCAGCTAAGACTCAAGTGCCCAAGGTGACGTAATGAAACGCTTGGTTGCGACCAGCCTCGATAGCGAAAATTTAATGGATTGGGTAATCTTGCAGCTCACAGGACCGACAGACAAAACGGGGTATGAATCGAGTATCTCATGTTGTGTTGGAATTGTAGCGGGTTTTGGCTTTCCTTCCAACGTGCCTGAGCCGGTTGTCTTGTGCGTCTTTAATGCGATACATCCTTTAAGAATTTGTCCAAAGTTTCTCTGATCAGATTGGCCCACTGTGAGTAGCCTCATGCAAAACCAGAACGTAAGCTGGAGAGGGAGGATGGGAACGTGCGCCATTGGACCTCAATCGGATATGAACCTTGTTTTGAAGAAAGCATTAATGGTCGCCCAAGTCGCGAGGCTTTGGATGGTCGAAAAACGAACCGTCCAATCTTTTGCGCGATCGGCTACAATGGTTCAATCCAATCAAGAGCTTCACGAAAGAGAAAAAGTTCTTCGGTGCGGGCTGTTGGACGTTGACTCGGCGCATTCTTTTTATTCATCATCACTGCACCGCCATCGTTGTTAAGAAACTTATATATGACACTTTTTCGACTACCGTTTATCGTTGCCCTGTTGTTTTTTTTAACTGCCGTTTCAAAAGGGCAAAGCGTTCCATTCGTTATTCCGGGCGACGATTCGTCTGTCACGGCGACAGATTTTTCGCGCTTACTGCCCAAGCCGGCGGGATCGCAGGGGTTTGTACATGTCAAAGACGGACATTTTTTCTCTGGTGATCAACGATTGCGGTTCTGGGGTATGAACTTGAGCTTCGGTGCCAATTTTCCAACGCACGAAGAAGCCGACAAGGCTGCTCCTCACTTGGCAAAGCTTGGCTGTAACGCGGTGCGCTTTCACCACATGGATATGCAGGACGCCCCCAATGGAATTTGGCAGACCAATGAGGATGGTTCGCGTGAGCTGTCTGCCGAGCAAGTGGACCGGTTGGATTACTTTTTGGCACGGCTGCACGAGAATGGAATCTACGCCAACATCAACCTGCACGTATCTCGAACACTGACCGAGGCCGAGGGTTATCCGCAGCTCGAGGGTGGTCAGTGGTGGGCCGAATCCAACAAGTGGGTCATGTATTACGATCCAGACGTGCAAAAGGAACTCAAAAAGTATTGCCGCGATTTACTCGATCACACGAACCCTTATCGCAAGCTCAAACGAACCGACGACCCGGGCATCGCGTTAATCGAAATGCTTAACGAGAATTTCTTCAGCGTCAAAGGTGTCACGTTGTTAAAGCATCTCCCCGACAAATTTGTCGAATCTTATCGTTTAAAGTGGAACCAGTGGTTGCAAGCGCGATACGCGGACCACGATGCCTTGGTGGCCGCGTGGAAGTCGAAGTCCGCTGGTTCCGAGGCGAGGCCTGTATTTGAAACAGCACCATGGGAAAAGGAGCTTGGAAAGTGGGCGTTCAATCTAGAGACGCCGCATAAGTTCAAGATTTCTGAGTTTGACGAAACCAGATCGGCGATCCGAATTGAGCCGCGCGAGGTCTTCGACCAAAACCACTTGGGACAGTTGAGTGCCAGAGATCTGTCGCTGGCGAAGAACCGGTCGTACGAACTGTCCTTCTGGGTTCGCAGTGATCAAGTGCGCGAGGTCACTTTTGAAGTTTCTTCAACACAAGGCGGGCAGTGGCGAGACTTGGGTGTTTTTGAGGTTTTCAAATCAACGCCTAAGTGGGTCCACATAAAACATTCCTTTACCTCTAAGGAGACTACGTCGGAGGGATTCCTTGCCTTTAGTTTCGGTACGGATGACGTGCCTTTGGAGTTCGCGGATGTGCAACTGAGCGGAAGCGCCAGTGGCGAGATTCCGGAGGGGCAGCGATTGGAGACCGGGAGCCTCGGTGTGCCAGATAGTACTTTCCCCAAGGCCGCACTTGAGGATCAGCAAACGTTTTTGGTGGATACCGAGCGGGCGTGGATTGTCGAACTGAGGGATTTTCTTAAAAATGATTTGGGCGTCAAAGTTCCTGTCACTGCATCGCAAGAGAATTATCACGAACCGGGGGTGCTGGTAGACACCGTCGATTTCATTGACTTGCACAGTTATTGGCATCACCCAACGTTCCCTGTAGGTAAACCCTTTGACCCAATTGACTATCGGACGGGCAATGTGCCGATTGAGTCGCAGCCATTTCAAGCCGACTGGCCTGCGCGATCGTTGATCACGCGTACCGGTTGGCGATATCACGGTATGCCATTCACGCTCAGCGAGTGGAACCATGCCGAACCGGGCGACGTAAACACCGGGGCCGTTATGATGGCGGCGGTCGTCGGTGCGCTGCAAGACTGGGACGGGGTATTCTTTTTTGATTACGAGGCAGTTAGCGGGCAATGGTTCAAGGATCACTTCAAAGGTTTTTTCGAATTCAACAGCCAGCCAGCTAAATTGGCAGTTTTCTCCGTTGCTTCGAACATCTTTCTCAGAGGTGACTTGCAGGCCCTTCCGAAGAAGCTCAACGGGACGTTTGGGGATCGTGGCGACGGACGGCTGTCTTTTGAGTATCAGCTGGGAATTGACGTCAACGCAGAAGAGGCGCAAACGGCGGCTGCCAACGATCAGCCTTTGTTTCGATCGCCCGATGAGCAGTTGGTTTGGGATGCGAGAGATACTTCAAAATCGTTTCTTCAGTTGAACACTCCAAAGTCGCAGGGCGTGTGGGGCTTGGTCGCAAATCAAAAATTCAATGTCGGATTGATTGAAGTAGATTTCGGTTCGACCGAGCCAAACTACGGTACGCTTGTGTTGACGGCGATAGATGATCAACCGATTACCGATTCGAACCGGTTGTTGCTGCTTGCCTCCAGCGGTGCCGAAAACACTGATATGAAGTGGAACGCCGATCGAACTAGCGTCGGCGATCAGTGGGGGACTGGTCCCACACGGGTCAATCTGGTTCCAGCCAAACTGAAAATTTCACTCGGTTCGAGTTTTGAGGTTCACGCACTTGATGGCTCGGGAAAGCGAATCTCGCAGGTGGAAGCCGAATTCAGAGACGGCAAATTGATCTTCGAAACGGGATCGCCGCACCCGACGATCTGGTTTGAGCTTGTCAAAGAGTGATTCTTTGCAGACCTCAGGGCCTGTATAGGTCTGCCACTACGCGGTAAGTTGACAGCCTATTTGGGCATGATTACCATTTAATGGTATAGGGTCGTGACGGGTTGGTTTTTTCGACCGCAAACTGGATGGTTTTTCTTTGGCTTCACTTCTTCCTCACCGCCAAGACATTCCAGTATTTGGTTGACCCAATAGATGCTCGATCACCTGACTTGAAACTCTTTCCAATCATTGGACGACGCGCTGCGTGTGCAAAGATCGGTTTGAATAGCACCAGTGATTTTCGGGGGTGTGATTTGGGACACACGTTTAATTTTTAGTTCTGGTAGCCTTTCTTTTTTAGTGACTGTGTGAGGGAAAATCGTGAGGAATGTGTTCGTTTACTGGTGGGGGCTTTCTTTAGCCCTGTGGCTGGCTGGGCCAGTCACGCCGTTTTCGTGCGCTCAAAAGAATTTCGCTCCTGAAAGTCCCCAGGTCAAAGAGGTCGTTGATCGGGCCGTCGAGTACCTGACCAATCGAAAACCTTCTGGAGAAAAGGGCGTCTTGGCGGCTTTGGCGATCGCAGAAGCCAGCAAGCGATACGATGGCCTAGTCCCCAAAGATCATCCTGTCATTAAGAAAGCCATCTCTGGTGTCCTTAACGATGTTGAATCAGGAAAACTACTCCGTGCTCACGCATTGTATCATCCGTGTCTCGCGATGATTCTGCTGTGTGAGGCTGACGACAAGCAGTATCGGCCGCAGATCATCAAGTTGATCAAATCGTTTGAAGAACGACAGCTGGAAGACGGTGGGTTTAGTTATCAGGGACAGAAGTCTTGGGATACCTCACAGACCCAATACGTTGCTCTGGCGTATTTTGTGGCTCGCCAACATCAAATCCCCGTTAGTCTTGATTCGACGAGGCGAATTCTCGAATTTGTCATGGCAAAACAGATTGGAAATTCTTGGGTTTACTCACCAAGCGAACGGGAAGAAAAAATTTCGATCCACGCTGCCGTTTCGGGGACAGCCTATCTATTAGGCGACCTGTTGCGGTTGCAACCGAGGTTGAAAGTCGAAAAGAAGGTCGTGGAAGGACTCGGAGTTGATTTGCCGCCGTCCATTTCGGTTCACATCGTAGAACAACAGCAGGACGACGACGAATCTTCTGAGGCGGCATGGAGTGGCGATGATCCGTTAGTGAGGATCAACAACTCTAATTTTAAAGCGTGCAAGCAGAAAGCCAATCAGCACTTCGAGAGTAAGTTTGTAATTAGGTCTCAGAAATGGTCGTATTATTATTTGTACGCCTTTGAACGATATGCCTTTTTTCGACAACAAGCCGAAGGCAACGTCGGAAACCGCGCGATGAAAACTTGGTATGACGATGGTTATGCCATGTTCAAGGAATTGCAAAAGGAAGACGGGGCCTTGCCGGGAGGACCGGAGCCAGCCATTAGCGCAGAAATTAATACTTCGTTTGCAATCATGTTTCTTGTTCGCAGCAGCGAGATTCTTTCTATTCCGCCGGCCGGCAGTAATCTTGAGGGCGGAGGCGGGCTTGGCAAGACCGCAGGAAAAACGCTGAAAAAATTGAAGAACGGTCGCGTCAGAGCGGAAGAGACCTCAAAAAACCTTAACGAGCTGATTGAAAATCTTGGGGAAGAACTCACCAACGATCAATTGGAGTATCTATCCAATTCAATCAAAGATGCGATTCGCGAGTATCAATCGCAACCGGAGAAGTCGCGTGGGCAAGCCCGGGCGTTTTTACGGTCGTTGGTGTCGGATAAAAATTATTACAAGCGTTTGATCGCCGTCAAGTTTCTCGCTGGCGAACAGGACTTGGACAATGCTCCAGCGTTGATCTATGCATTGGGCGATCCAGACATCCGTGTCTGCATGGAGGCGCACAATGGCCTGCGGCTGGTCAGCCGAAAGATTGACTCGATCACCGTTGCTGAAGAACCAACGCTTGCCGATTTTCTGATTGCCAAAGGCCGCTGGGTGAACTGGTTGTTAAAACTTAGACCAGACGCGGAGCTCCTAGATTAAGGGATTGGATCGATGAGTACAGCAGAATCTACGAAATCTTCGACGGAGGGAACGAAGTCCAGTCGGTTTAAGTTCGTCAAAGCGGAAACTAAAGTCTCGCGGTATGATTTAATCAGCGCTCTATTGGTTTCGTTGCTGATTATCGTCGGTTTTTTTGCAACCATTCTCGGCCTGATTTGGTTCACCAGCACGTTTAATTATGATACGCAGACTGGTTTCGTGCCGGTGGAGAATGTTGGTGCCGATGGTGATGAAAAACCCGAGGGATTTGAGGACGACGCTTTTGATCCGGGCGTCGAAGATTTCCCGGAAGTAGAAACGCCACAATTGGCCCAAGCGCTCGAAGCGGTCAGCGATGCGGTGTCGACGGTCAAAGCGAATCTCGCAGACCGAAGTGGCAGCGCGGCAGTCTCGGGTGCCGGCGCTGGGTACGGATCCCGAGAGGGAGGCCCCGGCGGCGGTGGTGAGGGTGTGCCAGAGTACAAACGGTGGAAGATCAGCTACAAGGCCGAAGATATCGACACTTACAAACGCCAATTGAGTTTTTGGAAGATCGACATCGGTGTGCTCAAGCGAAACAGCGATGAGGTTTACCGCGTCAATGATCCGGCGGGACCAGCCAATGTGATACCAACCAATCGTACCAATGAGGGCACCTCACTTTATTTTGCTCATACAAAACAACGGATGATGCGCTGGGACGAAGCGATCGCCTCTGCTGCGGGCGTGAATACCGAGGATAGCAATCTGATCCAGTTTTATTCAAAAGAGGCGCGGGCTCGCATTCGCGCTCAAGAGGCCAAGTTTCTCGCCACTGACGGGCGAACCATCAAAGACGTCCGAGCTACGCTGTTGCGGCTTGTCGAAACGGAAGACGGATTTGATTTCGTGGTGGATCAAATCAACTACCGGAATTAGAGATTCAGCAACATAAAGACCAAGGTAACTCAGGCGAGAGCAATCGACCATTCTTTCAACCTTTAATCGATAAACGTTAAATACATGGAAAACATTTTTACCTACTTGGGCTACGTGATTTACTTCGTGATGGCCCTTATCGCCCTTTGGGGAGCTTTTTGTGTGGTTATGGTGGCCGCACGCGTACGACAAAAACAGTTTGTCAATGAAGACCAGCAGCGGTTGTTCTTGGAGGCGATCGAAGAGCCGCTTTCCAAGGGTGATTATTCAACGGCTTTTGAGATCTGCGATGGCGACCGACGGGCGACCTGTCAACTGGCGGAGTTGGCGATCAACAACCGCAAGCTGGGGTTTGGCAAGGTCAAGCAATTGATCGCCGACCGATTTCAACGCGATGTCTTGCAAGACCTTGAGTATCGCTTGAGCTGGGTTTACACGGTGATTAAAGCAGCGCCGATGATTGGGCTGCTGGGGACAGTGCTGGGGATGATGGCGGCGTTTGCGAAACTGGCGATCCCCAATGCGAACGTGGAGGTGGCGAAACTGGCTCAAGATATTCAGTTCGCGTTGATCACGACGGCACTTGGTTTGACGATCGCAATTCCATTGGTGATGGCGACCGCCTACATCAATATCAAAATCAAAAAGATGGAGGATTTGGTTTCCTACGGCGTCAACCAATTCCTAGAAATCTTCAAAGAGGCCAACATCCGTTTCCCCAAAGCCTAGATTTTCGCACGCAAATGCACTCGGGTTGAATGTCCGAGTTGGAGTGCCAGAGTTTTGTTTGATTGAGTTTGATGAGTACAGATACACAGATAACCTTAAAAAAACGCAAGGAGAACCCCGATGATGGGGAGCTGGATATCACTCCGATGATTGATATCACGTTTCTTCTTCTGGCGTTTTTCGTTGTCGTTTCGAAAATGGATCCGCAAGCAGCGGTTGATCTGCCAAAGGCTTCGTTTGGCCTTTCAGTGCAAGACAAAGAGTGCGTGGTATTGATTGTTGCCAAAGATGAATCGGGTAGCACGACCAACGTCTACAAGGGGCGCTCGAAGGATCCGGAGCTTGCGATCAGCGCCGCTAGTCCCGAAGACATGGAAGACGCTGTCGGAAATTACGTTCAAGAGGAGCTTTCGTCACACCCTGAGCTAACGTCGATCCTGATCAAAGCTGAGGGGAATGTTCGGGTGGGCGATGTCGAAACGGTCAAACGTGGCGTTGCCAAGGCGGAGCTGAGTGCTTCCCGACAGATCTATGCCGGTATTAAGGAGGAGCAACAATGAGCGACGATATTGACAACACTCCCGAAGACGATGAGAAGTTTGGTCTCAGCCTGCCAACAGGGAACATGGCCGAAGAACAGGCCGGAGATCGACCGGCAATCGAGCACTCGCAGGAAATCGATCAAGCCGCTCGAAGATCTGGCGACAAGTACAAGTCGATGGGGTGGAAAGGAATCGATGACGACGAACCCGAAGAGGAGGACGACGAACCTCAGCTGAGTTTCAGTAATAAGGAACCGATCCCCGAGGACGAATTAGACATGACTCCGATGGTCGACGTGACTTTTCTGTTGCTGATATTCTTCATGGTGACGGCGTCCTTCACGTTGCAGAAATCGATTCCTCAACCTCCGGCAGCCTCAGATGCTCCATCGACGAACGTGGTTGAAGAGGAAGAACAGCAGGACTACGTTGAAGTCATCATCGACCAAAACAATTCGTACTACGTCACCACACGCGACAGTGAGGAACGCGAAGCACCCAGCGAAACAGAGATGCGGCGAATGGTAAAAGACGCCAAAGACACCTACGGCCCCGAGAGGATCGTGATTACCGCGCACGTTGATGCGACTCATGAGCGATTGATTGCCGTATGTGATGCTGGTCAATCCTCGGGGTTGAAGATTGAAGTGAAGACGACCGATCTGGAGTTTTGAAAAATTTATTGGCTGGTGAGGCTCAGGCCTTTGGCCTTCCAAGAGTTACCGCAACCACGATACATACTCATTATTACTATGAACTGGCCACGATCAGTGGCTGGCCTTTGATCGCCAAAGCGTTCGCCGCAGTTTACTCAAATCACTCAGTAGGCCGCAGGATAGTTTGGGACAAAGTGAATAAGGATTCGAATGTCACCTGATAATCTCATCGATAAATTAGAAGCCCTCGGCAGCATTGATCAGAAGATCATTCGTAAGTTGCGCGAACAGGTAAAGTCTTCGGACAAGCCGGTAAAGGCGACTTCGATTTTAAAGTACCTTGTGAAAAAAGACCTGCTTTCACAATCCGATGCCAAAGCGGTTCTCAAATCGTCGTCTGCGGCGGATGATGCCAGCAATCTTCAGACGCGCGTTGCAGAACCCGAAGAGTTGCTGATCGAAGAACCTGATGACGAAATCGAGGTTGCGCGGGTCGAAGAGTCACTGTCATCGGTGATTGATCCGATTCCGGAGAAGGAACTGGGCTTGGACCGCGCCCCAGTCGGGAAGAAGCCTGTTAATACGGACTACTTTGATGACACCGTTGGTTCAACACGCGAGACCGGCGAAGAGGATGTGTCTTCTGCGTTGGGCGAGTTCCGTAAAAACGACCAGAAGAACCAGTGGGCCAGCAAGTGGCCATACATCGGGGGTGTGTCGCTGGTGTTGCTTGTAGGGATCGTATTTTTTCTGTCCATTTGGTTTGTCGGTGCATCTGCTGAAGAGCAATACGATGCGGCGGTGACCAGTTTGAAGAACTCAACCTTCGAAGACGCGATTAAAAAGTTCGACGAATTCATCAAAGACAATCCCTCCCATAAAAATATCGATCTGGCGAAAACCTACCGCGTCCAATCAATGCTGCGTTCCAAGTTCGCGGCCAAGAATTGGTCGGAGACGATTCAGAATGGTCAAACACTGTTGCCGCCACTTGCCGAGGAGCCAGAAAATAAGCTGACGAAAGTTCGTGAGGATCTCGGGTACATGTTGACCAAGTCACTGTTCCACGAATCCGAAAGAGCCGTGAATTTGAAGGAGCTGCCTGAAATGCAGAAGGCGAAGCGGGAACTCGATGGATATTGGGACTTTATTGATAATCCACTGTATCTGTCTGGTGCCACTCGCAAAGGCGAAACCGTCTCGAAGTTCATCGCTGATATCGAAAACAATCGGAGCGCTGTCGCAGGCCTGATCAACAAGGAGAAATCTTATTCTTCAACGATTCAGAATATTAAGAAATTGGGACAAGAGAAACGGACCGACGAGGCGTTTCGTACTTACATCGAATTGACGCGCGAGTATCCCGACCTTGCCGCCCGTCAAGAATTGCGGAAGGCGATGCGGGTGATCAGCGATGCCGAGCAGGTGCTCGTCACGCCTGTTGAAGATAAAGTTAAAGTATCAACCGATGATTCGACATCGGGAATAGGGCGCTCGATTGTGTTGGCGTCTACTTCCGGTAAGCCCGTAAATGGCTTTCGCGGGGAATCGTTGTGTGCGTTGGTTGACGGTGCGGCCTATGGATTTGATGCCTCAAATGGCAACGTGCTTTGGCGGAAGTTTGTAGGACTACAGACCACCTTTCAACCCAAACCCTTCGATGACGAAACGGTCATCATGTCGGATCTAATGCGATTTCGAGTCAGTCGAATTCGTACCGACGACGGGGCGGTGCAATGGTCTGCTGAAATCGGTGAGCGATTTCACGAGCCTAACTTTAACGACGAACGCGTGGTCGTAACGACGCAGTCTGGCAAAGTCTTGTTGCTCGACGGGGAAAGCGGCGAAATGGTTGGTGGTTCCCAACTCCCGCAGGCTACCAGTGCTGGTGCACTTGTGGGAAGTCGGTCGCCATTTATTTATCAGACGGGGGCTTACTCCAACCTCTATGCCATTTCGACAACGACGTTTGATTGCCAAGACGTCATGTATCTCGGCCATGCAAGAAACAGTATTTCGGTGCCGCCAGTTTCTTGGTCCGGCTATTTGGTGATCGTCAAAAACGGCGGTGATTTTGCAGACCTGTTGGTAATCAAACCTGATGAGAGCGGGCTGGATTTGAAAATGGCTCAGGTAATCAATCGTGTGACTGATGCACCGATAACAACACCGATTCGTAATTTTGGAAGAGGGCTGTTCCTGTTCGCGGACAACGGCGATATGCGTGTGCTTGAGTTGAATCCCGGAAGCGAAACTAATCCGGTCTCGGTGCGTATCAAGAAACGTTTTGAGACTGCCGGCCAGAGCGCGTATGCCACGTTTCAGGGTACAAAACTTTGGGCGGCTGGGCGCGGGCTGCGGCGCTATAAAGTTCAACGGAATCTTGGTCAAATGAAGGATGAAGAAGTCGTCGAGCCGGGGGATACGTTTTTATGTTCTCCGGTCTTGCTGGATGATAAGCTGTTTCATGTTCGCCGAAGGCTTGGTTCGTCGATGGTTTCAGCGTCGCTGGTTGATGCGAAATCTTTAGAGCCGGTTTGGCGGACTGATTTTGGGGGGGCGGTTGCCGGTGTGATGCCGGGACGCGATCGGGTGGAAGTTGTTTCCAATCAAGGAGACATTTTTCGCGTGGGGCGCGAGAGTTTAGAATCCGGAGTGGCGTCCTCTCCCATTGTTGCCAGCGAGGTTATCGAAAATCTCGCTTTCGACCAAGTGCTCAGCGATGACGGCGATCTGTATGCCGTCAGCGGAAACGCCAACAACGATTTACTCAGCCTGCGGTCCGGTTCGGAGAAGTCACGGTTGTTGAAATTAGGGCTTGAGCCCGACGATGCCGTTAGCCATGCACCGATAATGATTGGTGGAAAATTAGTCGTGGCATCGAAGCGAGGTCAAATTGCAAAGTTGAACGTTGGTTCGGGATTGGTGGAAGGTACGCCGTTTCTTCCACCGGTAGCCCCCGGCATGACAGTCCCTTGGATGCCTTTGGTGGATATCGGCGACGATCAAGTGATTGCCGCGCATTCAAACATCATCAGCGACACAGGGGGAACTCCTTCGATACTGTATAAGCTTTCGCTGGAGGGACGCACGGTGAAGAAGACGGCAGAGTTGTCTTTGGCTACGCCAATGGTTTCGCCGCTTCAATATCGTGAAGGTAAAGCGTTCGTCGTCACCTCCGATGGTGATACAGATATGATTGCGGCTTTGTCTGTGGAAGATGCTCCATCGATTGATGCCCAACAGAAAATGGACGATCGATATGTGGCTGGACCGTGGCTCGTTGGAGACCTATTACTAGTGCAAACGGATCAGGATGAGCTGGTTTCTTTTGATCTAAACTTGCAGCGAAAATGGGCTGTGAAAATTGGCAACGTGCGTCTTGCCGGCCCACCAATGCTGCTTGACCAGAATATTCTTGTAACCACAAACAACGGAATGATTGTCGCGCTCTCGCCAACCGATGGCAGCCGTTCTGGCGCAGGTAACCTACAACAACCTCTAGCCAAACCGCCGGTTATTTCTGGTGACAGCCTGTGGATTCCGGGAAGCGATGGGACTGTTCACCTGATCAATGCCGATTCCCTCAAATAGTGAGTTTTGACCTGTCCCATCCGCGTTTTGGTATTTCAGAGACCTAAAGAAAACAGCCCCAATGATGCACATCAACAATCACCTTTATCGCTTCAGCCATCGACCTTCGGGCGGACGATCGGCAAGTAGGGTGACGGCGACACGCAGGGATTCATCTTTATGGCTTTCTTTTGCATTGACCGGATTGGTTGGCGCATGGACGCTGCTTGCTGGGGCAACATGCGTCGGTCAAGTTATCATGCGAGAGGATTTGACTTACCCGCTGATTGAGAATGAACCGTTCGATCTGCTGACGCTAGATCGGTCCAACAAAGGTGCCGTGTTGAGGATCTTGCCTCCTGAGAATCTCAAGCTACCGCTTCCCGAGAAAGGTAATTTGGTTTTTGAGTTTGCCGAGGACGGTGAATTTCCATTAGAAGTACCTTACAGTGCGATTGCTAATTACGAGACGTTTAACGAATTGTTGCTGGCAGAAGCCAATGCGATGATGGACAAGGGAGAGCTTAGCAAGGCATTCCGTAACCTGCTTTATGTATATGATCATGGTGGGAAATCGCAACCTGAGGTCAACGAAACGCTTCGGGCGTGCTTGTTTCTCGATGGACGTAAAAAGTTTGAGGAAGGGGAATACGAAATAGCGCTTTCCATTTTTGAAGACATCTATCAGGAAAAGCCCAACTTTAAAGTACCAGGAATCAACAGGCCGCTGATCGATATCGTTCTCGCATGCTACGAAGGGATTTTGAAGAGGAAGCTTGAAAAGGGACAGTACGAGTCGATTCGACTTTCACTTGAGAACGTAGAGTCACGTTACGGTCCAGAGGCCAAAAGGCTGATTCGTACGTGGAAGGCGAAGTTCAACAATAGCGCCGATGAGTTCCTTGAGGATGCACTTGCTCTAGCAGAGCAGGGTAAGGGCCGCGAAGCTCACTTGAAGGCCAAACAAGCCGATCGGATTAGCCCAGGGCGAATGAAAACGGCTGAGGTGCAGGCCGAGATTTTGGCGCAATTCCCTTTGGTGGTTGTTGGCGTCAGTCAATCTGGCGGTGCGATGAATCCCAGCAGTCTCGATCACTGGGGTTCCAGGCGCGTCGGACGTTTGATCCAGCGATCGCTGGTAGAGATTACAGGATTGTCCGATGAGGGTGCCAGTTATGAATTTCTCAATGGAACCATCTCGCGAATTGACAATGTAGGCCTGAAGTACGCCTTTGATTTGGACACCGATCCCTCGAAGATGGTCCCCGCCATTAGTGCGTTTCAACTCGCCACACGTTTGCTGGCCTTCGCGAATCCTGACAGTGATTTTTGCAATGAGACGTGGGCCAAGATTCTGGCGACGGTTGAGGTCCAGTCTGATACTCGTGTGGTCGTTACACTCCAGCGTCCGTTTGTGCGACCTGAGGCGCTGATGCAAATTCCTTACCCGGCTCCTCAAACAAATCCCAATGTGGATGCCGGCGATCCGATGATGATGCAAAATGGATTGTTCAAATTGGTCTCAAGTGAGGAGCAGTTTTCCTTTTTCGGGGCAAACGAGCAGTACCTCAATAGTGACCAAGCAATGCATCCGGTTGTGATCGAGCACGCGTTCAAAACCGACACTGACGCAGTGGATGCATTGTTAAAAGGAGAGGTCGATGTCGTGGATCGGATCCCACCTGCCGACTATCAGCGGCTCAAGGATATTGAAACTATCCAAATACGCCCTTACGTGATACCCACAGTTCATTTGCTGGTGCCTAAGATTCGAGGTAGTTTGGAGAAGAGTTATCGTTTCAAGAATGCCCTTTCCACTGCGATAGATCGCGATGCGATTGTCAGTGAGGTGATTACAAATGGCCAAGAGATCGATGGGTGCGGACCCTTGACGGGCCCGTTTCCATTAGGCGGTGATGACAATGACCAGATCTCTTACGGCTACGACCTGCGCGTCAAACCATTCCGCCACAACGAGCGTTTGGCGATGGCGTTGACGGAAATTTCCATCAGACAGGAAATGATAAACAAGGGCTCAGAACAGCAATCCTTAGACGATATCGAAACCAACGCAGAGGGGCGTCCCACACTGGTGTTGGTGCACCAAAGCAGCTCGTTGGTCAGTAACTGTGCGGCCGCGATCGCCCGTTCGTGGAACTCGGCTGGTATCCCGACTACTCTCCGGGCGCTTCCGCCGGGAGTTACCTATCCCGAGGACTCCCAGTGGGATGTCTTGTACACTGAACTGTTTGTCGAAGAGCCAATTGTTGATGCAATGCGAATGCTTGGCCGAAATGGTTTTGCGGAACAAATTTCTGCGCCGGTTGAACAGTCGCTGCGGGGCCTCGTCACCTCGCAGACGTGGCAAGGTGCTTGCATGGCATTGAGAAATATTCACCGCCAGATCGCAGTCGATCTTTCGGTGATTCCGTTGTATCAAGTGAAAGAGCATTTTGCTTTTCGAGATAACGTCTACGATGTCGGTCGTGACTTGGTGCATCTTTACCAATACGTCGATCGCTGGAAAGTAGAAACGGCGGCTCAAGCCAAAGTTAGGAAGCAATTGCTTCAGTCGCAGTAAAGCTGATGTTTCTCGCGCAAAAATTGAGAACTGTTGATAAATTTGGAATCAGATTGATTTCGCCCAACCTAATTCTTGTGAAAATTTCATTGTGACCTGTACCTTTGAAACGTTTGAGTTGTCGCCCCAGCGACGTAGCGTAATGCCGATTGCCAAATTTATCTTTGGTGTCGCGGCGGTGTTTGCTTGGCTGCTGCAATTTGGTAGCACGATCTTAGGCGCGACGACAGCCGACGAATCTACTGCGCTTGCCGAACGAACCAATACGGCCAGTGGATCGTCGATCAGCGGTGTCGCAAAGAGTGATTTTAGTTGGACGCCGCTTTCGGAGGCACCTCGTGTGGCAGCGAGAGCTTGGGAGGCTCGGCCCTATCAGGTTGCCGTTTGGATTTGTCATCTCGGACTGCCGGAATTACTCGCGCTTGAGAAACAAGTCTTCGAAGATGTGGAATCAGCTTGTGAACTCAAGGACGCCAGCAGTTGGTTTGTCAACGTGGGCACTCCCGCCGGGCCTACACGTAACGTTTTGTTTTCTTCAGTCCAGTCGTCCGAGCCCGGAGGAGACTTCGAGAGCGATCCCATGTTGAAGTTTTATGACAAACTTATGGTCGTGCGACTGGAGCGCGTTGCGGGAACGTTACAAGTCATCGTCAGAGAGTACGATTTGCAAACTGGCCAATGGGGCCCGATTGTTGAGAAATCCTCCACCAATATGGGGTCGTTGGGAGCCATCGTTGCTGACGGGATTGCTCAGGCCTTTATGCCGTTGGCTCGGATCGATCGCGTCGATGTCAATAACAAGGTTCATATCAAACCTCGTGCAACAGAAACCTGTGTGCGTGTTGAGTGGAAGAACGAAATGTCGCCAGAGATCGTTCCGGTGACGACATCGCCGGTGTACGTTCGCCAAAGCGATCGATTTTTGCCAATTATCCGCAAGACCGATCGGTCTGGGAACTTGCTTTCGCTTGATCCAATTGAGTTCACGTTTCTGACGATTGATAAAGTGGAGGACACTGAATTGATTGCGTCAATTCACTCCACTCATCGGGCTCCACTTTCGCAGCGCAAGAGTAAACGGTCTCAGAAATTGGCTGTCGTGATTCGCCCCGTTGAGCGGCCTTCGACATTGCACCTCGTTTCAACGGATAAGGAGAATCCCCAGCCGCTCGAAGGATATGAAGTCTGGGCGCGTCGCCCAGCCGATACGAAAGAGGTGAGATCGACTTTCCTTGGCAAGACAGACTGGAGAGGGAACGTGCAAATTCCGCCGGCTCCAGAAGGGTTGAGATTGATTTACATAAAGCGTGGAGCGCGTGCGTTGCGAAAGCTACCTGTGATTCCCGGCTTCAAAGACCGTCTCGTTTCGAGTCTTCCCAATGACGATGCACGATTGTTTTCCGAGGGAGTCATCCGTGGCTATAGCAATGAGATGATTAATCTGGTTGTCCAACGCGAACTGCTGGAACAAGAAATCGAATCCCTGATCGCCAGTAAGAAATTCGACGAGGCTGATGAAAAGTTACAGCAATACAAGGCGCTGGAGACGCCGACAGACATGAAACGCAGGATGAGCAATGAGGAAGTTCGTCTGAAATCGATGACCGATGATCAGCGTGAAACGGGATATATCACCGAAATGTTCCAGAATCTAAGAGTGCTGCTCAACTCAAAAGTAGCCAGTTCAAGAGAAATTGAGCTTCAAGAGCAACTGCAGAATCGTACGCTTGGCGTCTCGCCAAAGAAGTAACCTTGCTCATGCAGCTTGCAACCCCGGGTTGGGCACGCATTCTGCTTTCCAACTTGCTGTCGCGTTGCTTTTGCAAGCCGGAACCACTGGTAGTTTTGCTCACTGACCTCCCTTCGGCATGGACGGTGGCAGTAAACCTGACGTTGCCCCCCCAAACTATCACAATGAGCTAGGCTTTTCCGAATATTCCGGTTTTGTCGGTTGTTTTTAATCTTCTGAATGTACCGATCCTGCCGATTCCTTCCCTTGGAGTCCTTCCCTAGTAACAGGGTGGGGGCTTTGTGTTTTGCCAAACCGAGCAAGATCCCGCACTCTTGTTAATGATGGCCAAACGGAATGTTGCCTTGGAACGGATCATGCCAATACATGGTCTTCCTTGAAAGCGTTGTACCTGAAGGACCCAGAATGTTTCACAAACGACACGATAGCTGCCGCTCTATTAAAAAAGCAATTTGCGCCGGCCTAGTCGCCTCCGCATCAGCCTGTGCTTGGTCAGTTTCGACGGCTCACGCTCAGACCACGATCGAATTTGGATCCTCGTCGACGGTAGTCGCCGATCAGCAAAGCAACACACCACCAGCACAGTCCGGTTTCAGCTTTCGAAGCATGCCGTCTATAGAAGCCTCCCGTAACCAGCAGTCCACATCTGCAACCACTGGAACATTTGACTCGAAGATTAGCCGATGGGAGGTACCCAATACTGGAAAACCAGTTTCATCTGTTGATCGGTTACCCTCCAGCCGACCGACACCGGCCTCAAAGTCGATCGATTTCGGTTCACTAGGTACCAGCAAGCCGGGTGATGAGGCGTTTCGAATCCTCAAGGAGAACAAACCCACTCCTCAAGCGTCGATGCTGCAACCTTACACGCCCGACTTCGAACCGGTTCCACATCAACCCAACGACGGAAAAATAGCGCTCGTCGCATTTACACAAGAACCTGAAGCCTTGCCTTTAGAAAACCAGGCCGGTCAGCTGCAAGGGCAACCAATGGGCGTTCTAAGGCCCAACGATGCCAATGGTATCCAAGGTTTAAAGGGTGAAGTGAAAATCTTACGCGATCCGGTAACGGGGCTGATCACCCTTATTGGTGACGACGAGGACACTGCTTTGGTGGAGAAAGCATCCGAAGACCTCAAAAAGCAGGCACCAGCGTCAACGGCCGAACGAATCCTGCTTAATAATATTGCCAGTGAAGAGATCGCCGAGACCGTTCAAGAAATCTATGATGCAAACTTCGCGCCCAGCCAAGGCCAAGCGTTTGTTCGGCCACTAAGGTCTCCAAACGCTCTTTACGTTTTTGGAACGAAAGAAGCGATTGACTCGGTCCGTTCGATCGTACAGAAGATTGACAGTGATGCTCCACCAAGGAGCGACGTCGATGGCCCGTTTGCAACTTTCCGCTTGCAGCACATTAGCGCCGTTGACGCAAAAATTCGTCTCGATGGTTACTTCGGCCAAGCGGGAAATGGCGGCGGAGATAATAGAATTCCGTCGGATCCTGTGACGACTGTCGCTGACTTCCGCAGCAACGTGTTGATCGTCCGAGGTGCCAAGCAGTACCTTGACCAAGCCGAAAAACTGATTCGCGCAATCGATGTTGACGACGGCGGTTCCACAGATGTCGTACGTATCTTTCAACTTAAGAACACGTTGGCCGAAGAGATCGCGCCGGTGTTGCAGGATGCGATCAGCGGACAGCAGGCCAATGCAGGTCAGGGATTTAATCCTAACCAGAACGCACAACAGCAACTCTCACAGCCCGGGCAAGCCGATGCGACAACATCGACACTTAAATCGGGTAACCTTAGATTGAAAACCTTAGGTGCCGATGGGCAAGAAGTGTTCGGTGGTATCACGTTCGGTGTAAGAATCACGGCCGATAGCAACAGCAACTCTCTGGTTGTGCGTGGGCCTGAATCTAGCATGCCATTGATTGAAGAGCTGATCCTTCAGCTGGATCGGTTGCCGGATGCTGAAACACTGATCAAAGTGTTTGCTGTTGAAAACGGTGATGCTCAATCGCTGTTGGATACGCTTGAGTCACTTTTTAGCAGTGACCAAAATCAACAGGGGCAGTTCGGGAATCAAACCGGCAGCACCAACAGCCTGCCACTTCAAAGTGCCAGTGCCACCCAGGGTGCTTCTCTGGTCAATCTCCGGTTTAGCATCGACGAACGAACCAACAGCATCATTGCCACTGGCCCTGCCGGCGATCTGCGCGTGGTCGAAGATTTGATCAATCGCTTGGACGAAGCGGATTCGAATCGACGTCAAACGGTGGTCCACCGGTTAAGTAATTCACCAGTTCTCGACGTCCAAGAGGCCCTGCAGGCTTGGTTGGACGCCCGAAACGAACGCAACGGCGAAGATCCAAGAACAAATCCAAGCGTTGCTTTAGCTGAACGGGACGTCAACGTTAGTGCGGAAGTCGTCAGCAATAGCCTGATCATTAGTGCCACGCCACAGTATCTTCCCGAAGTGATGGAAGTCATCGAGCGATTGGATCGTCGTCCGCCAATGGTGAAGGTCAAGGTTCTGATCGCAGAAGTGGATCTCAATTCACTTGAGGAATTTGGTGTCGAAGTAGGCGTTCAAGATTCTCTGCTGTTTGATCGCGGAACAGTAATTGGGGCTGGAAATGCCATTGCCGACGGAAGTATTGGCTTTCCATTCAACGCACCATCGGCCGTCATAAATCAGGTGGCTCAGTTTCCGGAAACTCTAGCCGGGCAAGCCTTGGCCAATTTCGGGACAGGCCGAGTTAACGCGTCCGGTCAGAGCGGTTTAGTTCTGTCTGCTGGTAATGAGTCTATTAACGTTCTAATTCGGGCGTTGAAACAACGGAACTGTCTACGAGTGCTAAGCAAGCCGCATATCGTTACGTTGGAGAATCTTCAAGGTCGAATTCAAGTCGGACAGCAGGTGCCTCGCATCACCGGTTCTCAACAGACCCAACTTGGCGGTATTCAGAATACGGTTGTAGATGTCCCTGTTGGTGTGATTCTAGAGATGACGCCGCGTGTTAGTCCAGACGGTATGATTGTGTTGTTTGTCAACGCAGTCAAATCGAGTCTTGATACTTCTGGAGATGGTGTTGCGGTGGCTGTCGGTCAAGACGGAACGCCTGTTGTCTCACAGGCAATCAATACAACCTCAGCTCAAACGACCATCATGGCTCGATCGGGGCAGACCGTCGCGTTCACTGGATTGATCCAAGAGAGTAAGGGACACTCCGAAGTCGGGATCCCTGTGCTTTCTGATCTTCCGTTGGTTGGTCCACTTTTCAAGTTCGAGAGCGACACAGCCCAGAGAACTGAACTGCTGATCATTCTGACTCCGTACATTGTTGACGGAGAGGAAGAGGTTGAGATTCAGAATCAAGACGAAATGGAACGCATGCACTGGTGCTTGTGTGACGTCGCGGAGGTCTATGGAAAGACGGACTACAACGGTTACGAATATCAAGACGAAGCCGTTGAGACGATCTATCCTGACCAAGGGTTTTCGCCAGTCGACGCACCAATCGAATATGCTCAGCCCGTGGAGAACTATTCGCCGGGCATCAATGCTACGGAGCAATACCAGTACGGATCGCCTCAAACTAAAGCAGTCCCATCCAATACGCGACGACGCCTTGGAATCAATCCGCTGAAGCGATTTGTTCGTCAAGCATCAACAGTAGACGAACGAGACGACCAAACCGCAGTACGCCAAGCCGGTTTTGAATCCTCCGCGCAAACTCAAAGGTAGAATAAGATGAAAGTCATTCGAATTGAATCGTATTTGGTGGTTTGCGGGCTTATCCTGGTGAGCTTCGTAGGTTGCAGCACACTTGGAGGCAAACTGTCAGATTCAGATGGGCGTTTCAATCTGATGAAGGGATTGAAGCTAAAAAAGAACCAAGAACCTGAGTTCGAGACTCCCAAGTCAATGGTGGGTATTTGGAGAACATCCACTTTCGAAAAAGCTGGGTCTCCATCGGTTCGCGGTTTCGGTGGTCGATTCTATTTCTACGGGGCAACTGAACAGCCTGTCAGAGTGAACGGTGATTTGACCATCTACGGATACGACGATCAGAAGCAGGCCGAATCCGGAGATGGAAAAGCGGACCGGAAATTTGTTTTCAAAGCTGAATCGCTCAACAGTCACTATAGTGAATCTGCGATGGGTTCCTCTTACAGTTTCTTTGTGCCTTGGGACAATGTTGGGGGCGAGGAGAAAACCATCACGTTAATCCCGGTCTTCAAGACCGTCGACGGTCATATGCCCGAGGCAAAATCGGCAACAATGCGCCTGCCGGGAAAACGAGTTTCCAAGCCGGCTAACCCTGTCGTTCAAGCTTCTGCTGAGTCAGAGGTGACCGCCTCAGCTGCAACCAAGATTGCTACGCCAATACCGAAAAAGAAACGTGCTCACCGAATGGCATCGACTTTTCGTCTAACACCGAATCTTAAACAAACGCTGTCATCACCACCACGACGAACGACAAGCGTGGCAACTAGTCGCCCGGAGGGCAGGTTGGCGATCAAGGCGGCGGAAAAACCGTCCGGTAATACAGAGAAGCTATCTTCCACGAGCAAATCGGCCGACGAACCCGAGAAACAATCGCCATTTGTTGGACGGGTTGATACAAGTAACACGCAAACGAGAGTATTCGGCAAACCAGGCGCATTCCGATAGAAATGTCCATCTTTGAGAAACCTTTGGTCGCTGGATACACGGAGATTTCACTATGAGAATTTCAAACGAGAAACACGCAGCCATTATCTTGAAGTGCTTGCCTCGCGCTAAAGCCGACCGATTCCTTGAGGCGTTGGATCCAGAATCGTGCAGCAGTATCGTTCGCCTGATGCAAGATATTGAGGTGACCACTGATAAACTTCAGGCCGCAATTGCACGTTTGGAGAGTGAAGGACTCGGTGGAGCACGCCAGCTAGACGAATCGATTCAAAATCGGCCAATAGGCAACAGCGTCACTCAAGATAAAGAGGAATCGCCGTTTGCGTTCTTGACCAATATCGACCGGTCTGTGTTGCGACGTCTTTTCAATCGAGAGCATTCGCGCACCGCAGCAACGATTCTATCGACCCTTCCCAAAGAGTTTGCCTCAACTATTCTGATGGATCTGGAGCCGCCGAAACGCGTCGAGGTTATTCGCCAACTCACATCTCTCACCTCTCCGAACGAGAAAGAGCTCGTGGACCTGCGGTTCTCTTTGCGGCTTCGCATTCAAAAATTGCTGAACGATCCCGCCAGCAGCGTTCCAGTATCCTCCGCAGCAGATAAAGATCGTGATGATTCGCTTGACTCCGCACGGCCATATGAAACGTTGCACAAACTTTCAGATCTCTCAAATAAGCAAATCAAACAACTTCTCAAGCGTGTCGACACCTCTCATTTGGCACCGGCACTCAAAACGCTGCCGATCCAGCTTCAGAGGAAGGTTCTTCGAAACATGGCAAGCAAACCTGCCGCGATCGTTTCGAAAGAAATCATCAATGTTCGAATTGACGACAAGCATCGAATCGAACGTTCCTCACGAAGCGTCGCGCGTGCGATACAGGAACTCAATAAGAAGTAAGCGGTTCGCTTGTACGGTTGAGCTGCTCAAACTATCTTCCACGGTCAAAGCTTCGGCCTCAATCCTTTGAGCTAAAACAATGTATCCTTTCGCGTCGGACGTGTGATGTTATCAAAAGCTTGATTTAGCAAGTGCAAAAGCGTAACCCGGCTACTCAGTTGTGAATTTGCTCAAATACGAGCCCGATGCGCGAGCGAGTGGATATTTCCGAGGATTTGCGGATCCCTCACTGGCGCATCGGGCTTGTGTTGAAACGCTTCTCAATTTCAAATTAACGAGCGTTTTTTCGATCAGAATGTGAAATTAGCTTCCACATGTGCATTTTCAAAATACGTCAGCGAACCGCGGAGATGTGTCGGACTATCAGTAAAACCACGGCCTCTCCGAAGATGCACCAAGTGCACTGCCATCTCCAAGCGAATGGCGATCTTCAGGAAGCAGCCTTAGAACCGATAGTCTAACGAACGCGCGTTTTGCGGATCGGTCAAAGCATTCCTGATACGACGGCGAAGATTGGGCAGTCCACCGTAGGCCGACGGAGGACATTCACCACCGTAACACAGGTTGCTGGCCAAATCTGCACGTGAGATGTTGATCGCGTGATTGGCAAGTGAGCCGCCACTTTGGCGAAAAACATCTTCGGTGGCCAATTGCAAGTCAACCTGCGCGCGATCGAATTGGTTCTGAGCATCTGCCATTCGACGCACAGCATCCAATAACAAATCAAGAGTCACACCGTCGGCTTCGAAAGCGGCCTGCCGAGCTTCGTAGGTGTCTTGAGCGGCCAGCATGCGGTTGTGGGCGAGTTGTGCAGATCGGAAGGCCAGTCGATGGCCGCGAATGGCAGATCCTAAATCATGCGCAATCTGTTTTTCCTGTTCGGTCAACACATTTTTTTCACGGATCACTCTCAGCTCCGCGTTGCGAACACCCGCCCAAGCCTGCCTGTATCCAATCGGTACGTCAAGCGTAACTCCAAGTTCCCATTCATTATGGTCACCAGATATACTGTCGGTCAGAGCGCTTGAGAAGCGGCTGTCTCCCCCGACCAGACGATCGCCGAAACCGTTGTTGCGAAAGGTCGCGATACCATCGAGGCGAGGCTGGAGAAAATTCTTTGAAGCAAATAGTTCGAGTTCGCGCTGCTTGAGTCGCCAGAGTTGCTCGCGGATCTCAACCCGGTTTACCAACGAATCGGACAATAATGCACTCCACTCCCACGCAACGTCGCCCATAAAAGGTTGCTCGGTTGGACGGATGATCGTCCCGTCAGACTGCGGCAGCCCAAGTAAACGTCGAAGATTGGCCTCGGCTTGAAGTACACCAGAGGTTCCTTGGTTGTTTCCGTTAAAGGCCAGAACTGTTTGCTGTTGAAACTGATAAAATTGCTCACGCGCTTGGGCTTCTTTGTCGGCTTCGCCGCCCTCGAGGTCGTTGTCAAATCTCGCTTTTACGACGTTCCAAGTCTCCAGCGATCCATCGCGCGCTGTGCGGGTGGTGTCAAAATTGCGATAGGCGAAATACAAACTCCAATACGCGTCGACGACCTCGTCAATGAATGTAACCACACCCTGTTCGAAACGCGCTTGGGAGATCTTGTTGTTGATCCGCGCGATGGCGATGCCCGAAGTGTTGCGAAAACCGGGCCGATTGTTGGGCCCGGCAATTTGGTTGAATGCAAATCCGCTCCCTTGTAAGAGTGGATGACGGGCTGTCGCCTCCCAAAAAGACGAATACGACGATGGAAACGTGCTGGAAATGTTGTCGTTGTTGTCGTAGCGAATATTGGAACGAAAGTTATACTGCGTTCCGTAGATGTTCGTCTTGTTTATCTGAAGGTCGGCTGTCGTGAGATCTTGGACGACTTCAGTTGCTCCGCCACCAAGAATTGAG
>CALHPU010000155.1 GCA_938036435.1 uncultured Pirellulaceae bacterium | reverse complement strand
CAATTGATGAGACAAGGTTCTTCGCAGGCTGTGTGTAGAGATGCGTGGAAATGACAATCTAATCAAACGCACGTTAGTTTATTTCTGCGAAATTCAGCGTGTTCAGCGGCTCAATTACTCCTGCTCGTTTTTCAGCACGGCGACGAATGCCTTTTGCGGGATGTTGACGCTGCCGAACTGCTTCATTTTCGCCTTTCCCTTTTTCTGCTTCTCCAGCAACTTCTTCTTTCGCGTCACGTCGCCGCCGTAAAGTTTTGCGGTAACGTCTTTGCGAAATGGAGCAATCGTCGAACGGGCGATCACTGTCCCGCCAATCACGCCCTGAATCGGGATCTTGAACTGGTGACGAGGAATCTCTTTGGCCAGTCGCTCGCAGTATTGCAGAGCCCGAGTACGCGCTTTATCGCGGTGCACCAAATACGAAAGCGTGTCGACCGGTTCTTTGTTGACAAGAATATCGACCTTTACGATGTCCGTTTTGCGGTACTCGATCGGTTCGTAGTCGAACGATCCGTAACCGCGCGTGATCATTTTCAATTTTCCGTAGAAGTCAAACAGCACCTCGCCCAGTGGCATCTCGCTGGTGACTTCAATGCGTCCCGCCGACAGATAGTTCATCGTCTGGCTATCGGATCGATGTTCGCGGCACAGTTCCATCACCGGCCCAACATGTTCCTCGGGAGTCAGAATCGATGCCTTGATAAAGGGCTCGGTCGCCGATTCAATTTGCGTCGGGTCTGGCCAGTAGCCCGGATTGTCGACCTCGATCTCTTTGCCGTCTCTAAGCATTACCTTGTACTTTACCGACGGAGCGGAGATGACCAAACCCAGATCAAATTCGCGTTGCAGGCGCTCTTGGACAACGTCCAGATGCAGCAGCCCGAGGAACCCACAGCGAAATCCAAAACCCAACGCAGCCGATGAATCTTTTTCATAGGTCAGCGCGGCGTCGTTGATCGCAAGTTTGTCCAATGCTTTGGTGAGGTCTTTGTACTGGTCGGTGCTCATCGGATAGACCGAGGAAAATACGACCTGCCGTGCCTTTTGATAGCCGGGGATTGGCGCATCTGTTGGTCGATCGACCAGCGTGATCGTATCGCCAATTTCAATGTCCTGAACACTTTTGACGCCGGCAACGATGTAACCAACTTCGCCAGCGGACAACTTGTCTTGCGGATTGAGCTTCAACTGGTTGTATCCGACCTCATCGACTCGGTAGTCGCGTCCGCCGTGCATGAAGTGGATGTTATCTTTTGCTTTGAGTGTTCCCTGAATAATCCGAGCTTGGAGAATCACGCCCCGGTATTTGTCGAAATGGGCGTCGAAGATTAGCGCTTTCAAAGGAGCATTTGGGTCTCCCTCGGGAGCCGGTAAGCTTTCAACAATGCCTTGGAGAATTTTTTCGATTCCTTCGCCAGTTTTTGCGGAGACCGGTATGGCGGCGAATGGGTCGAGTCCCAGTTCCGCGTCGATCGCTTCTTGGGCTTTTTCGATGTCGGCTGAGGGCAGATCAATCTTGTTGATGACCGGCAGCAACTCCAGATCGTACTCCATGGCCAGATACAGATTGGCCACCGTTTGCGCTTCGACGCCTTGTGATGCATCGACGATGATCAAAGCGCCTTCGCAAGCCATCAAACTACGACGGACCTCATGCGAGAAATCGACATGGCCGGGCGTGTCGATCAGGTTCAGCAGATACTTCTGACCATCTGGTGCAGTGTAATCCAGCGAGACGGTGTTGCTTTTGATCGTGATGCCGCGTTCACGTTCGATGTCCATCGAATCGAGCATCTGGTCATGGAAGTTGCGTTGTTCAACTCCACCACAAGATTGGATCAGACGATCGGCGAGGGTGGATTTCCCGTGATCAATGTGGGCGATGATGCAAAAATTACGAATGTGTTTCATAGTTCAATTTTAAAATGTTTATTGCTGGGAAGAACCGGATTCACCCAATTCGAAATCCTCGATGTCCAAGTCCTCTAAGGTCTGCGACATGGCGTCGTTGGATGCGACAGAATCAGCAGGGCTTGAGGAGGTCTCCGAAATTTGTTCTTCGTCTTCGATTTTTTGAACGCGTAGCCGATTTCCTTCCACCGAAACAACTCGAACCGGTTCGCCTTGATCGATCGGGAATCCATTGCTGACGGCATCAAAGGGGTCGCCGTCAATCAAGACGATACCGCTGGGGTACATCTTGGTTTTTGCCACGCCCGTGCGGCCGGCCTGATTCGAAATTTTGGTGTAGTGTGATCCTTTGGGCAACACTTTGTCTTTACTGCGGTCGCCAATGAGAATTCGTTTTCCGATAGGTGTGTGCGGCCAGATTCTGACTGCGATGGCGAACAAGAATGGTGTCGCGATCATGATTGCCAACAGCACTCCAGCGCCAAAGGCCAGATGATACCAGAAACCGGCCACGATGCTGACGATAACAAATACCGCTGCAACAAGACCAAAGACTCCGGCTGACGGCACAAACAGTTCCAATACCAGAAACATGAAGGCTACCGCGAGGCAGATCATTGACCAGTAGTGCATCGGTAGAGAGATCACGCGTTTCCTTCTGACTGGATGTCTTCTGCTGCCGCGACTGATTCGACGACCACCCGATTAGCGACCGCTTCGACGACTTTCACCTTGGCTCCTTTGTCGACCACGAGTCCTTGGGTAATCACATCGTACACGCGATTGCCAAATTTGGCGCGTCCCGACGGCCGCAGTTTGGTCACCGCTTGGCCGACCTGCCCATTGAGATGGCTATAATCAGCAGTGGCCTCCGGGTCGCTTCGAGTTTCCAGCCCCGTTTGCTCGCGCGCTGGCGGCGAGAGAATGATGCCTCGCAAGAACGGCGTGTTGGGCAGCAGCTTGGGCAAGATCAGCACGGCCGTGACCAGCCCGAATCCAGCTCCGATGAGCGGAAAAAGTGACATCGGCAGTTGCTCTAGCTGTCGATAGTTCTGAGGAATAATAAATGATTGAGCGGCCAGTACAATTGCAACGGCCATCATGATGACGCCACCGACGCCAAAGATTCCTATTCCGGGAACCACGAAGACCTCTACCGCGACACATACGGCCCCGACAATAAACAGCAACACCTCGAACCACTCGGCGTTGCCATGAAAGAACTGGCTCCAGAAATATGCCGTAAAACAGATCGCCGCCAGAAACCCCGGCAGCCCTAATCCGGGTGCCGACATCTCGGTTGAAACACAAAAGAAACCGGCCAGCAACAGCATGAACGGTACGCCCGGCGTGGTCAGAAACATTGCCAGCGATTCGACCCAGCGATCGGTGTCGCTTTTGACCAGCGGCACCGGAGGCTGCGAGAGTTGATAGAAGGCTTGGACTTCGTCAAACGAGTCAAAGGTCATCGCCGATAGTTCCTCTTGCCGGGCGACTGGAGCCGGAATTCCTTTCATCGTTTCTAGCTGTCCCTGCAATTTCCAGTCATCGGCATCAACGAGGTTCTCATGTTCGCCTTTTGAGAGAAGGCGTTTCTGGCCTGATTCGATACTGCGATAACGTCCGATGCTTGTTTCGGCATCGATCATTGCCATTAGGATTGACCAGTCTTTTTCTTTCGCGCCGCCGATCGATTTCGCATCCAGTTCATAGCTGCGATGACGCAGCGGCGAGATGCTACCCGCGGGAGGTTCATCAGGATCCGGCCTCGGTCCAAATCCACCGATGGTGGCTTGATTCTTCATCAGAGTTTGGTCACACGCCAGCGCGATCAAACCAGCGCCCGAACGGGCCGATTTTTCAATCACTGCCGCAGTGCGAATTTTTGCGGGGTTCAATTCCGCAATGAAGCGCGCCACTTTCACCGATGCGTTGGGGTCTCCTGTGCAATCATCGAACTTTAAGATCAATAAATTCGAATCGTTCTGCGCCAATGCGGGAAGGACTGATCGTTTGATCCACCGCGCTGACCGATCATCCAAAAACTCTGGCATCTCAATCACCATCGCCTTCCACGATTCATTACTCAACGACCCAACGGTCAGGCTTTTTACGGGAACGTTCAACTGACGGGCAAGGTCGGACTTATTGTTGGTCAGGAATTTGATCATCCGATACTGATGAAGTTGCTCGCTGGTCAGATCGGCCAATTTGCCGGCCGGCGAGACGGTATCGCTATCGGCGGTGGGGTCAGCAGCCTGCA
>CALHPU010000154.1 GCA_938036435.1 uncultured Pirellulaceae bacterium | reverse complement strand
TCGGGCTACGCCGCGACGATGGCGGACTTGACCGGACAGAAAGTGTGGTTGGTGCCGTTCCATGCGGCGGACTCCGGACGCACCGTTTCCTTTGACGAAAAAGGAATGATGTTTGTTCACTACAACGGCGAAAAGGTTCCAATCAAGGCAGCTTTCCGATACGTCACCCAACAACCTTGGAATCGAATTCCGGCTCACTCAACAAAGACACTGATCTTTAACCCAGTTTTGGTTTGTCTTGCCGGCGGCCGCAACAAACTTGTGGCTTCCAAAGCCTATGACTTGTACAACGCGTCGCGCATTGAGACGGGTTTAAAGATCCATACTCCCGAAACAATCTGGGACGTCTCGAAAGAAGAAGTTCCAATCTGGGTGCAACGGATGGGTGGCGTGGCAGTCGTCAAAGTTCCTTACTCCAATGCCGGGCAGGGCGTCTATACGATCACGTCCGAAGAAGAACTGGACGCTTTCATGGATACGGAGCACAAATACGATCACTACATCGTTCAATCCTTGATCGGCAATTCCAAGTGGAGTTCCCAAAGTCAGTTCGGACGTTTGTTCCACGTCGGCACGATGCCTGACCGCAAGATGAATCTCTATGCGGCCGATCTTCGATTCATGGTTGGCGTTTCGCCTAATGGTTTTTTCCCCAACGCCATCTACGCGCGCCGCGCCCGCAAGCCACTGACGACGGATCTTGAGAACGGTGCTGCTTCTTGGGACATGTTGGGAACCAACCTGTCGGTGAAGAATGAAGATGGTAGCTTCGGCACTCAGCCCGAACGACTATTGCTGGTCGACAGCCGTGACTTCAATCGACTGGGGTTTGGGCTCGATGACCTAATCGAAAGTTATCTTCAAACCGTCATGTGCGTCGTTGCGATTGACGAAATGGCCAAAAGTTTGATTAACACCAAAGGCAAGTTCCGGAAGAAACTGTTCCAATCCATCAATCCTGATCAAAGGTTCAACGCGGAGATCAAGTTTTGAACGAATTTATTCAGCCGAACATCACCAACGGCTATGAAAACGTAAAGCACGTCAAACGTGTCGACAGCCTCGAAATTGAATCGCTACCTCAGGGGCAGTTTTCGCGTCTGTTCATCGAGATTGTTGAAAATGGAATTGGCCGCCCCATTCAAGTTCCTGTTGTGGTCGCACGCGGGAAGAAAGACGGCCCGCTCTTTGGCATCACAGCCGCCTTGCACGGCAATGAGCTGAACGGCATCCCGGTCATTCACCAACTGCTGCAAAAAATCAATTTGAAAACGCTACGCGGAACGATCGTCTGCTTGGTCGCTGCCAACATGCCGGGCCTATTGGAAGAGAAACGCGAATTCACCGACGGCCAAGATTTGAATCATATCTTCCCCGGCAAACCCAACGGCAAGATCTCGCAAGTCTACGCGTACAACCTGGTCGACCGGATCACTCAGCATTTTGACTTTCTGGTTGACCTGCACACCGCCAGCGAAGGTCGAGTCAATTCGCTGTACGTTCGCGCCGATCTCAAACAGGAAATGACGGCACAGATGGCGTACTTACTGCGCCCGCAGATCATCGTTCACAATCCGCCTTCCGATTACACGTTGCGCGGAACGGCCGCCGAAGCCGGGACGCCAGCGATCACGGTCGAGATCTGCGATCCGGCAAAGTTCCAACGTGACCCGATTGCCAGAACGGTCAAAGGCATTCGGCGTATCCTGAATCACGTTGGTATGATCCCGTCGAAGGCAACGCTGCCCAAGACGGTGACCAAACCACCGATCTTGTGTAAGAAGTCATACTGGATTCTGACCGAGCGTGGCGGCATGATGCGTTGCATTCCCAAGATCGCCGATCGTTTCAACCAGGGTGATTTGATCGCGACCCAAGTCAACATTTTTGGCGACACCATCAAAGAGTATCGCGCTCCCGAGGACGGAATTGCGATCGGTCATTGTATTAATCCAATTGGCCAAACCGGTGCCCGCATCCTTCACCTTGGCGTGCTGATGGATGAAGCAGAACGCGCCAAATTTGAAAGCATCAGCGGCTGTTCTCTTGACGGCACGTTCTGCAAAATTGAAACGCCGGAAGGTTAACTCATGCGTGTCTTCGTTTTCGTCAATCGCGTGCAAGAGATCGGGGCTCGACAGACGACGGCTTGGTTGATTGCCGCATTCCACCGTCAAGGCCACAAAGTTTGGCTGTGCGATGTCGATGGAATTTCGCTCGATGGGTCTAGCGCCAAGTCGCCAATGCAGTTACGAGCCGCTGCCATTCAATTGGAAATACCGACGGACGCCGATTCCGCTGTTGTCGCACAATTTACAAAGTCCGTTACCAGCGACTCATTCCGTCAATTGGCAATCGGCCCAGATGATTTGATTTTGATCCGGACCAATCCGGGACGCGACCTCGAGAACCGCGGCAAGCACAATCTGTTTCTGGAGCTATGTCAGATCGCCAAGGCGCTTGGCATCCGCGTCGTTAACGATCCGGTGAGTTTGGCTTTCTTCGCCAGCAAGGCCGCGATCGCTCTGTTACCACAACCATATCGTCCGCAAATGTTGGTGACGCAGAAATACGATGAAGCCGTCGCGTTTGTCAAAGATTTTGGTCGCGCATGCGTGATCAAACCCGTACTGGGCTCACGTGGCAACAATGTGATCCGCATTGGCTCAGTCACCGACCGGCTTGAGGAAGAATTGGCCAAGCGCTTTGGCGATCAGAGCATTGTCGTCCAAGAGTTCATCGAAACAACGGAACCGGGCGACAAACGGGTGGTTGTTTCAGGCGGCAAACTGCTGCAGCACAACGGGCACTTTGCTGGCATTCATAGAATTCCCGCCGACGGCGATTTTCGCGCCAACCTTCACGCGGGCGGAACGGCTCAACCGCTGTCACTTTCGGGCGCACAGCGCGAAGCGGCTCTGACGGCTGCCTCAATCCTTTTTGAAAACGGAATCACTCTGGTCGGCATCGACTTGATGGGCACTAAAGTCATCGAGTTCAACGTCTTCAGCACAGGTGGCCTATTCGACGCCAACCAGTTTGCCAGTTTTGATTTCGCTGAAAGTATTTGCCAAGAATTAGTGGACTCGAATAGGTGAGCTCGCTATTGAGACGTTCGACATCCGTTTCTCAACGACAGTCGAACATTTGACTTAACTTTTCTTAGTGCCGAGTTTGTTGGCTGTCTGATTTGTCTGAAAGCGTGTCTGATTTTGTACCCTTTCGACCGATTTTCAATTTCTTGTGAAACGCGATTCAGCCATGAAAAGCCGTGCTTCTTATCGACGATGAGACGTTCAATTTTTCCGTCCCCGCCGCCTCCACTTAGACCGGCCTGGAAATTTATTTCAGGTCGGTTTTTTATTGGTTTCGTGAACCAACTTAGCTGGCTGACTTCTTGCCCGCAAAGCAGTTAATCAGTGTACTGTTCTTCAAATGCCTGATGCAATGAGAAGAAGGAATTCCCTCTCACGTTCCAATGGCAAAGATGCGTTTGTCCGATGATGGCGTAAGTATCAGCAACAACCATTCGCATTGCTTTCACGAGATCATTCATTTTGTTTTGATTCCCTGTTCTGTCGTTGTAGGTCGGAGCTTTGCAAAGCATCTCGATTATGAAGATTTTGGATCCGCTATTGTTCCAACCGCGTGATCGCCAGATTGAACAACAAGGAAATTACAGTTTGGGGGGGGTGACTCGGCTTTTGGGCATTTGTTACGTAATGTTTTCTTTCACCAAAGTAAACTTAGACTCTCGACAACAAGCTTCTTTTTTGCCTCCAAGCGTGATTTCGCAGAGCCAATAACGGGCGTTTACGCGTGGAACGTCGCCCGAACGACGTTGTTTTTTTCGTGGGCTTGTATGGGGTTCTTGTCGAGGTCGGTGCATTGTAATGTCGGACGGCCCGAGCTTTGGACGATGCTACCTACCGACTGAAGCGATCTTCCTTGAAGATTGTGATTCGCTTCTAAACTTGTGAATTAATACCAAGCCTTGATTTTGGGCTCTTCCCGCAAACTAATGCCCAAGACATTCACTCCTCAAGTCCGTAAACTGCTTCGGTGACCGAGACCGAATTATTTCGACAATGCTTTTGTCACATTGTCTGACGCGATTGCGAAGTGTAGGGCTGACTTGAGCGGACGCTGGCTTCGCCAGCGGGTAGGGCGGCTCCGCCATGGAGAGAGGTGTGCGGCGGGGCGTCGCAGGATGCAGTGACCGAAGGGGAACGAAGTACGCGACCCGGGCGGGCCGCAAGCTTTCCTAAGCGCCGTCGGATCCGCCCGGGTCGCGTACGTTCAGTACTAGCGACGCCTCCGCCCTCATCGTGGGGCTTCTTGGCTGTGCCAAGCGGTGGACAGGTTCGATTGCATCGACCTGTTGGTTGACCTTTTAGACGACCTGATCAAAGGTCAATTAACAGTCACTCTGTGCACATCAAAATGACGCCAATTCAGTCGGCATTTTTTCTTTTGGTGGGGAATTCCGAATTGGGATTTGTAAACGTGAACTAGGCGCAAGTTTAGATTGCCGAGGTTGCTCTGCAACCGATGTTGGTTCGTCAATGTTGCGTATCAAAGTTACAGGCTCTAGTCCCCTCTCAAACGCAATTTCATCAAGCACTTGAACGTGCGGCTTTTCAGTTTGTGGTTCTAGTTTTGCCAGAATTTTTCGTATGGCCGTCGATGATTCTCGAGCGACCGCTGAGGCGATCCAATTGGCACGCTCGGCATCGCTCGCAATTCCCCATTCTGTCATCAGTCTTTGCTTTCGATCTTGGCGTTGTTGCTTTCGTTCTTCAATAAATCTGTCTTCAACTTGCTTCGCAATCGCTTTTGCAGCATCTCGTTTGCGAGCTTCAGCGATTTTCTTTTTCGCCTGAAACGTTGTTGACTCAGCCCAGTCTTCTTCGATTGCTTTTCGCAACATAGCCAAACGGTTCTTTGGCTTGCGTTCGTCGAGCCAATCCAGCTGGCGAGAAGCGATATCGAGTCCCCTCTTTTCGATAAGTTTAACTGCAGCAGCAGGCTCAAAGCCTTCAGCTACTAGCCGTTGCTGAATGATTGAATCTTGATTTACAGCAGCTTGTTGTTTCAAAGTGTCTTTTAGTTTTGTTGTTTCTATACTGTTGGGGTTCTTGCGGTGGTTGGCTGTTGGGGTTCTTGCGGTGGTGCTGGTGGGATTATTGCCGTCGTTGTTTACTGTTGGGGTTTTTGCGGTGGTTGCATGAACATTTGTTTTTGCAAGCCATTTAACGCCGTAAACAGCTGCCGTTTGAACGTTCTTATTTGGATGAAACTGGCCTTCTTGGATGCGTTCTATATAGCCCGCATCAACCGCGTGTCGAATCGCCGAGACTACTGTTTTGCGGTCACTGAGGCCGGTGTAATTCTGGAGCGAGGTGCAACTAAGAGGGTGAGACATTCGTCGGCCACCAAACTGATTTTCGTATCCGATCGTATGACGAAGAATCGCTCCAACAACTTTGGTTACAGAAAGGGTTTCGTTAGGTATCACAATATCAAAAAAAGAGTTCGGGATTGGGCTGCGATGCCCCTCGCCAATGTAAAACCCATCGAAGTCAGAAAATGACTTTGTGTGCATTCCCGATTGGTCCCACTTCAAAGTATATTCGCCGGCTGCTCCGGCCTGCTCCTTCCGGTCAGGCGTTGGACTAACATCGCAGTGGATAAATCCACTTGCTAAAGCGAGGCTGATTGCTTTCGGGATCGCTCGTTCGCTTACCCCCGCCTCATTGATTAAGCGAGTGTATGGAACACGAACGGTTTGATTGATTGGTTGTCCGTTGGCATCCAACCAGCCAAGCGTTTGGCGCAAGATAAATGCTACGCTACGAACCATGCCACGCGAATTGCTCTTCAAGCAGATGTCTAGAAACTGATTTGGGCAGTAGACGTAGTTTGAATTGAGAGGCTCAAAACCAAGAAAGGGCTGACTCCCCTTCTCACCGCTTGCGTGTGTCTTGTCTGTTGACGTAATTGCCCTTTGGTTATCGGCACGAGCTATCATCTAGCGTTGGAAAAGTGGTTTTCGCATTTTGTCCCAGAGTGATTCGCGTTTGGGCTTCGAGGATGCTTCGTCGTCTTTCGGCTTTGGTGGAATCCCCTGCTCTGCATTTTGATTTGAGAAAACTGTTACTGCTTCGTCGCCTTTTGAAGGTTTCTTTTGTCCATCGGTAAGAAGCATTAGCTTCTCAGTAGTTTGTTGTAACAAGACGTTGGTTTCGCGTTGCCGTTCTTGAAATTCGGCGATTTGTTTGTTCTTTGCTTCTAGTTCTGTTTTTAGCATTCCGATTGCTTGGCTTAAAAGTTCCTCGTTTGCGGAACTACTTTGCTTCTGATTGCCACCTGTCTCGCTTGAGCTAGTCCCCTGCTTCGCAAATTCACGATCCAACAGGGTTGCGCTTACCCGCCAAGAAAAAGGATGGCTCTCGGAATGGAGCCGTGCAACTTCATCGACATCGGGCTGAATCAGGTTTCGATCAGTATGGTCTGTTGTCTTTGTGATTTTCTCGACGAATCGACGAAGTGAGCTTCGAGACTTTCCGGTATGTTCAGCAGCCTCTTTGAGACTCAAGAATTGTTCGGTCATAGGTAAGGGGAGTATGAGCGTGCTCAGTTTAGCGCAAAGTGAACTCGGCTAAAAGCAAAACGACTTGCCAAGCCCTATGGCATGTTGTGTACGCGTCTATTGCAGGCTTTCTGCTGAATGAACACAAAATTTGCTCGCTCAAATGTCACGGCTTGATCGTTACACCTACACGACGATGCCGTGCACAATATCAACGGCACGTCACCATGGTCTAGCTCGCTATGCTAATGGCGAGTCACAATACGCGTGTCAATAGCGTGACGATGACTAGAAGACCTCTGTAAACGAGCGTGCATAACTTATTGGCTTTTAAATCCAAAATGGAGAAGGGGACACGGTTGTAGCGCGACATAAGCAAGGCAAATGCTTGCTCGTGTACTCGGCATTTCTCTTGCCGTTTTGACGCGCTCAACCAGACACGCCGATGTGGAATTGACAGATGGAAATCAGCTAAAGGCAAAGACCAACCGAAGTTGGTTGTTTGACGCCGTTGGTAAAGTTTCAGCGTCAATATCAGACACCAGCGAGCATAAAAAAATCCCGAAGCCACCGAGGAGGGGACTACGGGATTGCCGTTAATGGTGGTTGGTTTATTCGCTATCAGTGCAACTGCATGGATTGTATGTCAGCTGAAGGTTCACATTGTCACCGATAAACCGGTTCCACTCTTCGACCAATTGTTCACTAATGTTTGTGAATGACTTGGCTTGTTTGTAAAGTCCAGAAGCGTCATAGTCGCCGACCAATGCCACCCGGTCACCTGCCCAACGACCCACCACGGAGGAAGAGGGGATTGGCATATCCATTCCCTCTCGTGCGAGCCCTTTCGCCATTAGTTCGTTGAGAGTCTCAGCGGCATTGTCGCTAGTCAGCTCGATCATTTGTGGCTCTGGGCCGCCATAGTCGCCACCACCCGTTGCACTGCTTTGTCGTAGCAGCAATGTGAAGATGGCTCCTTGGCGATTTGCCGTCCACTCCCAGAGTTTGGCACCTCCGTTCAGGCACCATGGACAAACGACTTCGCGCTTGTCGAGGTTAATAGCTTTGAAATATTGTCCCATAAGTTTGGATTGTAAATGATAAAAATTTGCGTCTTGCCTGCTAATTGAGTGGCTGAAAACTTTCGAAGGCTAAATCTTCTTCTGTTACCTTGCGAATCTCTTCGATCTGCCAAGAGCCAGCCACAGTTCGATAGTCGCCGCCGTCATGTTCGGGTGCGATTCGATTTGCCTCTTCTTCATCACGAGCCCAAATGTCGGCGACCAAGTAGTCACTAGCTCTAGCAAAGATACGAAACTTATATTTGTTGTCTGCCTTTCTGTTCTCTTTTGAATTCATATACGTTTAAAGGGAATAAAATAAAACCCACTCCGATGATTGTCGGAGTGGGGGAGAGTGCACTTAGCTTGCAAGGCTGTTGAGAACGAACGCCTGCGAGCCCGGCGTTCCTGGCTGGACTTCGTTACGGCTAGGAACATAGTTGCCATAGGCATCCTGATGTCCCTCTGTGCCGAGAAGGCACTTGCCACTACGAATCATCGCCATAGCGGTGCGCCCGTAGCTGCCCGGCATCGTCCAAGCAAGGCCGGAGTCGATTAGCTCTTGAAAGAACTCGATCGTTTCCTGTTCGTTGAGCTGCCCCGCCTCAAAATCTGCTTTGAGCGAAGAACTATTTGCGGTTGAGTTAAAACACATGATAAAATTGGAGAAAATTATAAGAAGTGTCCGAGGCAAGGGGGTAAACCGAAGCCTCGAACGAGAGAGGGGAGTAGCTGGCCTACTCATATCTCACTGACTCGATGGAAGTTCGCAATCGAGTCAGTGTTTGTGTTAGCAATTGGGCCTTCTGGAGTAACGACCGTTGATAGGCACGTTCGGAACACGCTTCGCCCTTGTGGCGTTCTTGAAAGAACAACCGAACGCTGAGCGTTCGATTCCTGAATCCTAGGAATGGTTTGCCGGTGATGTGAGCCACGTTGTTCGCAGGTGCGGCTGGTCCTGAAAGAGTACCCATAATGGAAGAATGGGGAAATGATAAAAATGCACTTCGACTACCGTATGGGTAGTCTTGTACATTCTAAAACCAATGAGCCGCACGTCACGGAGTCAAGATCGCGAGCGTCTGTGCCGGCCCCGGTTTGTGGTTCGCCCTTTTTGGTCGACCGCAAACCGTTGGTTTCGACACCACCCGAGCTGTTCTTGATGTAGTGAACGGCGAATTACACTGCTGAATGTACGAGCTACCCCTGTCAGTGATTTCAAAAGCGACACCAATCAAACTGGCCGCCCGGGTTCCGACACTCATCAAAGAAAATTTCAAGCGGGCGCTAAGTTTCTAAACACCGCACTTCAATCTGATCGAATCAAATAGGGCTGGCAGGACTCGAACCCGCGACAAAGAAATTATGAGTTTCCTGCTCTAACCAACTGAGCTACAGCCCCGTACTAAATCCGTACTAAATCGTTACGAATCCGTGTGATCTGTGTATTTTATAGAATTGTTTTCCGTTTAAAACCCTGTAAAAACCGCATATCTTGATTTGCCATAGAGATTATGAGTCCCCTGCTCTAACCAACTGAGCTACTGGCCCGCTCGACTTTTGGTCGAAGCAGCATTCTAACCAAAAGTTTGCGGCAAATAAATAGTCGCATCGAAAAGAGTCCTTAAACGAACTTGGCTTTTTTCTCATGCTATAAAAGTCTGGGACCGCGCCTCGCTAACGCGTCGGGTTAGAAAATCGAAGGCTCTCGTAGCCGATCTCGCAAGAGATTGGAAAGTCTGCCAATATTCACTCGCTCGCGCTTCGGGCTTGTAGTAGCGCAACTAAAGAAATCTCACGGCGGGTTAGAAAATCGAAGGCTCTCGTATCTGATCTCGCAAGAGATTGGAAAGTCTGCCAATGTTCACTCGCTCGCTAGGATTTTGCATTGAGGACTGTAAGTCGTTCGTAGTACCGGCGTAAGCCGGAAGTCTACAATTCCGCCTTAAGGCGGTACTACCAACGGCGTAGTAAATTGATGCAAAATCCTATCGCGCTTCGGGCTTGTAATAGGGCAACTTCAAGAATCTAAAAACTCTCGTTCCGTTCCAGCAATCTCAATTGCTTTTGACGACCAATCGATTCGGTCAACGTCTCCCACTGCTGACTGATCTCGGCCAATGAATCTTGGGAAGGCAAATCCTCCAGCAGGCATTTGCGAATTCCTTTATCGAGCAAATCCAAATACTGGCTTGATCGAGCAATCTTGGGAAAGATCATGATCAGCGGTTGGTCGTGGGCCTGACGCAACACCTCCGACCACGACTCACGAAACTCAGTGGTGGCTTGTGGATCTCCCCATGATTCCAGTTTCGCAAGATGCGTCGCCCGAAAAGGGCCTGAACGTTGATCTCGACCGAACAGAATCTCGCCGATGCCCGGCTCGGTCAGCCAAGCGATAAACTGCTCGGCTGCCTGTTTGCGGCCGCGCGAGCGTCTGCTACTGACCATCACCCCCGGCATGTTGTGGAAGTTAACCGTCACACTCTGGCCCGACTCGCGCCTGATCCACCGCCGGTCGTTAGAGTCAAAAAAATCATCTGTGCCGGGAACCGATGCAACTCGCAATTCGTCTAGCACTTTTTGAGAGACCAATTCTGCCTCGCCGGCGCTTGCCGCGTCGGTTTGAGGCCAAGTGAGACCTATCGCGGCCTGCCCGGATCGTAACGCGGCGTAAACCGCAGCTGGATCCATCTCTAACGATTGCGGATTGGCTGCGATCAATTCTTTCAGTTCATCTAGAGCGCGGACAAAGCCGGCCGACTCCAACATTGGTTTCATCGTCTTGCGATCGAACAGCACCGACAAGCTACCGAATTGCCGAACGTACGGACTGCTGACAGCCAGATAAGATGCCGCTGCCCAAGATTCGCCCAAGGGAATGGCGATTGATGTGGCAGCGGAGTCCTCTGCTTCAGGGCTGGCGAGAGCTTTTTGCGTTTTGATCAGCTGCTGCCAAGTCGCGGGAACAGACTGGCCGACTGCCGCCAATTGGTCCGCACGATAGATTTGGACGAACAGTGGACCGCCACAGGCGGCAGCGAAAGGTTTCCCGTCGAATCGAATTCCTGTTTTGCGGTAGTGCTTTAGTAAAGAGAACTTGTTGAATTCATCGCTGTCGTAAAAGACGCTTTCCAGCGGGTCAATCTTCTTGTTGTCGATCAGTTCGACCATCATGTCCGACGGATAGACTAACGCATTGATGTCGTTGGCCACCTGCATCTTTGATTCTTCAAACTCAGATTTGCTGACTTGAGTGATCGTCAGCGGCGTTTCGTGTCGAGCCGCCCATTGGCGTTTCATGGGGGCGGCCAAAGAATCAAGCCCGATCAACAGGACGTTACACGGTCGCACGCGTGCGACTGGTTGCGCCGGCGTCGTTACGTTCAATCGCTGAGGCACCTTTTGTTCACAGCCGATCGACAGCAAAGTTAGCGCGAAGGTCAGAGCGAGCAACGCTGTTGAGTTTTGGTAGGAGGGTTTCATGTAATTCGTATAGCAACTAGTCGTCTTGGTGGAGCCAGTTGGCTTAGCGCGATCTAGGAATCTTAGATCCTTCGCTTTCTATGGCAATAACACAAAAAAAATTTAAACGCGGAGGCGCGGAGGCCGCAGAGGAAATCTCTGATAAAACAACTCTGCGCTCTCTGCGCCTCAGCGTTTCTTTTCTTTCGTTGCTCTGCTGATCGTCGGTAAACATCTTCGAAAAGGTCTTGGAAAGATACATGCAAATGTTCACCCGACGCATCAGCAAGGAGCCTCAATGATCTTCGTTATTCCTCGCTCGCGCTTCGGGCTTGTACTGTTTGTTATTCCTCGCTCGCGCTTCGGGCTTGTACTGTTTGTTATTCCTCACTCGCGCTTCGGGCTTGTACTGTTTGTTTGGGTTCGGTGTTTGGTCCTCGCCGTCGGCCCGCCTCCGCCCCTGCCCGGCGGGAGGGTCGGCAGTTGCTTGCGTTCTTGCGCGTAGGCGGATCCGGAAAAGGTTGACCTCACTGTTTCAAGCTACGTGCCATGTGGTCGAAGGGTTTGCACGGGTTCGGTGCACAACATGCTTCTTGACAAAATTTACACGAAAAAAGGCCGACGCCAAACGACATCGACCTTTATTCATAAGTTGCGGGAGCCGGATTTGAACCGACGACCTCGAGGTTATGAGCCTCGCGAGCTACCGGGCTGCTCCATCCCGCACCGAGATAGTAGCGGAACCGCCCGAGGGCTCAAGGCCTGTTTCTAAAATTTTCCCTGAAAATGTGATTGTTGGCAGACCACTGGCCCCCACCAAACACTTATCAAGCCCCATGACGAAGCTTACTTGTTGTTTCCCTTTTTCTTTTTCTTCCTAGCCTTCATTCTTGGCTTCCAATCAATCACGCCTTCGTTGTCACCGGGCTTGTTGATTTTGTATCTGCCGTTCTCATCCGGCTTGACGGGCGCCTCGCCATTTTCAAGGTCCAGCATGTTGGCCAAATCTTCAGCCAATGAAACGTCGGAATTGATCGCGTCATCCCAAGCGAGTTCCTTGCCCGTGTAGGTTGCCAATCGACCGAGAATTGCAGTAAATGTACTGTTGGCTCCATATTCGGCCTCGTTTGGCAGAATCCCTTGAGCCAGATCTGCAAATAGGTCGTGGTGTTCTTGCTGGTGTCCGCCACGCTGTCCGGGACCCTCATTCGATTTAAAAATCTCTTTTCCATCGGGAGAGAAAATCCGTCCCTCGGAGATATCTGCCGAGCCCTTAGTTCCGACAACGTGTTCGGAGACGGAATTAAAACAGTCGGGCATATGACGGCATTGGCTGAACATCTTGTGACCGTTGGCATAGGTGTATTCTACAGCGTGATGGTCATAGATCTCGCCGTTGTCGATGCCGTCGCGCACCAGACGACCACCCATACCGGCCGCTTTGACTGGATAGTCGTCCATCAACCAATTAATGACGTCCAAGTTGTGGATGTGTTGTTCCACGATATGGTCGCCGCACAGCCAGTTAAAATAGTACCAATTTCGCATTTGGTAATCCAATTCGGATTGGCCTTCCTTGCGTGGTCTCTCCCAGACGCCTCGGCTGTTCCAGTAGACGCGGCTGTAAAGTAGATCCCCAATCAGGCCGCCTTTTAGTTGTTCCATCGTCTCGCGATAGGCGCGTTCGTGGCGACGCTGAAGGCCGACTTGTACCAGCAAATTCTTCTCGCTAGCAATCTTGCCGTACTTGAGCACCTTTCGGATGCCCGGCGCGTCCACGCCGACTGGCTTCTCCATGAACACGTGCTTGTCGGCCTCCACAGCGGTAGCAAAATGCAGCGGCCGGAAACCGGGGGGCGTTGCCAAAATCACCAGATCAACATCTGACTCGATGACCTTTTTGTAACCGTCTAAACCAATGTGGACGTCGCTGTCTTTTAGCAAAAGTTTGTCGGGGTGCTCTTGTTCAAACTGCTGGCGAGCGAGATTGGAGCGATCCTCGAATACGTCCGCGATTGCGGCCAACTGCACGTTGCCGCTCTCGGTGTTCATTGCCTGAATCGCGGCCCCGGTTCCTCGTCCGCCGCAGCCCACCAAACCAACTTTGACCGTGTTGATACCGGCCACGTTTGCACTTCGCGCTAGTGCCAGTGATGGCGTGGCTGCAGCTACGGTGGCAGCAGTCGCCGCAACCGTAGATGTCTTTTTCAGAAAGTCTCGGCGCGACGAGGCGGTAGTCGTTTTCGGAGTTTCAGGTAAGTGGTTCTGGTTGGTCAAGGCAATCTCCTGTAAGTGAAGTGGTGTGGATTTCAGTTTAACCCATGACTCGCAGTGGTGGTGAGACACTGGGTAAAAAGCGGTGCGAAAATGTAAGCTTTACGAGCAATCCCAACAGGCTCAGGCTCTCGCTTGCCCGGCTTCCAGCCTTCTTACGCTTTTAAACCCATCAATCTACCGAGCGTTTCGTAGGGATTCTGGCTTTTGCGGCCGGCAAAGGAATTCGCAAGCCCGAAGCGCTGGAACCCTATAGTTTTTAACGCTTCACGAGGGCGAACTTCCGCTGCTTCGGAGGCAGGGGGACACGATCGAAAGCAGTGGAGCAAGCATCTTGCTTGCCTTCATTTCAGTGCATAGGAAATGGCGCGCGTAGACATCGCGCGATGGAAGCTTAAGCCACTGGAACCGAACGGCTCGCGCTGGCACCGACAAATTTTGCGGGAACGCAATTCACACATCGATCGGAAGACGCAAAAAGCCGCAATCCTCCAGGTTGCCCAGTTTAGCTAACAGGAACAGTTAGTGATATCGGCCCAATCGAAACCGATGAGCTCTCGGATTCGCATAGATTTCGATCGCACCGCAGGTCGATAGTTCGATAAACGTTATCGAATGCAGCGAGTTTGCTTGTTGCAACGATTACCGCACAGCCAACCGAATTTTTTGCTCGGCCGTTAGGCCATTGAAAGCAGCCAATCGGTCGGGCGGCTGTCCTCCTTTCCGCTGTTAGATTTACCGAGCGACTTGATGACTCAACCCATCTCGATAAAGAAACTTGCATCGTCACTTCTAATTGGAGCTGCCGCTTGGAGCTTCGTTTGCCCTGTGTCTCCGCAGGCGGGGCGTCTCTATGCGCAGAGCCACCTAGAGCATAGCCAAGAGGCGTTGGATGCTGACTTCGCCGTTGCCGCAGATTTTTACGCGCAGCAAAAATGGCAACAGGCCGCTGGCGCATTCCAAGTCTACATCAATAAAGGTAGCCATGCTAAACACGGCGCGGCCGCCAAATTTTTCCTTGGCGAATGTTGTGTTCAACAGAGCGATTTCGAATCGGCCTATCAATGGTACGCGAGTTTTCTTCGAGAGAACCCACTGAACGAATTTACCGCGCGAGCGACCTTCCGTATGGGAGAATCGGCTTGGAGAACCGGCCAAAATGCAAATGCTTTGCAAATCTTAGAACAGTTTACGCAAGACCACCCCAGCCACGAACTGGTAGAATTTGCTCTACCGTATCTCGGGAAAATCAGGCTCGACCGATCAGAGCCGCAGCTGGCAAAATCTGCGTTTGAGCTTGTGCTGAGGCTATTTCCCAACAGCAGCATGACTCTTGAGAACCAATTAGGATTGGGCGAAGCACTTCAGGCACTGGGCAACTTTCCAGCAGCCGCCCAACGGTACTCAATCGTTGCGGCAAGCACTGATAAGGCTAACTCCAAACTTGTCAGCGAGGCAAAGCTGAACCTCGGAAAAATAGCGTTTCGGCAAAAGGATTACTCCCAAGCGGTTTCCTTGTTAGGCGAAGCGATCAAAAATTGTTCAGGCGAAATAAAAATTGATTGCGGCTACTGGCTGGCCCGAGCTGAAATGGGCGCCGGTAACCATCAAGCAGCCGTCGAGCTGGTCTCCGCACTGGTTGCTGCGTTCGGCAAGTCGCCGTTGCCCGAGGCGACTGGCAGCACTCTTTTGTATGACGGCGCGATCTCCGCGAGTAAAATCGGCCGAGACGAACTCGCCAGTATTTGGCTTGGCAAACTTCGAACGCTGTACCCCGGCAGTCGCCTGTCCGAGCATGCTTTTGGATTGGAGATGCAACTTCATCAGCAGGCCGGTCGCAACGAGCGTGTGATTGCAATGTACCAGAGCATTGTAACCCAAACGCCGGAGAGTTCGAATCTTATGATGGCCTCCGAGTTGGCCGGCCGCGCGTACTATTCGATTGGGGACTACGCTCGCACTGTTGAAACGTTTCACTATCTTTTGAAGAAGACAGCGCCCGCTGGAGACGCTGAGATCACGACTGAGCTGCGTGATCAACGGGCCAACTGGTTGTACTTGCAAAGCCTTGGCCACTTAGGTTTGGAGCAATACGACGAAGCGCGAGGGCAACTCGAACTGGCCGATGCTTATAACGAGTCAAAGTCAATGAGCGCGTTGATTTCGCTTGCACGGGCCACGTCCTTTTTTGGTCAAAAGCAGTACTCTCGCGCCGTGGAACACTACCAAGGATACTTGCTCAACAGTGCCGAAGGCGACGATGCGACTCGGGCTGGTTGTGAGCTGGCATTGTGTTATGCGGAACTGAAGCAATGGGATGACGCACTAGTCACTTTCGCCATCATGCAGAGGTTTGAGCCTGACGAACTGGTCACCGAGACAACCCAGTATCTGGCAGAGAAGGCTTACGATGCCAACGAAAAAAGTGTCGCAGAGAAATTCTACCTATTCATGACTTCACCTTCCAACGCTCAACCCGTTATCGCGCGCGGATTGTCAGGGCTGGCTTGGGTGAACATGGAATCGATGGACCACTCAAAAGCACTCACTGTATTTCGACGACTGACCAAAGAGTATCCAGACAGCAAATTCTCCCGTAATGCGGCCATGTCTCGAGCAAAGTTTCTTGAGGACGCTGGTTTTGAATCTGAAGCGTCAGACATGTACACGCTGATTATTGACCGTTACGGAAGTTCCGGTGACGCGCGTGTCAGTCGTCTGCGACAGGTGGCGTTGCTCCAAGCGATGGGAGGGCGCGCCAATCTAAGTCAAGCACGCGACCTGTTGAAGGAGCAATTACAGCAATCCGATTCGGGTTCTGATGATGAAACTCTGTATCAATTGGGTTGGGTGTTAACGGATCTCGGACAAACTGACGATGGCATCGATCGGTTCAATCGTCTGGTGCAACAGTACCCTAAAAGCAAATATTGGTCCGATGCCGCTTTCCGTATCGCATCCAAAAAGATGCGAGATGGCGAATTTAATGCGGCCAGAACAATAGTGGAAGCCATCCTTGAGAAAGGAAACGTTTCCGAGGAGATCAGCGTCCGCGCGATGTTACTCAAGGGGCAACTAGCGGCCCAAGCCAAAGACTGGTCTGAGGTGACGAGGCTGATGAGGCAGGTTAAGGAAGAATTCTCAAGTAGCAATTCCTTATCGGTTTCTGCTACTGGAAGCAAAGCGACTTACTGGTTGGCCGAATCACTATATCAACAAGAGTTGTACAACAAATCCAGCCAAGAGTTTGCTGCGATTCTTGACAATGCGTTGTTAGAAAACAATCTTAAGCCATGGGTCCGACTGAGACTTGCACAGTGCTTGGGCAAGCTCGAACGCTGGGAGGATGCAATCAACGTCGCCGAAGACGGACGGATGCAATTTGCCGATTTCTCTCACGCCCACGAATTTACGTTCGTGAAAGCTCGAGCGTTGGAGGCGCGCGGTCTGCTTGACGACGCTCATGATCTGTACATTGACGTAATCGAATCCGGCTCTGGTGCTGGTTCGGAGACCGCCGCAATCGCTCAGTGGCGGATTGGTGAGATTCATTTTCACCGGGAGAACTACTCGGTTGCAATCGAGTCCTATCAGAAGGTCGATGCATCTTACGCTTACGCTCAGTGGAAGGAAGCCGCAATCTTACAGGCCGGCAAATGTCAAGAACATTTAGGGAACTGGAAACACGCGGCCAAACTGTACACTCAATTAATTGAGAAGTTTCCTGATTCCAAGATGGTCGCGCAAGCAAAACAACGATTGGTGTTGATCGATCGTCTCGCCAAGAACTCTGCTCAGCCCAAACCTCCATTCAAAGCTAATTCGAAACGTCGATAGTCAACGTCTGTTGTTGACCTGAGGAAAAACCTATGCACTACAATCTCTTTCATCAAACCATAAGCGATTTGCGTTGCGTTGTGCGTCGTGCAAAGACGCCGCTGGCGATTTTTGTGATGCTGTTTGCTTTGGTCAGTCTCAACTCGTCGACCGCCGAAGCGCAGTTCGCCACCAGCGGAGAACCCGTGACGGGTTTTGAAATCCCAAACGGAGGCATTAACTCCGCAGGCGAAGTCAAGACAAACCCAGTCTCCGCTATTGATCCTTCGGACCAACGAGATGGGGCGTTGGGAAATGCAGCTTCATCGGGAGTTGGGTCTGCTTCGAAACGTTTGTATGACGTGCTCAAAAGTGGCGGCATCTTGATGATCCCGATCCTGTTTTGCTCATTCGTTTTGGTCGTGTTTATTTTCGAAAGAATGATTAGTCTTCGAAAGGCCCGAGTCATTCCAGGGCCCTTTTCGACACGTTTTCTTGATCAACTTGAAAATGGAGACTTGAATCGCCAATCGGCCATCGATTTGTGCGAGCGAAACAGTAGTCCGATCGCGCAGGTGTTTGCCGCCGGGGTACACAAGTGGGGGCGCCCGGCAGTCGAAGTCGAACAAGCCGTTTTGGATGAGGGCGAGCGTACGTCCAGTCGATTGCGAAGTTACCTGAGATTGATCAATGGCGTGGCGACAGTTTGCCCGCTGTTGGGGATGCTGGGAACCGTGTTGGGGATGATCCACGCGTTTGATGCGATTGCCACTGTCGATGCAACAATGAGCGACCCGAAAGCGTTGATTGCCACTGGCATCAGCCAAGCGTTGCTGACCACTGCGGCGGGTATGTCAGTCGCCATTCCAGCATTAATCGCGTACTTGTTTTTCTCCAGTCGCGTCGACAAACATGTGATGGAGATTGATTCACTGGGGATGAAGGTTGTGAACCTTATCTCCGCCGAGACACTGTCTGTGAGAAAGCCCGCCCGGTCCAACAAATCAAAAGCTGCTTAGATGGCAGTTTAGGCGTCAGTTCGATAACACGTCGTAACTGGCCGCGTTCAATCACAAAGTGAGGCTCAACGCGACGCGTTCCTTTAAAAACATAACCAGACTGACACCGATGCCGCTAAAAACACAAAAAGATGATCAGACAGAAATCAACCTGACACCGATGATTGACATCGTGTTTTTACTGATCATTTTCTTTATGGTCGGTTCGCGATTCAGCGACCTTAGCCAAGCAGAGCGCGACATCTCCTTGAAAGTGCCTCAAGTTCAAAACGCGCAGGCTCTAACTTCGTCACCAGAAAAACGAATTATAAACGTTTACAACGACGGAAAAATCACTTTGGACCAACAACCCGTTTCTATGTCAGAGCTCGAATCGCAACTGGCGACCGCACGCGAACAGTATCAGAAATTGGGGGTCGTCGTGCGTGGCGACCGTACCAGTAAGTTTGAAAGAGTCGCTCAGGTCATCGCGACCTGCGAGCGAGTCAAAATACGAGACTTAAACATTGCCGTCAGTAGTGGCGGTGTCACCCGATAGACAAATTATTGACAAAAAAGTTGAACGACTTTCCAAGTCGTTTGCTCAATGGTAGCGACTCGGAGAGTCGTGCCACGATGCGAGATAATTAAAATCCTCTTTTCAACCAACTCTCATCTGCCAATGCTTATTCTCGGCAACTTTATCGACCAATTTTTGCAGTGGAGCTTCACCAGTTCCAACATGCAGATTTTGTTGTTGGTGGGGTCCGGGATTTTGGCCATAGGTTTGTTGACACTTGCGTTGACTCGTTGGGGCGCATCGAAACCTGTCTGGAAATGTGTCATCCTTTCTGTGATGGCCCACATATTGCTGATTGGTTTTGCGTGGGCAACACATCTGATCAAGCCTGAAGAAGATCGGCTATCACTTTCGGAACCAATGCGAGTCAACTTCGAAGAAGACTTGGGTGAAAGCACAAAAGAAGCGGCAGATCTGGAATCGGCGTCGACGGCCGATTCGGCGGCGGATTGGGATCGCTTCGCTGTGCAATCGCCGTTACCGAGTCTGGTGCCGGCTGATACCTTGGGCCGACCAAGCCTCTCATCTTCATTGGTTTCGGTAGACAAAGTCGTGCCCCAGAACGATGAGGCGAAACCACAGTCAACCCAACGGCTGGCGATGCCAAAACTACAGCCGCGTCCTCTTGAGCCGGCGGTGGTTGCAAACCATTTTGAGGCACCCAAAACAACGCTGCCTCCTTTGGTGTCTCCGGAACGAGCCCAGTCGCAAAAGCAATCGGCTGATCAGAAGGGGAATCGGAACTCGGATGACAGTAACGCTATCCTTCCCGAAGCCACGTTAAACGCGGCAGCCAATACATTTGAAGACGCAAAAATTAATGCCGGTAGCGTCGATCGTTTTCAAGCTCCTCGACTATCCGAAGGTCAGTTCGACAACCCAAACCAATTGGCCAAGTCGTCTATGGTGGAAGGTCAGTTCGTACGACCAAAGGGAAGCCAGTCGGCATCGTTAGCAGCAGAGACAACATCGACGGCAACGGTTGCCGCAACTCGTCGTGCCGATGGTCAACCGATGCCTCAAGTTTACTCGTTGCGCAGCCCGGAGAACCGTTTGCAGGCTGCCGTCAAGCGCGGCGGGTCTCCCGAAACCGAACAAGCAGTTGCTAATGCGTTAAAATGGCTTGCGGAGAATCAATCCAAAGACGGTCGGTGGAATCCTCGCAAATTGGGCGGAGGGCGCGAGGACCGCGTGCTTGGCCACGATCGAGAGGGCGCTGGAAGCGACGCGGATTCTGGCATCACTTCTCTAGCGGTATTGGCATTTCTGGCTAACGGCCACACCCATTTAGAAGGCCCTTACCAAAACGTTGTCCAGAACGCGTTGGAATATATCGTTTCTCAACAGGATACCGACGGGAACCTTGCCGGCGGAGCCAAGCTGTTTGCTCGGATGTACTGTCACAGCATGTCGTTGCTGGCGATCAGTGAAGCGCACGCTATGACCGGTGATCGAAGGTTGGCGGTTCCAGTTCAACGCGGTGTTAATTTTTCATTGAAGGCCCAAAATCCGCGCGACGGTGGGTGGCGTTATCAGCCGGGCGACGAGGGCGACATGAGCCAGTTTGGCTGGCAGGTGCTCGCGTTGCATAGCGCTGAAGTTGGTGGAATTGATGTACCGCAATCCAGTAAAGACAATATGGTTCGGTTTCTTGATGCGTGTTGCATCAGTCCGAACAAGGGCGTTGCAGCCTATCGTCCCGGACAGGGCCCCAATACCACGATGACAGCCGAGGCGTTGGTTTGCAGAAACCTATTGGGACAGCGGCTGTCGCGTCTGACCGTGCAAGAAGCTCATCAAAGGATCGGTAGAAGTCTACCGACACCCGAGCGTGTCAATATGTACTATTGGTATTACGGCACGTTGGCGATGTTTGTCAGCGGCGGTGATGCCTGGGAGCAGTGGAACCAGCAAATGAAGCACACGCTGCTGACACTGCAAACGACCAGCGGCGTCAATGCGGGTAGCTGGGAGCCGAACGGTCTGTGGGCCGGATACGGCGGCCGCGCCTATTCCACAGCGATGGGAGCGTTGACGCTTGAAGTCTACTACCGGTATCTGCCGGTCTATGACGTAGCCAACCGTAAACGTCGCAATGAGTTCCGATAAATTTGAAGGAGAAGGCTTCCGAGTTACCGAACATCTCCTTCGCGAACTTTGCGCTCTTCCTTGAAAAAAACCGAGGGATTCTCGGCAAACGAAAAACAAGATCTGATCCCACCTCAGTAATTCCAGTCAATTCGAAAAAAATGCCTGACTAACCAAGTTGGCCAGTCAGGCAATTCACTGCCGACTTTCGTCAGCAGCAGGATATGGATTGTTGTGCGTCGCCTACCCTAGAAAGGCGACCGATTGATTATCGAAGCCGATTGGATCGTCTTAGGTTTTCTACCCGGCGACGTTGATTGGATTTTGCCTGATTGCGGCGAGGGCGGTTTAGACGGACATCTTCCAAAGGCGTGATCGATTCAAGTTCATCATCGGGGCCGTCTAATTCTTCAAGTCTTCGATCCAACTCTTCGAGATCGTCATCGAGCCCCTCAAGATCATCATCCAGATCTTCATCAGCTCGTTCAAAATCGTCTGGATCATCACTATCAAGACCTAGGTCATTTTCGATTTGAGGTTCTGGGTGCGGTTTAAGGTTGGAATCAGCTGACGGTCCACCTCCGGCATAGTTGGGGTCACTGAATGTCGAACCGAGTCGTCCAAATGATGGATTGGAGCGATGATGAATTCCGCCGTAAGTAGGATAATCAAAATCATACGGTCCGCAGCACATGCTGCATCCGATGAAACCGAACAGGGTCATCGTCAAAAATATTGTTGTGGCCAAGCGTGTCATGTTTGTTCTCGCCCTGAGTGTCCGCCTCAATCGGTTGAGGCATTGTTGAAAAGGCAATTTCTAATTAGGCAGGTTTCGTTAAAAGCGGCCCGGTTATGCCTGTGTCAAAGTTGGCAGCTAGTTTTGATTTAGTTTCGTCGAATGGTTGCCCGAGTTGCTCCAGAGAAGCGACTGTCGCTGGGGACATCCTCAAACCCCATCCTCTTCCAGTTGACCGAGTTTCCGGTAACCGACCGCGTTTTGTTTTCACTGTACGACGACTGACTCGGTGCTTCCATGATCGCGGATACCTTTCGCACGTTCTTTGACTCATAAACAACTCGTGCTTCGCTGCCACTGTTGCCGTTAATTGAAACGCTACCTTGCAAGCGGGTTGCCTTGGATCTAGCCGGCGTGTGAGCCTTCAAGCGTTTCATGGGCGGACGAGTTTTGTCGCGTTTGGGTGCCTTGATTGCCTCCGAAGCTACCTTTGTACTGCGAGCACTGCGTTGACTGTTTCGCTTGGATGCCGAAGTCTGGCGGCGACGGTCGGCTGATCTTACTTCTTCCTCGTAGGATACCTGCCGATTTTGATATGCGGCGTTGCGTTTGGGAACAGCGTTACGGCTTTGTGAGCCTTGGTAAACTTCCGACGGGACTTCCATCGGAGCCGACAACGTTGGTTCGTAAGAGTCGATGACCTCACCCGGTGTCACATAAGGATCGGAGTAGATGGGTTGCCCCTGGTCGTAAGACGTCGAGTAACCTTCATCGATGTGAATCACGTTGCCCGGGTTCTGATCGGTCGGGAAATCTTCGCCACGGCTGATCACGTTCGGACGACTCCAACCGTAGTCAAGGCGAGTTGAGGCGCCGCGACGACGGGCGTACTCATGAGCATCCTGGTAGGCTTTGCCGGGCCAAGCGCCTTCGGAGAACGCGATGCCGCTGTGCGGTAGTGTCGTTCCCTTGCGGCGATGGATCAAACAGATCACCTTGTTATATTCAGCAACCGCTGTGTAGAAGGCGATTTCGGCTTGTGATCGACGGCGCTGTGCGTCCAAGGCGACGTCCAGTGTCTCGACGCCCTCTTCTTCTAGTTGTTCGAAGTGATCTTTCTCGATCGTCGTTTCTTTCCAACGATTGTAGGACGACTGCATGATGGCTTGGTTGGCCTCTAGGGCTCGGAAAGCTTCCGAAAGCTCTTTAATGACTTCAAGTTCGGCGTCCTCTAGGCGAGCAATCTCACGGGCAAGCTTCAATTGAGCGTTGCGAACGTTTGACAGTTCCCGACGGAAACCGATGGGCATGCGGTACTCGGCCGTTAACGCAAGTTCTTGGAAATTTCCGTCATACAGGTTGTTCAAGGCACCACTGTTTTCTTGTGGGAAGGAGTCGCCAGAGCCTGAGACGCCAAAGTCATTACCATTACCCAACCATCGGTAGGTTCCCGACACATTCAGTTCAGGGAGCAAGCCATTTTTTGAATGGGCAAGCGCCAGTTCGCGTTTCTTGATTTCCCAACGTTCTTGGCGTAGTTCAGGCCGATAGGTTAGGGCTTCGCATTTTGTGGTGAACCAGTCGAACTCTACGGGTGCCATGACGGGGTCGTCAATCGGCCGAACGATGCGTCCGTCGGTGGATGCCCATCCCATCAAGAATCTCAACGCGCCCTCGGCATTGAGGACACTGTTGTAAGCATCGATGACTTGTGCGTCGAAGAAATGGTACTGCTCGGCAGCCTGAGCTAATTGCTGGATGTTAACGTTGGATCCTTCGTCGTATTGATCCTTGACGATTCGCCACGTTTCAGTGGCCGCATCGCGTCCTGTTTTCGCTGCGTCCATGCTTCGATAGGCCAAGTATAAATCCCAGTAACGGACTTCAACGTTGGTGACCAAGTTTTGAAGTTGAGCTTCGAGGTTGGCAATTTGTTGGTCGGTGCTGATTCGAGAGATTACGATCGGCATCCGATTGATGAATGCTCCTCGACCTCGCAGCAGCGGTTGGCGAACTTCTGCTTCGAACGCGGTGCGATAGACGCTACGCAACGCTTGGAAACCGGGAGCCAAAAGATCAGTTGCCAGAGGATTTGAGTTGTCGGTGTAAGAAGAAACGTTTCGGAAAAACAACTGTGTTCCGTTAGCCGTCTTTTTCGCCAGTTCGCTTGTCCATTGAGCTTGATCCTGTTGAAAGATCAGAGGCAAGTTCGGGTTGGTGCTTACGGTGTTACGTGGTTCATCTGATTTGTTGTACGTCAGGGTGCTGGTGAACTGAGCATCAAAGTCAGCCAGCGCAGCTTCGACACCTTGGTTGACATCCAGTCCCGTATTGGTTGAGATGCTGCCCGGCGAAGAAATCTGTCCCGGCGTTCCAATGAAGCCCGGCTCGGTCTCGCGGATCGCGACATCGTAGATCGTACCAGCGCCTGCAATACCGTTGATCAGGTTGTCCACACCCGGAGACACACGAGTTCCCTGAAGGCTAGCTGTACCGAAACCTCGGAAGACTTTGCCGTTTTGCAAAGCGTACCCGACGGCCTGTTCCAAAGTGAGGTCTTCGTAATTTTGGAAGTCCGGATCGGCAACCGTAATCGGAGCATACGCCTGCTCGACCTCATCTAGGGACCGCACATCGACATCCGGGTACTCGATTGAGGTTGCCTGCTCAATGTAGGTAGACAGGTCGCCGGTGTCGTTGAGGTAGATCGGCTTGTTGGGCGTGCATCCAGTGGCGAGCGACGCCATGGTGACAGCCAAAATCAGTTTAATTCGGGGTGTTTTCATCGGAGTTCCATATCCTGATGTTGTATGAAACGTCACCGTGGCTTGCGAAGAAGCCACCGGTGACGTTTGGCAATCAAATCGTTTGCCAACGAACCCCCCGGTTCATCAGTCGAACACTGTGCGTAAATCACTGTGCTATGACCGACAGAATCTCTATCGGCAGCTTGATCAGTAAACTTTCGCCAATCCGTAAAGTTTTACATTTGGCGATAGCGTCGGGTGCTGGCACGTAGTCGTCTGGGCGGGTTTTTAAGAGCGAAACAGCGCGAGACGTCCGTGAATTGTCTACCGGAAGGCTCGCGCCTTGCCGCTTCCGCTTGCACCTTTTGCCCAGCTCAATTCACAAGCTTATGGCCGATAAGCGTACGTAATTACGCTCTGATTCCTGGTCGCACCGATTTCTCCGGCGACGACACCGGCCTTGACGACTAAAGAAGAAAATTCGCTAACTTAGACTTTTCCTATCAGGGCAAGCTTGCCGATGCCATCACAATCAAATACCGAAGCTTTGCGAGATAGGTGTTCATGGAGAACACGCTGCGCTTAAACACATAAAAGCGTGGGACGACACGGAAGGTCATCGCACTCAACTTTCCAAACCTGATTTACGAACCCTCAGGCGTCGTTATAACATGAAAACCGCTCCGCACTATCTATTGCTCACGGGCTCTCAACAGAACCTGCCCGCAGAAACATCGACAACCGGCCAAATTCCCCAACAGGACATTTGTTCGGGCGGAGGCCGCTGGCACTTCGTGCTTGAACCTATCGGCCAAGGCCACCGTATCGAGGCAGATGAGGTAGAGCCTGACGTCGCCGGTGAGCGACTTAATCTTCTCGCGGTCGTTCGAGGCATCGAGGCGCTCGAACAACCCTCTCAAGTTACGCTCATCACACCCAGCAAATATGTCGGACGAGGAATCCGTTCGGGAATTGCATTCTGGCGGGAGCACAACTGGCATTGGGAGCGGTTCGGAGAGATGACTCCCGTCAAGCACGATGATCTTTGGAAACGCATCGATCGCGCGATGCGGTACCACAAAGTTGATTGCCGCATTTGGTCCATGAGCGTCCAAGCCAGTAAGTCCAGTCGCTCGCGCGCGTTGCGAACCATGGCGATCGACAAAAGGCTTAGATCGGATCGTCGTATCAACCCAAATCAAATGAACAATTTGGCGTCGATGGCGAACACAGATTCTGTCAGCGACCGAATTCTGAGCCCTTACGAAACCCCTTTTGCTTCGGAGGCTAACGCCTCAACGGTGTCTCCGAACTTCGCCCGCCAGCGCCGAAGCAGAAAGATCGTGCTTACGACCGAGAGGATGAACGATCCGCTGGCCGACGTCACCGACATCAAAGAATTGCAGGCTCGGCATCGGAAACTATTTAGGGCCACGCGTAAGGGATGGACTCGTGTGACCGAAATCTCCCCCGATACGCCAGTAGAAGAGACTCAAGCCAAGGCATTTGGCTGCTCGGTTAATTGAAGGGGTTAATTGAAGGTTAAGGCAAATTAACTGACTAAACGGATGAAAAATCGAACGTTCAGTGGACGAACCGATCGATTCACTTTAATCTAAACAGGACGCTTTTGAAGATGAACGCATGGATGGACGTTTCGGTGCCGTTAGACACCGCGGCAGTTGAAGCAATGATGCAGGGGGCGTCAGCAGATCCGCAGTCTATACTGGGGCCAACGCAAGTTGCTGTAGATGATGGTCGATCATTGGTACCTACAGTTGTGCGAGGTTTCTTTCCTCGCGCTGATTCTGTTTGGATCACCAACGCCAGCGAAACGGTAGAACAACAAATGAATCGTGTCACCCAAGCCGGGTTGTACGAAATCGTTTGCGAAAAAAATGTATATCAAACTGACTCCGGTCAGTACAAATTTATAGTCCACCAAGGCCAACATAAGATGACGATTCACGATCCATACGCTTTCGAATCACAGATGTCCGAACTGGATCTGCATCTGTTTAACGAGGGAAGCCATTTCGACATCTATGATCGCCTCGGGGCTCATCGCCGCGAAATCAATGGCGTGACAGGAATTAACTTTACCGTTTGGGCGCCCAATGCCAAAGGCATCAGTCTGGTGGGCGACTTCAACCACTGGGATAAATCTGCTAACCCGATGCAGAAATTGATCCCCAGCGGGATTTGGGAACTGTTTATCCCGGAGCTAGGATTTGGCGAGAAATACAAGTTCAGCGTCACCGATGCAAATGGCAACGTGGTTGAGAAATCGGATCCTTACGGTTTCTACAGTGAGGTTCCGCCCTGCACTGCTTCGATTGTTTCAGATTTAAATTCCTACCAATGGAACGACGGAGCATGGCTGGCCGAGCGTGCAAGCGAAGACCAACTCTCCAAACCAATTTCGGTATACGAAATACATCCCGGCAGCTGGCAACGCGACGACGAGCGTGAGAACGGCTGGATGAACTACCGCGACATCGCCACTCGCATCGTGGATTACTGTAAAGAGTTTGGGTTCACCCATGTCGAATTGATGCCGATTACCGAACATCCCTTTACCGGAAGCTGGGGATATCAGACTGTCGGCTATTTTGCACCAACGAGCCGATACGGAACGCCCGAAGACCTAATGTTCTTCGTGGATCACTGCCATCAGAACGGCATCGGCGTATTGGTCGACTGGGTGCCAGCACACTTCCCCAAAGACGGTCACGGCTTGGGGAAATTTGACGGAACAGCGCTCTACGAACACGCCGACCCCCGTCAAGGCGAGCATCCTGATTGGGACACGCTGATCTTTAACTACAGCCGCAACGAAGTGAAGAATTTCTTGATTTCAAACGCTCTGTTTTGGTTAAAGCACTATCACTTTGACGGCTTGCGTGTCGATGCGGTGGCGTCGATGCTGTATTTGGACTACAGCCGTGAGGACGGTGAATGGGTGCCTAACGAGCACGGTGGCCGTGAGAATCTCGGCGCGATTGATTTCCTCAAACGCTTGAACGAAAAAGTTCATGAGCTGCACCCCGGTGTGCTTACGATTGCTGAAGAATCAACAGCTTGGGGCGGCGTCTCGCATCCGACTAGCAGCGGCGGCCTTGGCTTCAGCATCAAATGGAACATGGGCTGGATGAACGATACGCTACGGTATATCAGCAAAGAGCCCGTTCATCGCAAGTACCACCACAATGAATTGACGTTCAGTTTGATCTACGCATTTACTGAAAATTTCATGTTGCCGTTTTCGCATGACGAGGTCGTTCACGGCAAGGGGGCGCTGCTGGACCAAATGCCGGGCGATACATGGCAGAAGTTCGCCAATCTGCGCCTGCTGTACTCTTACATGTGGACCCACCCCGGCAAGAAACTAATGTTCATGGGGTGCGAGTGGGGCCAGTGGAATGAGTGGAATTGCGACGACGGGCTTCAGTGGGATTTGTGCCAGTGGGACACGCATTCGGGCTTAAGAAAAATGGTTGGTGATTTGAACCGCTTGTACAAGCAAGAAAAATCACTGCATGAGGTTGATTTTGACTCCGCCGGTTTCGAATGGGTGGACTCGATGAGCAGTGAGAAGAGTGTACTGGCGTACCTTCGCCGGGCAAAAGATCCGGCGGACTGCACATTGACCGGACTCAATTTCACTCCTGTCGTTTACGAGAACTATCGAATTGGCGTTCCGGAGCCGGGACACTACCAAGAGTTATTCAACAGCGACAGCGAACTGTACGCTGGGACCAATCAAGGTAACGGCATGGGGGTCGAAGCCGAGCAAATCGAAGCGCAGGGGCGAGAGTGGTCGATTAATGTGACGCTCCCGCCGTTAGGGGCCAGCATTTTCAAGAAGGCGTAATCCAGAATCGAGGCCGTCGGTCGCGACAATGCCTTCAGGCAACAACCCGTGAGCCAATTCGAAGTTGTTGATTGCTGGGGCAACCTGTCAGGTGTGGTTTGAACAAGAAGTTTTTCTTGCGGCTTTGGCCTTCCGCAATGTGAACACTGTGAAAAGAGGATGAAAGTCTTGCTATTTGGGTTCAATCTTTTCCACTGAACTTTCTGGGAGGCAAAATCGGACTTTCAATTCATCGAATCCAACGACGCGTGTGAACTCCTTGGCTTGCTCCAAATGGGGGATCTGTCGGATCATTTCGATCTCAATTTCACGACTGCAAAGCGCATCGAGAACCGACCTGACAACCAGTCGAGCGTGAGCTGCGCCTTGGCACAGGTGATCACGAAAACCAAACGATACGTGCGGGTTGGGGCGTCGATCAAGGATGACTTGATCAGCGTTTTCAAAAACGGATTCATCGCGATTTGCTGAAGCCCAGCACAATCCGATTCGTTCACCCGGCGAGACTTTCACACCATGTACTTCCGCACCCGCGGGACAGACGCGGCCAATTTGAGTCAGGGGCATGAAAACACGAAAGAACTCTTCGGCCGCTAGTGTGATTCGTTTTGTGTCTTCACGCAGGGATTTCAGGGATTCTGGGTGCGCAGCAAGCCAGCCTATGATCGATGTGATGCTGTGAATGATCGTGTCCCGCCCTCCGGCGAATGCAAGATTCGCAAATCCCATGCACTCGTCGCGCGTCAGTTTTCTACCACGAAATTCGGCTTGGGTGAGCGCCCCGAAAAAGTCATTCCCGGGGTTGGCTTCCGCTTTGTCAAATGTTTCGCTTAAGTACGTTTCTAGCTGACTGCCGCGTTTTGTTTCGCCTTCTTGCGGTTGAAAAACGTGAATGCCCCATTTGATCCAAATTGATGCTTCGGATTCAGGCATGTTCAACAAGTGCGTCAACGCGAGCGACTGAATGGGGAGCGCAAAATCAGTAACAGTATCAAATGGTTTGCCGTTGGAAACCGAATCGACGATTGATTCGACCAATTGTTTGACCGCCGCCATCACTTGCGGATCTTTCGCTCGCAGAAAGAATGGGTCAGTTAACTTTCGGTACTCTTTATGGTCCGGCGGATCCAACTCGATCGGTAACTGGCGAACCGAACGCATCTCCTCCTCAGATGGAATCGGAACTCGAAATGGCGCATTGGAACTAAATTGCTTCCAATCCGCAGCAGCGCGACGTACTTCCTCGTGCCGGAGCAGCATTGTGATCATCTCCCCCTCGAATGGGCACTTCATTACGCCCTTTGCGCGGCGCGCCTCTTTGAAGGGATCTTCTTCAGAGCTATTCGAGGATTGCATTATGGCACCTTAGGTGAGACTGCATTAATAATTCATCGTAACTTGTTTTCAGATGGAAGTGTTCCCGTGGAGTAGGGTTTCAACTCGCCATGGGCATGTATTGAAACGCTTCGCGATTTTAAATTAACGAGCGTTTTGTCGAATAGAATGTGAAATTTGCTTTTTAAATGTGCAACTTCCAGAAATTGAACTGCGGAATAATATTGGTAACGCGACCCATTTTAGGTGCGGCCTCTAGAGAAGTTGCGTACTTAATGGTGGTCGAGTTTATAGAAAACTTGGAAGTTGAATGGCGAATTGTTCATCAATCGATCTACTTAAACGATTTGAGTGCTTTCGGAGCAAGGCGATAGAACTTGGCAATAGATTGTTGTGTGAGGCCACTCGATTTCTACTATTGTGAGCCAGCGAGACGCGTTCGCCATGTCCATTCGGTCAATCCAAGTGCGGCAACGTAAACGCCCTCTCCGACGACATGTAGTACCCCAAAAAAAGATATCTGACTCCAATAGGCGATGGCGATCAACACGCAGACTAACAACCAAAACATATTCGCCAGCGCAAGCAGCTTGATCATTGGCAATGGTCTTGGGTTGCGAGTTGTGACGAAAAGAGAGTAGCTTCCATAGGCGAGATTGGCCATCGCCATCGTGAGAACAACCGCTTGAGGCAATCTGTCCCAATCACTCAGATGGTTATAAATTAAAAGCCCAATACTCCCGACGACCAGTCCGCCAAGGCAATCAACCCAAAGGAGAGTGGTAGACAAAATCAAAATCCCTCATTTGAACTTCGCCAAAGAAACTTCGCCAAACCTCAGAAAAGCGCAGAGAAAAAGAGAGCATGCCAATATTGGCCCGCTCTCTCTTAATGTCTATTTCAGCGTATCGAGTTCGATCCTATCCACCTTGAAGGATAGCGATGAACGCAGGGATGTCAGCGAAGTCAACAACTTCGTTGCAATCGCAATCGGCTTCGGCTTGGAAACTGCCGGCCTGCAAGACACTGATAAACGCTGGGATGTCAGCAAAGTCGATAACGCCACTCAAGTCGACATCGCCCTTTAGAGCAGTAGTGGCATGGCCCGCTCCTACGAGGACAACAGAAGCATCGTCGACTTCATAAACAAAGTCGTCAAAAAGAATCAGCCCAGTCCCGCCATTAAAACCGGCCCCGTCGACGGCCATAACCGCGGCAATCGAGTTGAGTCCTGTATCAATGTCGGCTTGGGTAAGAGTGTATGAGATGCTTAACTCTTGGTAAGTGCCAGTCAACTGGGTGGCTCCCAATCGAGTGCTGACGGCTCGCGGGATGAGGTCTGGTGTGAAAGAAGTTTGATTACCATCTGCATCGAACACTTCGTTGTTAAATTCGAGACGGATTTCTGCAGTCGCGCCGCCTGTTAGAGGGTTTGCTGGATCGGTCGCAACCTGACAGGTGGCAGTTAGAGTTGTGCCCGCTTGTAAATCAACGTAGCAGCCATTGCCCTCGGCGATCACTACATCAGGACGGTTGAAACCGCCAGAGCCGTTTGTGGAGTTTGCTCCACACCAAGCAGCTCCCCAACCGTTGCCGGCACCAGTGTTCGGAGCTGGTCCGCCGGTATCGGTTGTAATTCCGACATCGACAGCATAAGCGAAAGACCCGCTGTTTGGATTGGAAGTAACAATCCCCATCGAATCGCCGGTGTTGAGAGGATTTCCGTTGGCGGAGAATCCAATGAGATCGCCACCGCAATCATTAAACAACATGGTTTCTACGCCGATGCCGAAACCAACAGTTGGCTCGGCCTCGAAATCACTCTCGTGAATGATTTCAGCGTTCGCCGAAACCGAAAACAAGGCTACCGAAAAGGCAGCCAAAAAAGACATCTTTAAATTCATTACGCGCTCCTAAAAGTGAAATTGAATGAGTGCCCGAACGGCGCATCCCTAACCTGCTGCTTCAAAAGCTGAAACCGCTTCCTTGCGTCTTCATAATAACATGTCGAGCGTGATCTTCAACACCGCCAAGCCAACATAAAGCGTATTTATGTACCATTTAAGGGATGAATGGGAGGCTTGGGATTTTCGATTCAACTGGCCAACGATGGTGTTGCCCGGCTTTGAAAACCACTAAGTCGCTTAACCTTCAGCACATACAAAAAAATACCAATGACAAGGGAGTGCATCACGACCATAGGATTGAATCGGGGAAGTTCAAAGCGAAGTTCGGGGAACAGATTTTGCGTAGGGGCAATTCTCTAAGCTGTGAAGTCTCTTTATCCAAAAATCAATTTTATCTGCGATCAATACCTCGGGATTTAGATCTCAATGAGGCAGAGAGAATAGAAGTACCATCGAATGATGCAAGTGAGCTCGCATCCAGTAGTTTAGGCAAGATGCGAGTATAAGTTTTCCGGATGAAGCGTATCCGCTGTTGGAACGCTGCAGTGTGTGTAAGAAACTGTCGATGGGGAATTATCTCGGCCAGTTTACAGGCACGCGCACAAAAAAAAGGAGAAGCGACTTGTGTCGCTTCTCCTTCGTAATTTTAAATCAGAGACTTTGCAGTCTCAATCGACTTAAGATCTTCTGCGTCGAGCAGCCATCCCAGCAACGCCCAACATCAACAGAACTGCTGAAGATGGTTCAGGAATAGCTTCTACTACTGTTACCGATCCGGCGCCGCCTTCGAGGTTTACATCGACAGGACCTACGCCGTCGTTGACTACTCCTAGAGCTCCTACAGAGAATTCAAAATCGGTAGTACCAGGTCCGACAACATCAAAATCTACCTGAGCAAGCAAAAATGCATCTGCGCCAGCGCGGAAGTTGCTCGCATTGCTACCGGGAACCTGGCCTGGTGACAAGAATGAAGTAGCGAAAATTCGGCCTGTTCCGGGACTTACTTGATCGAGATCAAAAGAAGTAAATGCACCACCGGAAGCTGAGGCGGCGATACCAGAATTTGCTGATCCTGGGTTGAACACGACACCACCAGTGACGTCAACCACGCCGCTGTTGGTTAGTGCGAAAGGTAGGTCGCTCTGATTGAAATCAAAACTTCCATCAGAGAACAGGAACACGGAACCTGTCGAGGTGGTCGTAGGATCAATCGTTGTTGATGAAACTCTAGAGTTCTCGTCAAAGGAGAAAAAGAAATCCTGAGCTGAAACGAATGCGGGGCTACTAGCCACTACAACGGCTGCAGCAAGTAAAGCTTTTTTAAACATGGCAACTTTCTAAGGTGTTTAGATTCCTCTATCGCGAGGGTCTAAGGTGTAAAGGGTTGTCTATCACAAGCCTCGAGTTTAACAAGAGAAGCCTGCTTTGCAAGCTAAGTCCCGCAAATTCGTGCGAAGTAACCCAATTTATGTTTTCCTCATTAATCGCCAGTATTTTGGCTTGGAAAAGCCGCGTTTTAAAGCATTAGATCCCGTCAAAAGCAGTTAGAAATCCCCAAAAATCGGCTCTTAGGCTGATTTGAGGGCTGCTCCGCCATTGCCGCGTAGAGGGCAAAAAAAAAGGAGCGGCCGGTGGCCGCTCCTTTACTCGTTTTCAAATCCAAGATCTGTAGACGGGTTGTCTGACTAAGATCTTCTACGTCGGGCTGCCATACTTGCCGCACCCAAGATGAGCAGAATGGCCGATGATGGTTCGGGAATAGCTTCGCTGGCCACAGTAAATTGCCCGGAACCGCCAGCGAAATCTACCGGCACTTGGCCTTCGCCGTCGTTAACTACACCCAAATTTCCCAAGGCAAAGTCAAAGTTGGCGGTGCCTTCTCCGATTACATCGAAGTCGACTTGAGCCAGCAAAAAACCGTTCGCTCCAGCACGAAAGTTAGAAGCTCCGCTGCCGGGAACCTGACCTGGTGACAGAAATGAAGTGGCGAAAATTCTGCCCGTTCCAGCAGAGACTTGGTCAAGGTCGAAAGAAGTGAATGCACCACCTGAGGCGGAGGCGGAAGTACCAGAACTGGCTGCACCGGGGTTGAATACAACGCCTCCGGTAATTGACACTACGCCCGAATCGCTGTTGCTAAACGGCAGGTCGGCTTGGTTGAAGTCAAAATTCTCGTCAGAGAAAATGAACAGGGAACCTGTTGACGTTGTAAGAGGATCGACCGTTTGCGAGAAGACTCTGGAGTTTTCGTCAAAGGAGAAGAAGAAATCCTGGGCCGAAACGATTCCGGAGCTGCTGACCAACACGCAGGCAACAGCAAGTAAAGCTTTTTTAAACATGGCAACTTTCTAAGGTGTTTAGATTCCTCAGTGATGAGGTTCTAAGTTGTAAAGGGTTGACTATCGCCAGTGCCAAACTTGGTGGAGTTCTAGCGCGGCACGAACGTGTATCTAGACATCGAACATTGCTGACATTTTTTTTGGCGGATTTCTCGGAAACCCCCAAAAGGACGAATGTTAGTGTCGTGAAAGGCAGGGTTTTGGCGGTCGGGAAAAGTACGCGGGCGAAACAAACTGGAGATCAGCAACTCCGGTATTATTTAGGTCGGCACAGAGCCCTTGAACTCTAGTCGGCAGACGGCGAAATAGTTTCTGTAACCTAACGCCCCGTCATAATCAGGATAAACGGATTGATGTCCATGAAGCCCACCTCGCCGTCTAAGTTGCAATCGACTTGTTCGGCAGAATCGCAAGAAATTCACAACTCTAGCGGCCGAGAGATGCTTAGGAGAGTGCTTAATTAGGAGAGTGATTAAGACAGTACTTAAGCCCTCCGAATCACATCCGCCCCTCTTGCCCTTAAGAGCTAAAAAGTGAGTTGATTTAAGCGCGTTTGGATTGGCTTACCAGAGGGATTCAGCAGCTTCACGGTCCTTTGAAGGTTGAAAACCTGTACGACGAGAATATTTCCATCCGAAAATCAAACCGCTGCGCAATACTGGGATGCGACATCCTTCGTAGCTGGTTCGCAGAGCGGCGTGAGGGTAAATGGATAGGGTGGCAATCTACCAATCGCAACTGTCCGAGTAAAATACTCACGCCTCGGAGAGGTAGGCCACCTAAAGAATAGATCCAAATTCAAGACGCGACGAAGTGCTAACTGCTGGTCAGTATTGCAATAAACGAATTGATATCTGAGAAACCGACCGTACCATCCTCGTTGCAGTCCGCCTCTTGGACGTAAACGCCGGTCGACAGAATTGTGATCATCGCGGGAATGTCTTGGAAGTTAACCACACCATCCAAGTTGCAATCTCCCAGCAAAACGTCGGATACGGGTGAAACAACTGATAGGGAGTTCAGGTTAAAAAGGAATGTGTTTGTGTTGCTGCCGACCTCGTCGAAGTTGAGAACGACATCAAATTCTCCCTCCGCCGATTCAACCACAGTTTCGATCGTTTCGTAAACCTGCCAATCACCAGTAACTGGCACCGCCACTTTACCGGCGGGTTTGCCGGCTAAGATGCTCGCAGTCGAGGCCCCCGGCGAGCCGAGATAAACTTCGATCCAGCCGTCCCTCGTGCCTGCCGGACGAGCAACGCGAAAACGCATGGCCGACGATTCAACCAGTGAACTTCATATATATAGGGGGGGAAACTCTTAAGGCTTTATTCTCGTTTTGTATTTTGGTTGAAGGTTTGAACTGGTCGTTAGTGTTTCTTTGATTCCACTATTGACTACTCAGGGCCCTAACAAACAAAGGGATGTCTGTGAACGTAACCGCTGAATCTTGATCGAAATCGGCTTCTGCCTGAAACTCGCCGCTGATCAACAGTTCAATAAATGGACCGACATCCGAGAAATCAACCACACCGTCGTTGTTGAGATCACCCAGGATCGGCGTAGGCGGTGAAAACGTTCCATCCCCGAATGATAGATTTGCGGCGACACACCAGACTGAAATCGCGTTGTAACCGTCCACCGTCATTCCAGCGGGCAAATCAATGGTAAATGGGCCTTCGGTACCATCGAAAGAGGTGCCCACCAATTGCGGGCCAACGGGTAAACCGTCGATGAATGTGGTGTCGGAGGTGGCGAGATAGAAAAAGACAGAAACCCCCAATCCATCGAACGTAAAATCTTCCACCAAAAGCGTGTCGGCGTCCACGATGGTAACCGTTCCGCTGACATCATGAGAGTTCGTCGAAAGCGACGTCTGGTAGCCGACGCCGGGCATCATCTGTGCTCCGGCTAACTGCGAGAGGCTTGAGATCAACAAAGCAATCAGCGGACCAAAAGTGCGAGGTTTCATGTTTTCTCCAAACCACAAAGTGTCATAGTGAACGGGGCAGCCCCCATAATGGCCGCGGACACATGATGATGTTGCATTCTTTCGGATTTTCCACAAGTAGCATCGAAAATTCTAATTCTCCAGTGAAGCATCTCACACCATCAGGTGAATTTTGAGAACATCCCTTGGTTCTCACGTGAGTTTGCCCCAAGCAATGGCCGGTGGCTTTTCCGCAGACAATGCGGCACGCGGGCTTTTCGAGGCACATATAGGTGGTGGACAATCCACCGCGCCCTTCAATTCAAGAGCTAATTTTTTCAGGCGCTAAGTTTTTCAGGCGCTAAGTTTTTTACCTAGTGCCATTCCAAACGCCACGGCCAATAGCCCCAATACCAAATTCATCGCGACGTTTCCGCCGGCTGCCAAGTATTGGCCTTGATGAAGGTGCGCAACGGTTTCGGCGCCGAATGTGGAAAATGTCGTTAATCCACCAAGGAAACCGACACCCAACAAAAGACGGGCCGTTTCAGATTGTTCGGCTTTGCCCGATCCGATTAACAACCCGATAAAAAAGCAACCTGCGACGTTTGCGATTAGCGTACCGACAGGCGCGGGGATCGCAAAGATGCGCTGACACCCCGAAGCAATTGCGAAACGGCAAATCGCTCCAAAGCCTCCGCCGAAACCGACAATCGTGATGTCAAAAAGGTTCATTAACGTTTGGCTTTCAGATTCAAATTAGAACTTCATGCGAAGGCCGAACAGAACGTTGCTGGTTCTATATTCCAGCTCTCCATCGCCGTCGATAATCGCGCTCGCCGGCAGTGTGGTATTAAAGTGCAGCGAGTCGGCGGCAAAATAGCGATACTCGACGTACAGTTGTGAATTAGCCTGAGCCTGAAAATTGATGCCGGCAATCCACTGGTAGGCTAGGCTGGTGTCGTTGCCGTCGCCGAGCGTACTCTGGCCATCGATCTGGAAGTCTGCATTGGCAGATACACCACCAAAGCCCCCACCAAGGTAAGGCTTAACGCACTGGATTGGGAAGTCCGTAAAGTCCCAGATCACGTTGAGCATTCCGGAGATAGATTCGATTTCGCCATCGCCTTCGAATAGCTGAGTGGCTCCTGACAAGCCATTGAGCGTCATGTTGGTTAGGTCGTTTCTGCGGTAGGTGACTTCCAATTCCGAGCGTAAGTTCTTGCCTTGAATTTGTCCCAAAGCGAATCCACCGGCGAAGCCACCGTCGTTGCCAATTTGAATTTGTCCTTCGTCGCCGCTGAGCATTAGATCATCAAGCCCGACCCAACCACCGAAGATGCTGCCGTAGTAAACATTGGGCCCGAAATTGCGGATCGCTGCTAAGCCAAGCCCGCCGATGCTGAGCCCTGAGGCTTTTCGGGGAAAGCAACCCGTCTTGCAAGATTCGATTTCCTGATCGCCACACACGACGCCTTCGTAGACCTCGTTGGTTACCGTCGAAGGATAACTTGAGGACGCCGGTTGTGTAAACTGTTGGCTGAGCATTGCCGCTGGGTCGGTGGGGAATGCTTGTGCTGCTTGCGGGGCACAGCCGCAGTTCGCTGCCACCAAATTTGGTGATGGTGGAGCTTGCAGTCCCTGTGGACACGGCGGGCATGCGTAGCCGCAACCGTAATAGGACGCGACGGCAGGATTGGCAGGATTGGCGGCGTAGTTTCTCATGGCGTGTCGCACAGCATTTTGCACGATTATCTCCATGTCTTGTGGCGCGACGTTCGGATAAGCCCCGTAAGCGCTGTTGGGGTCGTATCCCGGAGGTTGCTGTCCGTAGGCGCCTAAACCGTAGTCGGTAGGTCGCGAGTAGTACGACGGCTCCCGCGCCGGACGATAAACATTCGAGCCCGTTTGACGACCACGATAATCTTGTAGTCCGTCCGCAACGCCTCGTCGGCGACGACTTGACTGATCAGATCGCGGTGACCGATCACGCGGATCGACCAAATCTAGGTTGTCCAGTTCGTCGTTGAATTTATTCAGCTCTGCGGAGATGTCATCCTCCTCGTCAGGCACCACCAGAATTGATGAATCGTCTTTTGTATTTCGGTCGGTTCCCGCTTTTTCGGTAGATCGGGTACCGCCATCGGGCATCGGTAATTCCGGAATACTGCGAGAATCAGGAGTGTATTCGCTTCCATCGGGAAGCCGAGGCTGTTCGCTATCGCTAGATCGGCGGGGAGTTCGTTTTTTGGTTCGGGGCGTTGGCTGATCCAATTGAGTGTCCATCAACGGTTCTCTGGGAGACGGATCAAAAGCCGCTGGCGGTTTGGGGTCAGCAAAGAGATTTTCTTTCTTTGGTTCGTCGAAAGGATTGCGCTGCGTTGGCCGTTTAGTAGCCGGGGGCTGAGGACCATCTTCTAGGGCGTCGAAAATACTTCCGCCAGCCGAATCGCCGGAATCGGCTTGGCCCTCGCCGAAAAGGTCGCCATCCTGAGGCCGATAACGCGCTCGCAGGGTAGGGATAGTTCTTCGACGTTTGGGCGCATATTTTGAGGGCGCCGATCGGTACTGTTGAGGGATAACATCAATATTGTCCCTCAGCCCACCGGTCAACGGAAGCTGGTGATTCTTCGGCAGCGCGTTGAGTGTTGGAGGAACCGGAGGTTGCGCATGCGCAGGCCGAGAACCTAACAGCAGCAGCATGCTGGTAAGTGCGCATAACAGTACTGAACTGATGCCGAAGTGACGCGCCTTGAGGAAGGAGACTAATATTTCAAGGCCGCGCCGGCCGGTGTATTTTCGAGATCCCATCGGACTCTCACTCCAAATGACTCATGACAACAAACAGCGCAAGCCGCTTTCGGGCCTGCTGTCTGGGCCGGATAAGCTCGAATCATGGGGAAACGAACTCAATCGGAAGCTTTTACGCAATCCGAACCGACTGTGTGTTCCGAAATATCGGCACAATCGTTAAAGCTTATCCAGTTTCAAATCACAAGAATTTGGAATTTCCTAACCTGACACGTCGTGCATGCACTCAGCAGCGCGATTGGATGTCAGCTAACGTCTAACTTGCGGCAACGAAATAGCCGGAGTTAGCCCGATTTGGCTAATCGCCGTTGCTTGCGGCTAACTACTGTCGCCAAAACAGAAATACAGAAAAGGAATAACATAGGCGTCCTTGGTGAAACAAGTCGTTGATTCAAGTCGCTGCCGAGCAGGCCAGAATTCCTCGGTCATAAGGCTGAGAAATTCTGGGAGTTTAAATCTGACCGCCGATGCGTTCAGAAACTTGGCAAAAAACCACCACTTACGCGGCGGCCGGTGGGGCAATTGCCGGCTTGGCACCGGGCTTATGATCAGAGTCCTCAAGCTCCTTGCGGAGAATCAACATATCTGAGGGAGCTTCGATACCAAGTCTAACGCGATCGCCGGAGACACGTACAATTGTTAGAACAATTGAGTCCCCCAGCATTATTTTTTCGCTTTCCTTTCGGGAAAGTACGAGCATAGCAAAATTCCTTAAGTATATCGTGGATGTATGATGTCTTGATTAATAGTTAGGCTGCGTCAATTTGCAGTTCCCGATCCAGCGAGGACCGTTGGAAGCGTTCTCCCGTAGCACCGTAAAACAAAATTGTGTTTCTCTCGGACTCCCAAACCGCAGTCAGTTTCACGCTTCGCGGTCCGTGCAGGCAAAAGAAGATGCCGCAATGTTTGTTGTCGCGCGTGAGTTGTCGTTCGGTTATTTGGAAAATTCCCTCTTCAAAATCGTTTCGTTGGCAGAGTGTTTGGGATACAAATTTTCGTAGTTGATTTATGGTTTTGATCTGAATTGGATTCTGGAGCATCCTCAGCAAATCTCCTTGGGTTGTTGGAATCCGCTCAAAGACAAAGAGGGGACGAGCAGGCGTCGGTTGGAAGACATTTAACTCGCTACCTCAACCGCCTTTCTAAAGCTGCACCACAGTTCGGATGCTGGCGTATCGCCCGCGGACCCAGTGGTAAATATTTTCAATGATTTCGTTTCGCTAAGCCTGTTAAAATGAAACGGACAGCGAACACAGGAGGTATCGGCTAGCAGTCTTACCTATCACTGAAGAAACTAGGTAAGTTTTGTCAGCTTGTTAAAGTATGCGGGTGCTAAAAACCAAAACCAGCACAACCGTTTTCAGGGCAATAACTCGGCGAGCGGGGACGATCGCGCAATTGTGAACAAACATCGCTTTATTTGAGGTGGCTCAAGAGTCTCGAATATGGTTCTCTGTTACCAGCGATACTACCGTAAATGGATTTTGGCCCTTCGCAGAAAAGTTGATGTTTTGACTCAACCGGCTTGATAGGCTCTCGAAACAGCCTTTCCGTAAGGTACATCACATCGCGGCTTTCATTTTGATCAACCAACACAGATTGTTGAGCAGTCGTTGAGTTTTAAAGTAGACACATCGATTTTCCAGGGGCCAATCGACCTGTTGCTTCACTTGGTGAAGAAACATGAGGTGAAGATCACCGAGATTGCGCTGGCAGATGTGACTGGCAAGTACCTTGAGCACATCGAGATCCTGAAAGAGATCTCGATCAATCTAGTGGGCGATTTCGTCGATGTGGCCAGCCAGTTGATCGAGATCAAGGCACGCGCGACCTTGCCTCGCAACGAGCATGAACCGGAGGACGATGAACTTTACGGCATTGATCCGCGCGACAATCTGGTGCAGCGCCTGTTGTTGTACAAGCGGTTTAGAAATGCAAACGAGGCATTGGTCGCTCACAGATCACAGTGGCGAACAAGGTTTGCTCGGATCGCTAATGATGTACCTGTTGATACCTCAAGTCCAGCCGACCAACCGATTCAAGAGATCGAATTGTGGGATTTGGTCAGTGCGTTCGGGCGTGTACTGCGAAACAACCGCCCGGCAGTCGAGGCGAACATTTTCTATGACGAGACACCGATTCACGTCTACATGCAACGCATCCACCAGAAGATCGTGGACAGCGGGAAAGTTTCTTTCTCGCAACTTTTTGAGCCCGCCATGCACAAGTCAGCGATGGTGGGAATCTTTTTGGCGCTGTTGGAACTCTCCCGCCATCACAATGTCAACGCGCGACAGTCGGAGTTGCACAGTGAAATTTTGATCGAGCCGGCGGACGGTTTCTCCAACGACTTAGATGTATCAAACATCGACGACTACAACCCACACGCGAAAGATGAAAGCTGACAGGGTACAATTTCCGCGATGCCTGTACCCTGAAAACTGTACCCTGTTAACTTGGTTCTTCCCAGAACTTAGTGGCACGAAGTTCTCGTTGAATTAGCCATTTCAAATAGATGTAGTGGGATTCGCCAGAATTCCTTTAAGAAGAGCCGGTTGGAATTCTGGCGAATCCCACTACGATTTCCAAGGCAGCCATTAAAATCCGGGAAGAGCCATTAACTTATTACCTCCACAGGTTATCGTCCTTGAAAGGGTGAATCGGTGCGTCGAATCTGGGGGCAGGCTTCGCTTTGAGAAAAGTGGCCGCCAACGCAAGATCGTCTTGCGTTGTGATTTTAATATTCAAGCGTGACCCTTGCACCATTGCGACAGCGTGTCCTTGCTGTTCGGCCAGCTGAGCTTCATCGGTCGGTTGCTCGCCACGTCGATCGGCAAACATTTTCTCAAGCAATGACCTGGAAAACACTTGGGGAGTTTGAGACAGATACAAATTTGACCGGTCCACGGTTTGATCGACGAACTGACCATCAGCTGATCGCTTTAACGTGCTATGCACGGGTACCGTAGGAACGGCAATCTGGTGCTGGGTTGCCGCAGCAAAAACATCCTCGACCAGCGTGTCGTCAATGCACGGCCGGGCAGCGTCGTGGATGGCAACGAAATCGACGTCCGGTCGAACTTTCTCTAGCGCGTTTTGCACTGAATCCGAGCGCTCCGCACCACCGATGACGACGTCGATTCCAGCAATGGCAACATTGGCTCCAAATTTCTCAGTGAATTCAGCCCGATCCTCTGAAGCGATCACCAAGATCAACTGTTTCACATCAGGCCGCTTGAGAAATAAGTCGGCCGAGTGCAACCAGACCGCTTTACCGGCAAGAATGGCGAATGGTTTCTTAAAATGAGCGTCGTTAAACCGGCTGCTCTTCCCTGCTGCAGCGAGGATGACACAAAAGTTGGGCATGAAAAACGCCTAAAAAACAAAGATACCTTTGGGGCGGGGGAATTCGACGAGCCTCGTCCATGGACGTGTCGCTTCCTACCGTTCTTCACCCAATTGTACAGTTACTCGCAGAACCTGTCCTTCACGCAAGACTTCCAACTCTACATTATCGCCCGGATTTTTTTCTTCGACGACAATCTGCAGGTCATCGAGGCTGTCAACGGGCCTGCCATCGATGCTGACCACCACGTCAGCAGATTCCTTGATCCATTTAGGCACAACGACGCGCTGATTTCCCAGAACGATCACTTGTCGTTCTGCCTTCAGGCCTTTCAGCCCTGCGTTGGATGCTGGACCTCCGGGAACAACTTTGGCGATACCGATACCGCGATCTGATTTCCAAAAGTAGTCCACGCCCAACCACGGGCTGCGGAATTTTCCGAACTGAATCAGTTGCGGCACGACGCGCTTGATCGTACGCGCCGGTACAGAGAACCCGACTCCAGAATTACCTCCATTGAGTGTCGCGATCGCGGTGTTCATACCGATTAGTCTTCCGTCGCTGTCCAACAACGGACCGCCGGAGTTGCCCTGATTGAGTGCGGCGTCGATCTGAATAACGTTGCGGATTTGCTGCCCCGACTTCGAATCCAGCGAGCGGTCGAGGCTGGAGATGATTCCTGTGGTCATCGTCCGGTTGAGCCCAAATGGATTGCCGATCGCGAAGATTTTCTGTCCAACTCTCAACGATTCTGATTCGCCAAGAGTCGCCGGGAACAGAAAACTTGGGTCGATGCTGACTTTCAAAACGGCGATGTCGTTGCGCGGGTCAACGCCGATGACTTCGGCCGGAAACGATTCGCCTTCACCCATGGTGACGTTGACGATGTCACTGTTCTGAACAACGTGATAGTTGGTAACGATGTGCCCTTGTTTATCCAGCACCCAGCCCGATCCTGATCCTTCTTTTTCCTGAGCCCCCAGCCACCTAACGTTGACGATCGTTTTTGTATCGATGTTGACCACACTGCGTTGACATTTCTCGTAGACGCTGATGTTCGTTTGCTCTTCGGGGCTAAACTGCCGAGCCGCCGCGGGTGCTTGATCGGACAGCCTCGGTCGCTGAATAATGGGTTGCGCGAATGCACGCTGACGACGGTTTTCCAATGGGCGTGGTGTACCGAGCGCCGGGTCGGCCAACTGTTGTGTTTGATTGAAGAAGGATTGCTGCGCTAAAGCAGATTGGTCCAACCATTGCTGGGAGAGCGCGATAACAAATACGCCACCCATCGCTCCGGCAAGGAAACAGATCAATACACTTAACTTCATGGGGTTAGCTTTCTGTCAACTTTCTTTCGATATATAGAACCAGTTCTATCGTGATAAATACGTCAATGTCAGCGATAAAGTTCTCTACCTTATTTCGTAGCCGATTTCGCGAGAGATTGGAAGCGAACGAGGACTGAAAAATTGTTGTGAAATTGCTGCCCAGTCCGCAGACTCAGCCTACCTTCGGCCGGTTATCGTCTCGGAGAGACGAGTTACGTAAAACGACTCTCCGAGTCGTTCATCATCCGATTGTCGACAAGCCGATTGTCGACAAGCCAATTGTGAGCGGTTGCGGCAAGGAGCCAGCATCTAATTCCGCTAATCGCTTTTGACGGCACACTTTTTTGAAAATTTGCTTGACAACACTCCTGAACGTCACTACTGTACTAGATAGATAGTTCAGTAGCCACTACGCGATAGGACCGCTGTCATGACGGCTCAGCTTTTTTTCGACATCAACACCTCCAATGGGGTTCCGGTCTACGAGCAGGTTGCTCGGCAGATCGTCAGCGCGATTGCCAGCGGCGGTTTGAACGCGGGCCAAATGGTGCCTTCGGTGCGCGAGATGGCCAAAGAACTGGCGATCAACCCCAACACCGTTTCACGCGCCTATCGCCAACTGCAAGACAACGGCGTCTTGGAAACGGTCCGCGGTTCGGGCATCGCCGTTTCTAGCGGTGCCAAGGCAAAATGCAAATCGATGCGTTCGCAAGCCATTGGTCAACGCATTGCACACGTCATCGTCGAGGCGCGTCAAAGTCAACTGTCCGACGATGAGATTCTGAAGATGATCCAATCCGAGATGCGCAAAAAACATCCCTGATCTTGCCCCGCTTTTCTTCCCCTTAGTCCACAAATTTGCAGCATTTACAAAGGCTTAAGTTATGGAAACGAATCAAAGTTCGGACCAAGTAGTCCAAATCTCCGGTTTGTCCAAACGCTACGGGGACACTCAAGCGTTAGACAATGTTTCGTTGTCAATTCCTGCCGGCGTTGTGTTTGCGTTGCTTGGTGAAAACGGAGCCGGCAAATCGACCACGCTAAAAACGCTGCTCGGTCTAGAAAAACCAGACGCCGGCACGGCTCACGTACTGGCAATGGACTGTAAGAAAGACGGCATCAAAATTCGATCGACCGTTGGCTATGTGCCTGAAAGCCCGGCTTTGTACGACTGGATGACGGTCAAAGAAACAGGCTGGTTTGCGGCCGGGTTTTATGGCGACGATTTCAAAGCGGAATTTGAAAGGTTGGCTGCTGAGTTCGACCTTCCGCTAGATCGAAAAATCAAGAAACTTTCCAAAGGCGGCCGCGCCAAAGTCTCGTTGGCGCTGGCGACAGCGCATCGGCCACCACTATTGATCATGGACGAACCAACATCAGGATTAGATACGTTGGTCCGTCGCAAATTTCTTGAGAGCATGATCGATGTGGCCAGCAGCGGCCGAACGGTGCTGCTGTCGAGCCATCAGATTCCCGAAGTGGAGCGTGTGGCTGACATTGTTGCGGTAGTGAATCAAGGCAAAGTGCTGGTTTGCAAACCGCTGGATGAATTGAAGCAAGCAATGGAGCAGTGGGTCGTCACGCTGGACAGCGACGATGCCGATCTGCCCGATTTTGAAGCTCAGGTGCTACTGCACGAAGGCCAAAACAGCCGTCGCCGCAGGTTGCTGGTGACCAATACGACGCCTGATTGTCTATGGAAGCTTCGTGATCATCGGCTGGTCAACGCCGTTGAAGTCCATACGCCTTCGCTGGAAGAGATTTTTGTAGCGCTGATGAAGTCGGCCGATGCCGGACTGTTGATTCAGAACGCCGACAAAGAGAATACTAATACTAGCGGGGTGACGTCATGAGTTCTGCAACGAATTCGTTTACTATGGGGCGCGCAACGGCCAATACAACCAATCCGACGCGCGCGATGTGGGGCCGTCTACTGTGGAAGGACGCGCGCGAGATCGTACCGATCTGGATCACCTTGCTGCTGGCGGCGATGCTGTGTCTGTCTGTGTCATGTTGGATGGTAAACAGCAGAACGGCTCACATCGCTCCGCTTTACATCAGCGGCCATACTTTCATTGCTTTGATCGGCGTGATCACTGGTGTATTCCTGTTGGCCAATGAAGATGAAAATCGCACGCTGCATCTACTGCGAAATCTCCCCTTGCCGCCGAAGCAAATTGTTTGGCAGAAATTGCTTCTGGGAAGCATCGGTGTCATTTTGTTGGCCTGTCTTATTGCCGGTTTTACGATTTTGTTGGCAACGTTTACTCGGTCCAGTCCCTTGGAGGCGAAATCGTCTTACGGTTTCACTGTAGCCAACATCGTCCTGTTGCCATTGCTGTATCTGGTCATTGCTTCATTGAGTTCCATGGTTTCGCGGTCACACTTTTATGGTGTGTTGATCGCCGGCTGCATCAGTATCGGTGCAATTGCGCTGCTTGAACCATCGTGGCTGGGAGGGCGCGAAGGAGCACTTGCCCTGCGTAGCGGAATCAGGTGGCTATGGGTGGCAATGACAGTCGTGGGCGGCGTCTGTGCGTTGGTGTTGGGTGCAACGGGATGGATCGAAGAGAAAGTTGTTGCTGGGCCACGTTTGAAGAGTCACCCCAGCGAGCTAACCTCAACCGACCAGCAAACTGCTGGAACTACATATTATGCTTTTCCCGCCTTGCTATGGCAATCCTTCAGACAGTCGCGCACTCTGCTGCTGTCTTGCTTCGGGCTGACCGTTGTCGGCTGGATCGTGATCATGGCTTGGGGCGATTACAGCCATCCGCGAAACAACGCAAATTACGACGATCTTCCAATAATGAAAACCACTGGGACACTGTTGTGGACTTGGGCCGTGGCGATACTGTTTGCCAGTTCAGTTTTCCTCGATGACAAGCGTCAAAACAATTTCCTCTTCTTTCAACAGAATCGCGAACGAGGTAGGTGGTTTTGGCTGTCGCGTCTTTTGCCATTTTGGGCTATGGCGTTGCTGTTAACGCTGGCATGGAACTCCTTTGTTTTCGATCTTGGTCAAGACTTTCTCGCCTTATCGCATGACCAATGGCAATTGGTTCCCCGAGACATTCAGCTGGGAAATTCAATAGGACTGCAAGCCGCATCACAATCCTTCGTGGTTCCCTTGCTGGTGTTGCTTGGGATCATCGGAATCGGGCAGTATTTTTCGATGTTCGTGCGCAACCCAATTTTGGCGTTTGTTTTTGCTGGGGTTGTTAATGTGATTTTCGTAGGGCTCGTTGGTTACGTCGTGTTTGTCAATCAAAGCGTATGGCTGTTCATCGTTCCACCGGTGTTGGCTGGATATTTGGCGACATGGTGGCGTTCTAAATTCTGGCTGGCAACTTCTCCGCAGGCACGTCAATACTTAATGCCGATCGTGTTGCCTGTGATTGTGTTTGCGATCGTAGCCGCGGCCTTTATCAATTCCCGCGCCACGGAATTTGGCGACGTTCAATTTGACGCAAGCAACTTTGCCGCTTGGAATAGGGGAGCTTTGCTCGATTTGGACAGTCAGCAAGGGTCCAAGCTAGGTCTGCAGAGAGTTGAGTTTGGTACCGAATCACAACGCCAGCAAGCAGCGACTTTGTACAGGGAAGCAATCGCTCTCTTCCAAGATGGCGACCGCAATAAGAATTCATTGATGGACACCGCCCCTCAGATGCCGTGGCCGGCGGAAAAAACGGCCAAGTTTGTTTCCCGCAATCAGGTGGCCATCGATAAGATCATTGAGGCATCTTTGTTGCCGGCGTGTGCTCCGTTTCTATCAGATGCTCGAAATACACGCGATGATGAAAGATGGGCGTTGCAAACCATGGCCTTGGTCAACAGTCATCATCAACTTTTAGAATCAAATTTATCGGCAGCCAAACGGAGTATCGATGCCTACGACCGCGTCTTGCAGAGAGCAAACGCGTCAGCATCGACCACGCGATACGATTCTGGATACTACGGTTTATTAATCGCTTGGGCAGATCACCCAGATCAAAAACTGGACGCTATCAAAACCGCGATCTCCATTTTGGAAGGAAGCGACTCAGACATTCGGCCCACCAAAATCGTCAATAGCATGGGCTCCGATGTGGAAACCGATTCCGCAATGGGTTTGAATCTCTCGCGACTATACCGTGAGTTTGGCGGCGAGCGAGCGTTTATGGATCTGCAGTATGAGATTGCGAGTTTGCAAAAAGACGATCTCAATCACCGTATCGCAGAACTAAAAAACAATTACCGGCTTATGCCATGGGAGTATCAACGGCAGTTGCAAGTCTGCCAGTTGAGAACGATTCAAGCGTTCAATTTGGATCGGTACATTTACCGTTTGTATCCAATTGGGAATGACCGCTCATTAGATTACTTGACTATCGATCGTCAATTAGCGGCGAAGCGATACTGGCCACCCATTGCGATCGAAGAAGACAGGACCGTAATTTCAAAGTACTTGTACAGCTGGAACTATGGAGCCATGTACGGCATTTTGGAAGAAGCCAATTGGAGAAGATACACATTGCTTCGACTGGGGCTTGCCGCATACAAAATCGAACACGAGAACTATCCAGATGATTTGCTTCAGCTGGAAAGCTATTACGCGCATGATCTACCCACGACGACCTATAGGCGCATGTTCGGATGGTTTAAAGAAGGTTTAGAAGCCGATTTAGTCACGGTTGCAAAAGATGCTAATTCAGACCTGTTGGTGCTTCGCAATAAACTGGCCGACAGAGATTTGCCGTTGCTCCTACCGTTTTCCGTCGCATCGGACAAACCGCTGCCACAACCGGTGAAATATGGCGAAGGGAAACTTGGTATTGATTTAGATCTATTGACCGACAACCGCATCGGATACGTGCCGGGTTTTAGAAATTTCACTCAGTATGAACCTGATTGGACTGTCGGCGTGGAAGCTGAGTCATCCCCTTGAACAGACAACCGCCGCAAAATGCCATGTCCCGTTTTTCGTAGCCGCTTCTCGCAAGAGATTGGGGAGTTTGCTCTTGGGCCATCTAAATTCTTGCGAATTCGGCTACCGAGGTTGGTTTGGATAACTCTTCGTGGCGACCGGTACGATCCTCAAATTCGTAGCCGACCATTATCAATTTCCCAAACGCCAAGCTTTATGAAACAGGATCTTTTGCTTGCCAGACGATGTAGGTAGCTAAAGCAGGCTCTTTCACGGTGACTGATCCCTCGTTTCTATACAGTCGCACGGATGCGATCGTTTTTACATTGACGGAGTTATCCATCATGTTGCGATCCATGATTACTCGTGTGATTTTCCTAATTGCGATTGCCGCATCAGCTCTATTCAGCGTTCCATCTGCGCGGGCTGAGATGCCGTTCAAAGCGTGGCTTGCCGTAGCGGTGGACTCCTTAGATCATCAGATCGGCCAGCAAAACGAATTGTCATGGCAAACGTTGGGGCTCTTGCACAGGCGTGCAAAAGACAACTTTGATCGCATCACGAACCAATGCCGCATGGGCGTCGGTGGAACGCGTGGATTACAACTGGTTCGAATGATTGATCTGTTCGTGGAGTTACGTGACTCGGGTGTTGCGGGACTACTCGCCTCTTCGAAAAACTGGAACTACCCGCTGGAAAACTACGTGCTCCAACGTTGCCCGATGGTGCAAGCCAACGCGCCGGCGCTTCAGAGGCCGGTCGTAGAAAAATTCTCTGCAGCACTCGAGCACTGCAGATCAGCACGGCGATTGTTTCACTCCGCGCTGGCCCGGCTATCTGCCCAAGCCAACACGCAAATGGCCAGACTTGAAATGGAAGTCTATCGGCCAGCGCAATCTCTGGTTCAAGCGGTCAGTCAACCATGGGGAAAATGGAAGGTCACCGCCACGGACCAGAATCGACCTGTGTTGGCCGAATCTCGCAATATGCCAGTCGCGGATAACTTCTTAAGTGCAAAAATGGTGAGTTACTGGCAGGAAGTGTCTCATTTTGCTCAAGCAAAATTGAACTGGTTGACGTCAAAAGTGCGACACATTGCAGAAGCTTGTTTGAAGGGCATCGAACCGCAGTTTCTGATTTTGGAGTTCGAACCGCTGGCCTAAAGTCGGATTATTCGCGTTGCATCGATTCGGCGGTTGGTCCGCGCGGGACACATTGCTGGTGTATCCGGTCGTTCTTCGCCTTTTGCCAAACTTTGGCTTGCTGCTAACCTTTGCCTAGAGCGTTCGAAGTCCGGCTGCGGTCGCCGAAGAGGCGCGTTGACCGCAAAATAGCTGGCACCAACCGGCTCATGCCCCGATATCAGCAAGGATCGGGGAAGATCCGTCTACGCTTGCCCTCCGACTTGGAGACTTTGTTGGCTTGGCACAGTGGTTGCCTGACTTCTATGAAGAAAGCTCGCAAAATTTGCCTTTGAGCGTCCTAAGGGACTGGTGGAAGACAATCTTGCCGTTGATTAACAAAATCTTAGGGATATACCGACTTTAAAAGTCAGGTAAGCAAGTAAAATCAGGGAATTTCTGTGGCAGCTATCGCCAGAGGAAAATAGACTACTACTACGCCGGGATCAGACATCCCTTAATTTATACACGTGTTGGAGTTAGATATGACTACACGCAGCTCATTTAGAGTCGCGATTCGCTTGGCCTGTTTAGGATTTCTGACCTTTGGGTTGGGATCAGTGGCGATGGCCCAAGCATCTTCTGAGAACCAACAACCTCGGATGGCGACATTCGATAGTGCTGAAGGGGAAACTTGTTTCTCGTTGAGTCTTGGAAAGGTTTCATCCGAGGGAGAGAATTCATCGGATGTGATGATCTTTGTCGATACCTCCGCCAGCCAGACAGGTGAATTCAAAGAACAGTCTTTGAAGCTGGTCACCGAGATCCTTGAAAATCTAAACTCCGAAGACACCGTTCAATTGCTTGCCATTGATCTGGATCCGGTTCCTTTGAATCAGGGTTTTGCATCACCGGGCTCCAGCGACATCCAAATGGCTGTCGAAACGCTTCGCCAGCGCGTTGCACTTGGCTCAACGAACATGAAGTCAATGCTCAGCAAAGCATCGACCAGCTTCACATCGATGAAAGATCGTAATCGTAGCGTCATCTACATCGGTGATGGACTTAGCCGCGCGGGTATCCTGCACAGTAAGGCTTTTACCTCCGCAGTTAAGAAACTGGTCAAGAAACAAATCACGGTATCCAGTTTTGCGGTTGGCCCTGATTCGAATGTCGAACTGTTATCGGCTCTAGCGAATCATACAGGCGGTAACATCATCGAATCGTCTTCTGCGGCAAGTGCCGAAGAACGATTGTCGGCAACGCAAATAGCGGCGGCAAAGCTTTCGGCCACGGTTCACGGGACCGTGTTCTGGCCAAAAACGGCGGCGCTTCCTGAATCAATTGCGGAAGTTTATCCTCGGATTTGCCCGCCATTGCGTTCGGACCGCGACAGCGTCGTCTTCGGCACGCTCGTCGATCGCCAAGCGATTGAAATTTCGATGGGTGGAGTGATCAATGGTATCAACAAGGAAATCGCACTGAGTGTCGAGCCCAACGATTCCAACAGCGCCTACTCTTTCCTTCCTGAGCTACTGAACGATTCAAGAAAAAATGGGGGCTTGGAATTGCCCACCGTCGGTACAGAGGGCTTGAAGGGATACGTTCGAAGCCTGAGGAAATCTTCCAGCAAATTGGCTTCTCTGGGAGCCCGCGAGATGGAGATGGGAGACGTTGAATCTGCGAAGAAGTTTGTCAAAGCAGCCCTTCGCCGCAATCCACAAGACAAAGGTGCACTTAGCCTAGCGATGGCCACAAGCTATCCCGTTCAGGATGATGACCTTTTTGGTGATGTTGAAGCACCCGAGGAAGCTGCCGATCCTTTCGCAGTCGCCGAAGAAGTTGCCCAAGACGCGGCGATGCCTGCCGACGATGGCGTTCCTGCTGATGATAGCATCTTTGGATCTGAAGAATCTATTGTTGAAGAGGTTGACGTCGTTGAGGCGCCTCCGGCGGATGATCCTGTCGATTCACAGCCAATGTCTGATGATCCTTTTGGAAGTTCTGACAATTCGGTGGTTGAAGCACAACCGGAGGAAACTCTCGATTTCAATCAGGGCGTCAGCGATGACATCGACGCTCCGTTGACGATGGGTTCCTCTACTAAAGAAGGATCGTCCACCAGAGCCGGATCATCTACTCGGCAATTTAACGCCCCTATGCTTCAGGGCGGCGGTCGGGTGGTAAATTCTGCAGCCGTTGATCAATTGATGGCCAGAGCGCGTGAAGCGGGTGAGAATGCCATCGACAAGCAAAAAGACTTTCAGGCAGTAATCAACCAGAAAGTTACCAAGCAGGTACGGTACGAGATTCAACGGGCTCAATCGGAGCTGGGCTCTAATCCGACCGAGGCAATCAATCGACTGAAGAACATGATTGAGGTTGTTGATCAGACTCCCCAGCTTAGAGAAGAGACGATCGTGAATCTGCGATACTCTTTGGAGTCTGCACTCGATTCGGCCAGACAGAAGAAACTAGAGTTCGAGGCTAAGCAAGATGAGATTGCCCGCAATCGTGCGGTGGCCGCATCGAATGAATTGGCGGCTGATGCTTACGAGCGTAATGAGGTGAAGATCGGCCGGTTTATCAACCAGTTTGATTCTTTGATGAAAGAACGGAACTACGTGTCAGCAGCCGGCGTTGCCGAAAGTGCTTTCGCATTGGCTCCAAATACTCCCGAGGCCGTCGTTGCGACCGAGGGCGCCCGAGCAGCAATCAACTATCAAAAGTCGCTTGACTACTTGAGGCAGCGAGAGCGAGCCTTCATGGTTTCGGCTCATTCAATGGATCGCGCAGCAAGTAGCTTTCCCGATGATAGGCTGATTACTTTCCCTGATGCTGAAGAGTGGCTGGAGAAAAAGAAGTTGCGTGCTAAATTCCAGAACGCTCGCCTGACAGGTAGTGTGCTTGACGAGGCAATTCTCGAAGCACTCGAAAAACCAGCCGAACTCGTATACGAGGAAACTCAATTTTCGGACGTGAAGGCTGAACTCGAAGAAAAATTCAAGATCAACATTTTTCTTGATGAAACCGCAATCGACGATTCGCTGACCGAAGAGGAGTTGATCACGGTCAATCTGCGCGGCGTTCGTTTGAAGAACGGCCTGCGATTGATGCTCAAACCGTTTAACGCAACTTATATCGTCCGTGACGAAGTATTGCGGATCATCTCGATCGACAACATCAACGACCCGGAAAACCTTGTCACTGACGTTTACAACGTCGGCGATCTGGTTGCCCCACGATTCAACGCCGGCGGCGGTTTTGGCGGTGGCGGCGGTGGTGGTCTCGGCGGCGGTGGCGGCGGATTGGGTGGCGGCGGCGGAGGTGGCTTCGGCGGCGGCGGTCAAGGTGGCGGCGGTGGCGGCGGAGTATTCTGTGTCCAAGATACCGACGTTTCAACCATCCCAGTCGTCCAAAAAGTCTCAACTTCAGCAGTCCGCGGACCTAGGGCGATCGAATTGGATCACAGCGGCGATGCCAATCAGGCTTGGGCAGAGTATTTTGCCAACGTGCATCCTGCTGCCGCGGACGTGCGAGCGACCGTTCGCAAGCACCACAAAGACCGCAACTATGATGAGATCATCGCGCTGGTCAATGGAGCGATTCGCAACGATGACATCCAACCTTGGATGTTTGAGGCACTGGGCCTCGCCATGAAGCTTGGCGGGAAAAGTCAGCACGAGATTGAGCGTGCGTTTATGTCTGCGGTTGATTTTTCCACCAGCACAGCCTCTGCATTGGAAGCTGCCAAGTACATGCTTGGCGCCGGCATGGAAAAACGGGCGATCTCAGTTCTGATGGATATCTCAATTGAGAATTCATCGACGGTCGAACCGTACTTGCTGGGCCTCGAGGCGGCCGAGCGGATCAAAGACAACGAAGCTCGCCAATGGGCAGTCTTGGGCGTTTTGTCCCAAGAGTGGCCTGACGGAAAACACATCGTTAAACGTGCCAATATTCTTGCCAAGACAATTCAAAAGTCGCTTCAGCAAAGCGGCGATGAAGAGGCGCTGAAGGAATTTAACGAGAGCCTTGCCGAAGCCCAACAGCGTGATTGCATTGTCGAGATCAGCTACACCGGTGATGCCGACGTTGATCTCTATGTGAAAGAACCAGGAGGAACGGTTTGCTCGCGTCTTATTCGGCGAACGACTGCCGGTGGTGTGCACGAAGGCGACAACGCTTCTGCGGGACCTAATCAATCTGGGATGGTGACTGAACGTTACGTGCTGGCCAAAGGTTTTGCCGGTGACTACCAAGTGATCGTGCGTAAGCAAACAGGAAAAGTGACATCGGGTAAAGTCAACGTCGACGTGCGGCACAATGTTAACTCGCCTTTTGAGACACGCGAGTCGAAGCTCGTTGATATTGGCGACAAGGGAGCCTTGGTTAACTTCAGGCTTGCCAAAGGCCGTCGTACCGATTCGCTAGAAAAGCATACGATTGAAACGTTGGTTGAACAGCAGATGGTCTCCAAGCGGCATGTTTTGGCCCAACAGTTGGCCAGCAGTTACAGCTCTTCAGCAGCCAGCGATTACTACGGTGGCTTGATCGCGGGAGCTCAAGAAGGAAACCCGTTTGCCATAGATCAACTGGCGAACGATCCGGGCTTGAATCCCGGCGTTGTCGGTTACCAACCCAACATTCAGTTTTTCTCGCTTTCCACCACACTCCAAGTGCAACACGCGACGACTTCTGACCGTTTGTACGTGATGGTTAGCCTGTCACCGTTTATTACGGACCTTCAGTCTGTGTCGAACTTCAACACGCTGGGCAACGCCGACAATGCGGGCGGTGGAGCTACTGGAGGAGGTGGAGGTGGCTTGGGAGGTGGCGCAGGAGGCGGAGCCGGCGGCCAGCTCTAATCGGTTACCGGATTGCTTTAAGTCGGAATAACAAATGCCTCTTGAACTCTTATTCAGGAGGCATTTTTTGTTGGCACTCGCAAGTTTTAAATTTGCACTAATGGATTCGGGGTTTAAGTTCCCCTGGAAATCGCAAAGCGTTTCAATACAAGCCCGATGCGCAAGCAAGGAATCCGGAAACCCTCGGAAATATCCACTCGCTCGCGCGTTTTGAAGTTGCACATTTGAGAGCAAAGTACACATTCTATTAGACAAAATGCTCGCTGTTTTGAGATCGCAAAGCGTTTTAATACAAGCCCGATGCGCAAGCAAGGAATCCGGAAATCCTCGGAAATATCCGCTCGCTCGCGCGTCGGGCTAGTATTTGTGCAACTTCAAAACTCGCGCGTCGGGCTTGCATTGAATCAACTTCAACAAACGCTTTTCGGGATTGTTGAAGTCTTCCCTTGCTATTCTTTGGCGTGTTCGGCGCCAACGTCCACGCTGACAGTCTGTTTCAATGTCAGCCAGACGATCCAACCGATCAACGACACGAACAAAATGCACAGGCGATAGCCCAACGCAACAAGAATGCCCCCTGCATGTTCGAAGCAGGTATACAGGAAGGCCATCGCCGCCTCCATTCCACCGATGCCACCGGGCAGCGGTAACGAATTGGCGACCATCGCAATCGGAGCGATGACAAAGTGATCGCCAAGATTGGGTACCTCTGGTGCGATCGCCAGCGCCACAAGATAGATCGTGATCGCGAACAACATATTCGTACACAGGCTAAAAAACATCGCCAGCGGAATGACTTGTTTCCGCTTGCTGTAAAGTGCAGCAGCGTCCATCACGCGTTCGAGCGCATCACCAAGCTTAGGGAGACCGATCAACGACTGAAACAGACGCGTCTGCTTGAGGCTGGGAAAGTAAAGCATCACCAGCAAAGCAATCACGCCGGCGATCGATGCACAACCGGCGAACTTGCATCCGAACTCTATCGCCGTTTTATCAGCCGATGGTTCCCCGGGGATTCCATTGAATAAAAATGCCACAGCAGCGAATCCGCACATCACAATCAAACCAATCACCCGATCAATAAACACGCTTAGAATGGCTTCGGGGGTTCTGCCGGGAGAGTGTCTGGCCGCGTAAAACGCACGAAGTGAGTCGCCTCCGACAACTCCAAAAGCTACCACGTTGAAGAATGACCCGATAAAGCCCAGCTTCACTGCTTCGACGACTGTCAGTTTGAGTTCAATGGCGTTGGCCAAGTTATGCCAACGAAGATAGCTGATCGTAAAAGCAGCTGTCATCGTAAATAGCCCGACGACCCACCAGTGGTAGCGTTTCTCTGAATCAAAAAACTCGAGTATTTCTTCTCTGCGAGAGACGACCAACATCGAAATGATCGCAATCGAGACCACCCACTTGGCGATCACGACCATGATCTTGCGGGAAGATTTCTTGTTCGAGTCAGTTTCAGTCATCGGTTCGTTGAGGAAGAGGATTGAGGATGGGTTTTCTTAAGCACAATAGGCTGTGGAGTTACCGCTGAGCATCATACTCAAAATTACTCGAAAACCGCCACACTAGCTGTAAACCCATGCAAGAATGCTTGATCGCCAACGGATCCAATTTCGCCGGCGGCAAAGAAACCCGCGCACTCTAGCTTCCCCAGCACCTTGTTGACCATTTCGGCATCGTGATTGGGCTCGGGGAACAACCATGAACCGCGTCCGTTGCAACTGAAAATAAGTGCCGCTCGTGCTGCGGCGTTACGCGAATGGTCCATTTCCGCTTTTGCCTTTTTCAGCATCGATTCCAATTCCGCCGACGCCGATAACGCATCGCGAATGTGAAACTGCACCGTCCTTCCCATCCGCACGTAGTCGCTGAGCGCGAAGCATCTCTTCGCTTCGTCGATGCCGATCACATTTCGAATCAGAAAATCGCCGTACTCAAAATTGTCTTTTAGCTCCGTCATTGCGATACCCAAGTGCAAGCCTTGCTCAACTTTTGCTTTGTCTTGGGTAGGCAACTGGTCGTAAGTCGATTTGAGCACATCGAAAGCAGGTTTTCCTGCTAAAGAAAGAACCTCGTTGCGCTCGGCTGAGGTGACGATGTGTGGCTTGCCGATCGGTCGACAGCCTTGGGAGACGACCGATTCAACCCCCACGCCGCTGACCATCACGGCGATTGCTCCTTCGGTGTACGTTTGGTTTCCTAGTAACAATCGAGCTTCTCCCGGTCGAGAGGCACCATCGGCAACGCCACCGAAAACTTTGGTGTTGGGATGGTCTTCGCCAATCCGCACCAGCAGCGCGTCGACGGGGAACGAATATGGATCGGTCAAGAAGAAAAGAGCAGGGTCTTGGTCCCACAGCGATTCAGACTCCTCCGGCCAGCCGGCAAAGAACTGTTCGCCAGCATGCGTGTTGAATTCTAAATGAAATGGCAGAACCTGCGCGTCTTCGAACCGAGCCGCCCACAGGCAGATGCCGGATTGGTTCTCAAATTCTTGATTGCCTGAGATCAGCGAAACGCAACTGACGCCGACAACGTTTTCACAACCTGTTAAATCCGATATCTTGGGCATCGCTAGGTCAAATTCAGCGCCTGCATATCCTGCGGAAAACGCAAAAATTAGATCCGGTTTCTCGCCGCCCAAGGCCTCGTTGAGCATCATCGATGCCTCAGTCACAGCCGAAATCGGGTCCGAGGACAATCGGTGGACACTGGCGTATTGGTTGGGCATCGTCTGGTGGACCTTTTTAAGTTGTCGCCATGGCGTTACAATCGATGGTTCAAATCTTACAAGTGTCGCTCTGCAAGGGAATGGCACCACTCGGATTAACTATTGAGTTATACAGAGACAGAGAGAATCGGATGAGCGACATACAACCAGGGTACCAACCACCGGTAGGCAGCGTGCCACCGGCGAAAAAGGGAAGTAAGGTTTGGATTTTTGCGGGCGTAGGCTGTTTGCTTGTATGCCTATTGTGTTTAGGCGGAATTGGCGTTGTCGGATATCTTGGCGCTGGCGTTTTCGCCGAAATGGAGGCAGCGAAGGACTCGATTGCGAATTCTCCCGCCGTCCAAGCTGAATTGGGCAGCCCTTTGGAGGTCGGCCCACCGCAACAATCCGCACAAGGACAAGAGGTCGTTTTAAGTGGCGATGTCAGCGGCCCCGAAGGTAGCGGCACGTATCGAATCGTCTTCGCCCCTCAAGGCACATCGGTGAAAACAAAAGAGATCTCGGTCGATGCCAACGGCAAAAGGATCATGGTCGGAGACGAAATAAGCGAACTCGAAGAAGAACTGAGCGACATCGAAGACCTCGACCTTGACGTTGGTCAGTAGGCTTGGCATTCTAAAATAGATAAAACAAAAACTTAAAACACTAATTCTTGAAAAAGGAAAAAAGACATATGGCTGGAATTACTCTTAAAGGCAATGCGTGCAACACCAGTGGCGATTTACCTGCAGTTGGATCTGCTGCACCGGCGTTTACGCTTGTCGGAGGAGACCTAGGCGACGTGACACTTGAATCTGTCGCAGGCAAAAAAGTAATCCTGAACATTGTCCCCAGTTTCGACACGCCAACTTGCGCAACCAGCGTCCAGACTTTCAATTCGAAGGTCGGTGAACTGGGCGACGCAGTGATTTTGAACGTTTCGAAGGATCTACCGTTTGCGCAAAAGCGTTTCTGTGAATCTAACAATGTCGAGCACGTCACCAACGCGTCTGCTTTTCGTTGCAGCGGATTTGGCGACAGCTACGGAGTGTCGATCGTTGATGGGCCACTGAAGGGCTTGCTGGCTCGCGCAATTGTCGTCATCGATGCCGATGGCAAGGTTGCCTACACGGAATTGGTGCCAGAAATTGCAGATGAACCGTCTTACGATGCTGCGGTTGCGGCGGTAAATTAAGCTCGATTGCGTCGCCGAGACTAGTATTTTATCGCGACCCAATTTTCGGGTGCCATGCTTCACGCCTTGGCGAGAAGCGCGGCGAACCGTTGCGGGCATGCTTACGCGATAGATTAGACAAGCGGATAAGTCGGCGTGAGCATGCTTCGATCGGGCGCTTGCATCAACTTTCTGTGATCGCGTAAACATGGCACCCCGGCCATGCTTCACGCCTTGGCGAGAAGTGTGGCAAACCGTTGCAGGCATGCTTACGCGATAGATTAGACAAGCGGATAAGTTGGCGTGAGCATGCTTCGATTGGCGCGCTTGCATCAACTTTCTGTGATCGCGTAAACATGGCACCCCGGCACTCACTTAAGATCTTTGCCACCAACTTTTGGTAGCCGAAGTGGCAAGACTTTGGACGGTTTGAGCAATAATTTTCCAATCTCTTGCGAGATCGGCTACTGGTTTCGAATTTATGTCCTTCATCCGACATTTTACAACGCCATCAGAAGTCCGACCTGCTGTTAGATTTCGCTCGATGGTTGTGGCAAGCGCCGTGTGCGCGTTGCTGGCCGCAGCGGCGGCTAGGTTTGATATTGCTTTGCTGGAATTGCTGCAGCCTGACAAGCTGCGTGGTGACGCCAGCCGCATTCTGAAACTGTCCGAATTCTTCGCGCACGGAATGTGTGTGGCGGTCGTGGTTTGGGCGACATGGGTGATGGCTCCGGCCTACAGGCGACATCTACTGCGTTTACTGATGTGCGTAATCTGGCCGCCTCTGATCGTGCACGCCATCAAGACAATCGTTGTCCGCCGTCGACCGACCAGTTATCTTGACCATTTGCTTGTGCCAAGCTACCCCGACTCTAACGCCCAAACGTGGCAAGGGCTAATGTTGCAGGGTGACTTCAACCTTGTCTATCAAAGCCAATCATTCCCCTCGGCCCATACGGCCATGGTTGTCGGTTTTGCCATTGGCATGTGTTGGCTCTATCCGAAAGGAAAGTATTTGTTCATCTTTCTGGCGTGTCTAGCGTCGTTTCAACGCATCGCCTTCCAAGCACATTGGCCCAGTGACGTTCTAGCATCTGCCGCTGTTGCGATGCTGATCTCCGGAGGACTGATTCAAAACTGGGGGCTGGGATACTTGATGGGACGTTTTGAACGAGAACCTTTCCAGACAAGTGGCCTGTCATAGTTTTCACAGACTTCGTCACACAAGTTGCTATAATTTCCCAAGTAAATGAGGCGGTTGATAAGGCCATCATTTGAGCAAATTGAGTGCACACATGAAAAAAAACCACACCAAGGGATTCACTCTAGTCGAGCTTCTGGTGGCGATCGCAATTATCGGGATATTGATTGGCATGTTGCTGCCGGCAGTACAACAGGTACGCGAGGCAGCGCGG
>CALHPU010000153.1 GCA_938036435.1 uncultured Pirellulaceae bacterium | reverse complement strand
CACGCAAGCGCCCCATGGTCGGGCGTTCAAGGTTCGCGCTAGGTAGAACGCTCCTATTGCCGCCAGTAGCACATGCATCGCCAAATAGATTCCGTAGCGCGAGGGGAAGCTGAGGAATCTTAGATGGAAAACCAGTTTGCCCGGATACAGCATGCTGGAGGTGCCGTCGGCCAGCAGCGGAAATCCTAGATCGTCAAACGGCATCCACAGCGGAAAATGGCCCGCCGCGATTTGTTGATCGATCTACTGGAACATCGGATAGTAGAGATAGCTGCTATCGCGATAACCGGCGATTTCTTGTCCGGCCACCATCGGCCAAAAAAACAGCAACCACAAACCGAAAATCAGCAAGCACGGCAGCAGTCGTGTGAGATGATTTGTGTTTGAAGTGGGCAGAGGAGGGCTCGGACGACAACGGAAGAGGAAGTTGATCGATTGGTGATTTGATAAACGGAAGTGCAATCTGACGGAATCGCTTCGCCACGTGAATTTTAACCATGACAGCCGAAATTAGGCACCGCTTGTCGTGATAATTTCCACCTTGGTATGCGCGATGGAAACGATGTACAATGAGGCAAAGGAAATAGCATGATAGAATTCAAATACAGTGGCGACGAACTTTATGCTCGAATGGAGCGCGCGGTGGAAAAAGTAACGCAACGACTACGTAAAACAGTCAATACGATCGAAGCTGCCAATATCCCCTACGCTGTTATTGGTGGACACGCGGTGCGTGCTTGGGTGGCTCAGGTCGATGAAGCGGCCGTGCGCAACACGCGCGACGTAGACATTTTGATTCGCGAAGCAGATCTGCCGGGCCTGATGAAAGCGATGACCGAGGCCGGTTTTTATTATCGCAAGGCAAACGGGCTGGATATGTTTCTGGAAGATCCCGAAGGCTCGGCACGTGATGCCGTGCACGTGCTGATCGCAGGTCGAGTAGAAAGGGCTGGAGAACCCAACCCGGATATCGAACCCAACACACGCACGAACGAATTTCAGACAGTTGAACTGGAAACGCTGGTGCGCATGAAACTAAATGCCTATCGACGGAAAGACCAAGTTCATCTTCTCGACATGATCTCGTTGGACATGGTCGACCGGTCGTGGCTGGACAAGTATCCCGAAAATCTCAGCCAACGTCTGAAGGAATTGCTTGACGATCCTGACGGATAGATCAGGGGCCGGTCGCCTCACTTAATATCCCAGTACTGGCGACAACCAGCGTTCGATCTCTTCGATCGGTTGGCCTTTTAGTTTCGCATAGTGCTCAGCTTGGTCCTTGGTGATTTTGTTGATCGCAAAGTAACGAGACTCTGGATGGCCGAAATATAAACCGCTTACCGCAGCGCCGGGCCACATCGCGTACGATTCGGTCAATTTGATCCCCGTGGCCGCTTCGGCGTTTAATAATTTCCAGAGCGTGTTTTTCTCGGTGTGGTCCGGGCAGGCTGGATATCCGGCCGCTGGTCGGATACCGCGATACTTCTCAGCAATCATCTCCTCGTTGGACAGATTTTCACCTTGGCCAAATCCCCAATCGACTCGGGCGCGGTGGTGCATCATTTCTGCAAAAGCTTCGGCCAATCGATCGGCTAGAGCCGAGACCATGATCGCGTTGTAGTCATCGAGATCAGCACGGTATTTTGACGCCAATTCATCGCACCCATGACCGGTCGTCACCGCAAATCCACCGATGTAGTCGGCGCGACCACTATCGACCGGTGCAATGTAATCTGCCAGCGAACGGAAGTGCTCGATGCCCTTACGTTGCCATTGTTGCCGCAGCATGTGGAAACGGGTCAACTCTTCAGAGCGACTGTCGTCGTTGTACAGGATGACCGAGTCGCCTTGGGAATTGGCCGGCCAAAACCCGTACGCGGCGCGGGCCGACAATTGTTTTTGGTCAATCAAACGCCCAAGCATTTCCTGAGCGTCGTTGAACAGCTTTTTCGCTTCTTCGCCGACGACCTCGTCCTCAAGGATTTTTGGGTACTTGCCGTGCAATTCCCAAGACATAAAGAACGGCGTCCAGTCGATATAGTTGGCGATCTCGTCCAAGCCAATCGTTTCGTCCACTGCCGGAAGATTTGAGTCGGCGGTTCCGATGGTGCGCATGCCAGTGAACGCTGGCTTGGCGATATCAACCGATTCCCAGTTCGTTTGGAAACGTTTTTCGAACGCCTCTACATACGGCACCAGCGTCATCTGACGCTCTTCGTAACCAGCGACCAATTTGGCTTGAAGTTGATCGTTGGCTGCGAGGTAGCCCGGTTTGGAATCTTCGTTAAGAAGCTTGTCGACAACGCCGACACTACGTGACGCATCCAAAACATGGACCACACCATGTTCGTACTGTGGCGCGATCTTGACGGCAGTATGTTTGTCGCTGGTCGTGGCGCCACCGATCAGTAATGGGATCTTCATGTCCAGCCGTTTCATCTCTTTGGCCACGTAGATCATTTCGTCCAAGGAAGGCGTAATCAATCCTGACAGACCGATAACGTCTACGTTGTGCTTGACGGCTTCTTCTAGGATTTTGTCACAGGAAACCATCACGCCCAAGTCGATCACTTCGTAGTTATTACAACCGAGTACGACCCCGACGATGTTCTTGCCAATGTCGTGGACGTCGCCTTTGACGGTCGCCATTAAGACTTTTCCCCGGTAGCCTTGTGCTTCGCTACCGGCAGCCAGTTTTTCCTCTTCCATAAACGGCAGCAAGTGCGCGACGGCTTTCTTCATCACACGCGCCGATTTAACCACTTGAGGCAGGAACATTTTCCCACTGCCGAACAGGTCGCCGACGACCGCCATTCCGTCCATCATCGGACCTTCAATGATGGAAAGGCATTTGTCGTACTTCAGCCGCGCCTCTTCGGTGTCCTCGACGACAAATTTGTCCAATCCCTTTACTAACGCATGAGACAGACGTTCTTCGACGGTGCCCTCCCGCCATGAAAGGTCTTCAGTGCTAGTGCCTTTCTTTCTGACGTCCTTAACCGTTTCGGCAAACTCCAACAGCCGGTCGGTCGCATCGGGGCGGCGGTTGAGAAGGACGTCCTCGACATGTTCGAGTAAGTCCTTTGGGATTTCTTCGTAGATCTCCAGTTGCCCAGCGTTGACGATACCCATGTCGAGTCCTGCTTTGATGGCGTGGTAAAGAAACGCGGCGTTGATCGCCTCTCGCACCACATTGTTGCCGCGAAAACTGAAGCTGACGTTCGACACGCCGCCGGAAATTTTCGCGCCCGGGCAAAGCTCTTTGATCTGTTTGGTAGCTTCGAAAAAGTTCACGGCGTAGTTGTCGTGTTCTTCCATGCCGGTGGCGATGGTCAGAATATTGGGATCGAAGATAATGTCTTCAGGGGGAAACCCAACCTCATTGACCAATAGGTCGTAGGCCCGTTTGCAAACGCTTACTTTGTCATCCGTTTCGACGGCCTGACCCGTTTCGTCAAACGCCATCACGACTGCTGCAGCACCGTAACGCCTGATCAATTTGGCACGCTCAAGGAATTCATCTTCGCCCTCTTTGAGGCTGATCGAGTTCACAATCGCTTTGCCTTGAACGGCTTTGAGCCCCGCTTCAATGACGGACCATCTGGAGCTGTCGATCATTACCGGAACCGCGCTAATGTCGGATTCGCCGGCGATCAAACGCAGATAAGTCGTCATCGCCTCTTCGCCATCGAGCAATGCGTCATCCATGTTGATGTCGATCACCGCAGCGCCGCCTTGGACTTGGTCACGGGCCACATCGACAGCTTCTTCAAGGTGACCTTCACGCACCAGACGCGCGAATTTACGCGATCCGGTAACGTTGGTTCGTTCTCCCACCATCAGGAAATTCGCATCCTCCCGCAGCGTCAGCGGCAGCGATCCCGAAAGACGCGTCAGCGGTTGGACTTTATTAGGTTTGTGAGGCGCGATGCCGCGTACGGCTTTGGCGATCTCGGCGATGTGTGCTGGAGTCGTTCCACAGCAGCCACCGATAATATTCAGCCAACCGTTTTCGGCCCATTCCTTAATCGTGGCTCCCATGTCTTCGGGGCTAAGGTCGAACTGCCCCATTTCGTTGGGCGTACCGGCGTTGGGGTGGCAGCTGATATAGGGCGTCGCTATTTTTTGCAGCTCTTCAATGTGGGCGCGCATCGTGTCAGGACCTTGTGCACAGTTCATGCCCACACTGATCATCGGAAAGTGACTGACGCTGTGCCAGAATGCTTCCACGACCTGGCCTGAAACAAAGGTTGCTCCTGCCGGATCAAAGGTGCCCGAGACCATTACCGGTACGACGTTGCCCGAATCCTCGAAGTAACGGGCGATCGCGAACAGGCACGCTTTGAGATTGAGCGTATCGATCACCGTTTCGGGAAACAGTATGTCGACACCGGCCTCGACGAGTGCTTTGACCTGAACGTAATAGGAGGCCTCCATTTCGTCGAACGTGATGCCACGGAACGCGGGGTCTTCAACCTTGGTGGAGATGGCCGTTTGTTGTGAGGTGGGTCCGATTGAACCGGCAACGAAACGCGGTCGGTCTGGGGTTAGCGTCGTGAATTCTTCTGCGGCCTTTTTCGCGTTGGCGACTGCGGCGTGGTTAATCTCAATTACGATCTCTTCAGGGAAATCGAAATCGGCCAAGCCAACCGGGCTAGCATTGAACGTATTGGTTTCGATGATGTCCGCGCCGGCCTCCAGATATTGCCGGTGAATGCCAATGATAGCGTCCGGATTGGTCAGACCAAAAATGTCGGTGCAGTTTTTCAGGTCCTTGCCCCAATCGGCAAAACGCTCTGAACGCACTTGCTCCTCAGTCAGTTCAAGGCCATAGATCATCGAACCCATCGCCCCATCGAGGATAAGGATCTCTTTATCGAGGCGGTCGAGGAAAAGTTGGCTGTTGTTGGTTTGTTCGGTTGTCTGCACGAGTTCTCTTTTGGTCGTCAGCGGACGATTTTGATTGTTTAACGGTATTGGTTTACGTGGGTGATTTCTGGTACCTATTCACCCATGGGAACGTAGCCACTGCAGCTGGAAGCCAGAATATGGCTTGGCGGCAGTAGGGCTGTAATTCTAGCAACATTGCTGAAAAAACCCATGTTCGCCGTCTATTTTACTTTCGAAGACGTCAATATCGGAATTTCTTGACCAATTTAACGATGTGTTGCAAAGTCCGACTTTAGTGTGCAATCACCGACATCCGATAGAAATGGACACGTAGAGAACTGTCAGGTCCGAGGAAAAATCATGGAAACGCAGCGCTTCGTGCAACAAAATGCCGCAACATCAACACACTCCCCTTCAGTTGACCAGAGGTCAGCTGATGCACCAATTGGTAAGGTGCGGTCTATAAAGGGCCGCTCTGAGGTTCGTGTCGATCCAGCCCAGAACGGCATTCGGGCTCCGCGTTCGCGCGCCGAGCAACTTTCCAAGTTTGTGGCTCAGTTCCAAGCCGAGAAGGCGCGCTATCAGGGAAATGTGGCGTCTGAATTGGCTGGACAGGCGCCGATGGTCAATCGTGCCGCTTCCGAAGGTCGCCCGGGGCTGTCTGCCGAAGACCAACAAAAGGTTCAGCAAGCGGTTGAAGCTATTGATCGCGGGCGCAGACAATTTTCCCACGCCGCTGGTATGAGTCGCAAACCGGCCGACAGCGTTCAATCAGTCAAGGCGCCTTATCCTACATCGACCCAGTCAGGAATCGTCGCTACCGTCTCTGAGGCAATTTCTTCGGAGGTTGTCCAAGCCACACCAGTAGAACCGCCTCGAGTGGCACCAGTGGCCGCCATTCGGCAACCTTTCTTTGCACACACTGCAAGCACAACGACGGTGCGTCCCGAGGTTGTATTTGAGAAAGCGAGCAGCTCTCCCAGCGATGGCATGACCGCCGAAGCAGCGTTACAGGCTACATGGGAGGCCGCCCGAGAGAAGCGCAATTCTATGGACAATTTGGCGCTGCGGGAAACACAAGAGACAGAGATTGTTGAGTTGCCCGAATCGCTGCTGCGAGAGATCGCCGATCAGCATCGTGAATTTGAAGCAGAAGAAGCGACCAGAGCGGCCACCACCGAAGCTAGAATCAACCAAGATGCTAAAGCTAAAAACGACGGCAGTGTCAGCAGTTCTATTTCGGTTGATCTGGCTGCTTGGGACGTGCAAGCTTTTCGCTGGTCACAAGTGACCGACGATATTTTGACTCATGCCAATGGTGTGATGGACCAACTAACGCACTACAGTTTGGATATTCTGTCAGGCACAGAGAATCGAATTGCGATTGCTGGTTTGAAACGCGGACAAGGAACGACAACGATCGCCGCTGCGATATCGCGTTGGGCGGTCGCCAACGGAAAACGTGTCTTGTTAGTCGATGCGGATTTAGGCAACCCGCAGCTGAGCCGTTCGGTTGGATTGTCACCAAACGTTAGCTGGTTAAATTTGATTCGCGAGGATTTGATTCCGTCGGAGGCAATCATTCGATCGAAGGCCAGTGGCGTTTGCATCATGCCTCTAGCCGCTGTCGTGACACCTCAGACGTGGCCGGGGCACATTTACGATCGCTTGGGCGGATTGCTTGAGCAGGTTCGTCACGGCTTCGATCTGATCTTGATGGATGTGGGGCCAGTCGGACAGCTCTCCAATGAGCTTTCCAACCACGCGCTGATGTTGGACGCGCTGATGATCGTCGATGAAAATCCTTCTTCTGGAGAGTTTCTCAATGCGAAGGCTCATTTGTTGAAGTCCGGCGTGCGCAAATTTATTGCGGCCCAGAATTCAGTCGGCGCAGAGACAGCATAGAAGACTATCCTACACGAACCGCGTTGGCTATTCTCTACGCATGTCATCCGCGGAACGAATTGTCCTAACAGTCTCAGTCCTTTGCCTATTGGCAGGAGGATATCTGCGAGTCGCTGCGGCCCATGATTATTTGTGGTTGGACGAATTGCACACCGGTTGGGCCGTAAGTGGTAATCTGCCCGATGTTTACTGGCGATCGGCTGAAGGCAATCAATCACCCCTGTTTTTCTATCTGTGCTTCGCAGTAGTCAACCTATTGGGATACTCGGCAACAGCTTTGCGCGCGGTATCTTTGACCAGCGGCATGTTGCTATTGATCGGTTTGCCGTTGATCGTTTTTCGCGCGACGCGCTGCACGGCAACAGTATTGTTGGTCAGTCTGTTTTTGATGCTGGACTACGAAAGCGTGTTCTACGCCAGTGAAGCTCGTCCCTATGGAATGCTCCAGTGGCTTGGCGGTCTGCAAGCGTTTTGTTTCTGGGGTTGGAGCAGGAGATTTTCTAGTGAGTTGGTCCAAACCGAAATTGGGCGTGCCGCAAGTGGCGTAAGCTTCCAGCTTGCGAATCGTTC
>CALHPU010000152.1 GCA_938036435.1 uncultured Pirellulaceae bacterium | reverse complement strand
TTCGTGCTGGACCGGGATGTCGTGCTTGGTGGAGACTTCGGTAATCATGCTATTGAGCGCGGCGCTAGTTACTGCGCCGTGGGTCAGTGTGTAGCCTTCCCCCATCGCAACCGGTTCGTAGCGCCGATCACCGATGCCTGGAGCTGCTACAAAATCATGAGCCACATCAACAGCGATCGTCACGTCGGGACGGAAATGTTCGGCCAACACGCGGCTACCAAAACGCCCGATCTCCTCATGCGAGGCAAACGCACCCAAATAGCGTACGTTCTTCAGCGGCGAGGATTCAGCAATTAGCTTGGCAATCTCCGCAGCAACGAAGCAGCCTAATCCGTTATCTAAATAGGCACCCGAGAAAGTGTTTGGCGAGAAACCGGGTTCGATCGGCCGGTCGTAGATAATAGGATCGCCAGAACGAATACCCAGCGCTTCGATTTGTCCTTTTTTGTCTTCACCGTGAATGTGCAGCTCCAAGTACATCATTTTGGTTTTGATGCCGTCGTCGCCGCTACGTAGTTTGGGGTCGGCGAAGTGAATCGCACCGATCGCTTCAATCGTGCCGCCTTCGATCGTTCGCCAACTGCCCGGTTTGTCAGGGTCTTCGCTGAAGAGTTTTACTTTGTGACCGATCAGGGTCGTGGGCAACATGGAATCTGAGTTCACCCAGATCTTTCCATCGTCTCCAATGCTGCGCACCTGCATGCGAATTTTGTCAGCGTGTCCGATGACCATTACCGAAAACGCGTCGTCGTTATCGGGCATCGTATCGACAACTGTTCCCGCGTTGCCTTTGAAAGAGTGAATGGTCCAGTCTTTGGGCATAAAGGTTTTCAGGTACGGTTCTAGCACGCCTCGTGTCATTGATGCTTCAAGGCCAATCGGGCTGGGCGCGTCAAGAATTTGCCGCATCATTTCGAAGCGCTCAGAAGACATCGGTTGTTGCCAAGGCTTTGATGATTCACTCATGGTCGTCGTACACTCTTTTTAAAAACAAGTCCGTTGGATGGCAGCTGACTTATGAGGAAGACTGCCTATCCCTATTTTATAGTCGAAAGCGTCTGGAGCCTGTAGCGGGCGTTGTTCAATCCATTTCACCAGGGACGAAGAATTGATTTGAGGCTTGAGAAAAGGCATACAAATTTAAGAGTCTATCGATAGGCACGCGTTGAATATGCAGTTTAGAGGCCCATCATTTCGGATGATGCGATCCCATGTCGGCGATTCGGGATCTTTGAGGAATCGTGAAGTTTGCTGGCCAAGCGTGGAAGGACTGATTTGGTGATCAATGCAAAAGTTTAAGATCGGAATTCTAGCTGATCTAAAATCTGGAAATTCGTATCGGCTAAAAAATCTGAGAACTAGTCTTGAGAGCGAGTCCCAGTCGCGCTTTGCGACAGAATTTCTCGTGTGATTAGCAAGTGTTGCGAGTCCCTGAGCGAAAACGGACATCATGAGAGGATGTGTTCTGTAATGGCCATCTAGATCATACAGTGAAGCCTTGCGGTTTTGGGCCAATGATTCAGCAACAGGTCTCCAAATTTGAATAGCAGTATTAGGCAAAGAGCAATTGGCTTTTGGAATTTCTTGCACGTAGGGAAAATTATCAGGTGGCGTTTTCCACTGTTGTGCGGCCATCATTAAAATTTCGGTCGAATCAGCAACCCATCCGCCGGCGCAGGTCGATATTTCTTCCCAGCATTGCTCGTTGTGATCTATGCAGCGCTGATCACTTTGCCAAACCGTGTACTTCATGGATTCGGCTAATAGAAAGTAGTAGGTGCCATTAAATTCACTTGAACGCGACTTAATCGCTGAAACGTCTTCGATCACGAGAGGCCAATTTTGACCTCCAATCGCCTGCCATCGCAGCGGATAAAGTTGTCGTATCGTATATTGGTTTTCTAATTGATTTAGAAAGTCATTAAAGACATCATCGTCGGCTAGCTCTGGCGAAGAATCGAATTCTTCGGTCAGCATATGTATCGCGAAGGCATGGAAGCGCGGGGCATCTTCGAAAATATTGAGCAGCCACCCAATTCTGTCCGAGTCAGCGCGGGAGCTTGTTTGAGGAAGTTGGGGCAGAGTTGCCGATTCATTTTGCCACTGCTTGAATCGTGAAAGGTAGTACTTAAAGAAATTGGCTTGGACGGAATTTGTTGTACCTGTCGCGCAGCTGATGTGATAAAGAGCTGCCTCGGCCGCAGAGAGATCCTCGGATTTCAACAGCTGATAGAATCTTGCAAATGGATCGCCAGCGTTTGGGTTTCCAATAGTAGTCGCAGAATTTTCTACGTTAGAACGAGCCGGTTTTTCGCTTTTTTGTGTTACCGAATTGATCTCGACATGAGCGCTGGCGGAATCACTTTGGGCTCGCCACTCAAACCGAGCCTGAACTTGCTCGTAAGCTCTTCGGATTTTTTGGAATTCGTCTGGTGCAGCATCTGGCTTGAATCTTTTGACCAGTTTGAAATAGGCTCGCCGCGCGGTCTTCTCGTCGGTTGACGGCTCAATACCTAGCAGTTCGTACGGATTCTCAGGCCAATCTTCATGGCTGTCGGGAAGGTCAGTCATCACTGGTGCCTTCGGATCTAATGCCTGAGAGAATTTTGATTACTTTGTAGTGAGTATCGTTCTTAATATCTTCAGCCGTAACTTCCACTGGATCGATCTCCGAAAGTGGAACATTGACAAATGGGCCGGGATGTTCAGGGGTTATTTTCAGTCTTTGGGGCCGTCCGATCTCTCGTCCCGGTTTAACCATCTTTACCGCATATTTGTTTGGGTCATTTTTGTCGAAGATGATTACAGGGTGTTTGATTGGGATGTTTTTCCATCGGTTAGTTCTCTGTGTGCCTTGGTGCGATGTAGCTCTAAGAAGCATGATCACTAGCGCAAATACGATGACAGCACCGGTCAAAATCGCGGGCCATCCAGCGTCGTTTTGACCACTGCTCTTGGGTCGCAACGTGCCGAAAGTATGTTTGTAGGGATAGAGAGATAAACTTGTAGCAGATACTGGAGAAGAAATGATGAAATCAGAGACGTCAAGCTCTTCACTGCTCAGTTGTTCCAAGAAGAACTGATAGAGATCAAAAGGAAGATTGAACCGACGAGTGTCAATGCCAGAGATAGCTTCGCCGCACACATCGACACCCAGTGGCGAGATCTGTTGTAAGTAGTGGTTTTGAGTTTCCAGTCTTTGAGATGGTCGAACGGCAGCAATGTGAAACGCGGCTGCTGCAATTCGTTTGGACAACGGGTTTGGAGCAACACAAGAAAAATCTACTGATTTAACAGTTTTGTGAACTTGGTTGGCGTAGTGGCTAACCTTTGTGGAGCGTGTTTGCAAAAAATTGTTCAGCCGTTTTTCGAGGATTTCCAAGTCAATGTTGGATGCTTGATTTTCCAGTTGAGAGGCGATGTCTGCGACGATAGAGTCAATTTGTTCGAGATGTTCGGACTCTATCTTCTGCAAGTAACGACCGGCCGACTCAATTGGCCGGCCGAAGGACATTTCAACGGCTTCTATCTGGTCTTTGTTCGGTGCGAAGCTAGTTTGTTCCAGTGATTGAAAAAAAGAAGTTAGCGCAGCACATTGCAGTGAGGATGAATCAGAATCACTGAATTCCTCCAGTTGAAGCTGGTTGGCAATCCAGTCCCTGCTCCGCTTGGATAGCTGCTGCTGATAATTTGAATCAGAGTCCATTGGACAATTGGTTTCAATGTTTGCTAGTCGATGTTGTCGTCGTTCAACGAGCAATCGTGGGCCGATAGGAAAAGAGACAGTTGTTGCCTAGTGCCGCTAATTTGTTGAGCGTCGCGAGACTCCATTGCGGACTCAAAAGAGTCCAAGTAAATCTCTAGATCCCTTCGAAGCCCCAACGGTAGTTCCTGAAACAGCCGTTCGGCACGTTTCATCAAAAACTTGTTCTCCGCTTGTTCACGCGGATGAATTTTCAATTTGGCCATAGATGCCAATGCTTTTTTGATCGCACTATCACTGAGATTGCTTCCGCTTTTTGTGATGACTAGCTTCGCTTGTTTATTCGTTTCGGTGACGGTTGTTTCTACTTCAAGAATGCCGTTGTTGTCGTAGGTGAATCGTATCTCAACTTGTTGACCGGCTGGCCCTAAAGGAATTCCATCAACCAGTAATTCTCCCAACAGCAGATTGTCTTTCACCATGCGACTCTCCCCTTGGAAGACGCTGATTTGGAGTTGCTGCTGGTTAGGTACCATCGTTCCAACGGTGTGTGAGCGCGAGGTTGGGATTACGGTATTGCGATTGATGATTGGAAGATAGTATCCACTAACTTGTGTATCACCTATTTCCTTTGCAATTTCGACTCCTAGCGAGAATGGTGCCACGTCGACGACGACAACTTCATCGAGAGCTTGGTCTTGATCGATCAAGCCAGCTTGAACGACCGCACCAAGTGCGACGACTTCATCAGGGTTGATAGATCCGCTTGGAGGATGGCCAAGCAAAGTTGAGGCGATATCAACAACGCTTGGCATTCGAGTTGCGCCGCCCACCAAGATGACTTGATCCAGATCTTGATGATTCAGTTTGGCATCGCCCATTGCCCGCCGAATTGGGATCGCGATTCGACTCAAGATTGGTTTGCAGGCTTCGTTCAATATAGAACGATCAACCGTGAATTTTTTCGCTTCAGGAGCGAGGTCGCCATTAGAGTCCGGTATGTAGATATCAAACGAATTAGATTTCGAGAGAGCGACTTTAGCGTTTTCACACTGTCGGATCAGACGCGCGACCATTTTGGGAGATTTAACTTCAGCATGTTCATAGATGATCGAGTGCTCCTTCAAAACAGCCATTGCAAGAGCGCGAGTGAAATCTTCACCTCCTAAAATTGCTTCGCCGGCAGATGATCGTACTTCGATAGCACCTTCGAAGAAGTCAACAATCGAAATGTCAAATGTGCCACCTCCTAAATCGAAAACAGCAATCGTCTTCTCAGTGTCGGTTTCGTGAACACCGTAGGCCAAAGCAGCCGCGGTAGGTTCGTTGATGATTCTTTCAACTTGAAACCCCGCAATTTTTCCCGCTTCAATCGTTGCCTGTCGTTGATCGTTATTGAAATAAGCCGGTACAGTAATGACGGCTTTGTGGATTTCTGTGTTAAGGTGCGACTCCGCATCGGCTTTGAGTGAACCAAGTACGAGGCTGGAGAGTTCAATCGCAGAAAAAGTATGGTTGCCAATTTTACATTTCCAATCTGTCCCCATACGGCGTTTAAATCCCGAAACACATCGTGTGGGCTGCAGCGTTTGGTATTCTTTTGCCGCGTTGCCAACGAGTACTTCGCCTGATTCATCGATTCCAATCACCGAAGGAGTCAAGTATTTTCCAATTGCATTTGGAATCAGACGCGGTGTCCCATCGACCATTGTTCCAACTGCAGAATTGGTCGTTCCGAGATCGATACCGACAGTTTTTGACATGATTGGGTAGTTTTCAAAGTAGAAAAGCAAAGATGAGAATTCTTTGGCGGAGATAGAAACTATAGCTGACCTAAGAGACAATTCCAATCGAAAGAAGGTTCTCTGTGGCAAGCGGTTTTGAGCCAAAAACGCTTTTGCAATCGCAGTACATTGATCTATTACGTTGGTGCCGGATATTCTTCAGCTGTCCAGCGTTTGACCAGCGACCCGTTTTGAGCGATCTCTGATTTGGGTTTTTGCATCGATCGGCGATGTTGAAAAGTGCGTGAAAGGTCGGCGTGATTGTTCAGCATCAAACGACTTTCTCGCATCTCCCAAGGCAGCACGTAGGCTCCTGCAAGATCGTCGACTTGGCGGAACCATGCGCGGCTGGATTCAGCATCCATCTCGCGCCGAATCAGGCGCGTGATGCGGCCTTGGATTTTGTCCCATTGAGAAGGCTCAGGCCACTGATCGGAGTCTAGAGAAAATGCATGTAGCGCTTCAGTGATCTGGATATCGATTCCCGGGCTGGATTTGAGGTTTTCAGGTAGTGCTTTGAGCATGGCTTGGACAACATCGCCAAAGGGTGCGATTGCGGTGGCAACATCACGGCCAACGTCCTGCTGCGGAAGCCGGATTTCAACGATTTGCGGTTTGGTCGGGCAACTGCATCCATCATGGTGGTAGTATTCGGCTTGGCTTAATTTGCCGCCCGAAGATTTACCTCTGACTTTACGATAGGTAGGATGTTCGGAGTGAACATTTTTACAAACGACAAGTCCCTCAGTTTCAATCAATTCGAGAAATATTTCGCGCATCTCTGGCGATAGTAGATGCTCGTGCAAATAATCAGAGGCTGCTGATATTTCATCAGCCTCGGCGATTGAGTGAATGACAATCCCAAACCGGTGCGGGCGCGACGTTTTGAATTGGACATCGCCCAAGGTTAGGGTTGATGATGTTTGTGTGGCGATTGATGAATTAGTCATCGTTGTTTCCGAGTCTTTGGTTTCCTAAATAGCTGGATCAAACTATATGACAGACAAGATAGACCGGGCAGCAGCGACGGACGAAAAAGGCAAAAAATTTCGCGTAATTGATGCGGTATGGCCGGCCGACATAGAAAAACTGTTCACTGTGCGGCATCAGGTGTTTGTTGTTGAACAGCAAGTCCCAGAAGATCAGGAATGGGTGGGCGATGATGACCAGTTTTCGGCGGTGCTAGCCGTCGATCGAAATGGGCAATCGATCGGCACGGGGCGCATTTCGGCTGACGGGTTGATCGGAAGAATGGCCGTGTTAGAAGCTTGGCGCGGGGAAGGCGTGGGAACCGCGATTCTAGAACGGTTGATTCAGTTGGGCATCGAATCAGACCTACGACAGTTCACGCTTTCGGCGCAGTTGCATGCTGTTGGTTTCTATGAAGCGCGAGGTTTTGTAGCAGAGGGCCCGGTTTATCTTGATGCGGGTATCGAACATCGCTCTATGAAACGCCAAGGCAACGCTTGATGGTAGTCGTTACTTACGAAGTTTGTTTAATTTGATCGCCACGACTTCTTTATGTTTGAGATTGCTAGACTTCAACAAGTTGGCGATTTCTTCATCTGGTGTATACAGCAAGATTGCCAACAGGCTGGCAAATAGAATCAGAAAAGCAAAAACGATCGGATTCAATCGAGAGAACGACAGTTGGCTGCCTTGGGTTTGCAGTGGCGCCCAGTGGCTGGGTGTTTGCCAGCCCATGGCGGTATAGCGTAGTTTGTTAGAGATTCTCACTTGCGGCGTCGAGTCGCCGGTGGCTGACATCGCCACGGTTGCAGAGTCATTAAGAATGCTCAGATTGTTCGAATCGCCATTTAGATACCCGATAGCCCACACGCACAACAAGATCCAACAGCAAAACGCTCCACCCATAAGCACGAGCGACGAGATAAATTTCAAAAACGAGAATGTTCGGCTGGACATCATTGTGGAAAAGTTACCTAGAAGTGAGGTGGCTAACGAGAGCCCGTCCATCGGAAAGACTCGAAGCGTGACTGCTTCTAAATATTTACGAAGCAACCGAGATGCCAGTCGTCGCGCATGGAAGGAAGCGTTAGAGAGCATCAATCAGAAAAGGGCTCTATTCCTCAGGAAATCACGCTCATTCTTTGGATGACGGTTTTTAGTCGTCTCGTGCGAGAGCCGATGAGATGATGCTTAAACACAACCTTTTGAAGGTCTGATGTTGCCCAAGCGCTTCGGTGTTGCCAATTTTCAACAGCCAGCTCGTAGCGTGGTAGGATCTTGCATGGAGAGTCGTAATCCGTTTGCAGTACCGGATTTGGCCGCAATCTTATTGCTCCGCCTGAAGGCCCATGCTGCTCAATTCAATCAGCGGCCAAGCGCTTAGATAGCGCAAGCCGCTGGGACTTTGCCAGCATTTCGCAAAGGTGTCCTATTTCAGAGATTCGTTGGGGTAACATGGGACGGCGAATTGGCTTGTGAAGCCCGTTTTTTCCAAAGGCACGGTCTATATTTTCAGTCACTGTAAGATAATAATGGCTGCTTAAAATGCAGATCGACAGCCTTTCTCCAATCTGGGAAAGATGTGGAGTTTGCGGGTTGGGCGAGCCGCTGGAAGACAAAGTCTTGAAGTCAAGTTTACCCTTACAAGCGATCGACCTCTGTAGTACTTCTTTTCGACGACTCTAGGACACTCAAATCTGTGAAAACCAAGAAGAAAGAATCCAAGCCGGCAGCGGAAGACAATAACGCTGATGCGGCATCCAACGGAAAGACGTCACACGACCAAGCTCAAGAAGATGCCGTTGCGCGAATGGTTGCCAAGTTTACGACCAAACAGGAAGAGCAAGAGGTCGATAAACTATTTCGAGCGTTGGTGAAGTTGGAGGGCAGTGACCTGCACTTGAAAGTTGGCAAGCCGCCGATCGTGCGAGTCAACGGAACGCTCAAGCCTCTCAACCGTGGTCCGATCGAAATGGAGGAAATGGCTCGATTGCTATTTCCGATGATGAACGAGCGGAACCGGAAAATTTTCGACGAAGAAGGCGGTGCGGATTTCGCGTATGTGGTCGATGTGGACGGAACGTCTTGGCGTTTTCGTGTCAACATGCTCCAGCAGTTGGGGAAGATCGGACTGGTTGCTCGACGCGTCAACAATCATATCCCAAACTTCAATGGTTTGTACCTGCCGCCGACGGTGGAGACGTTGTGTCACTTCGATCAGGGGATGATCTTGCTGGCAGGTGTGACCGGTTCGGGAAAAAGTACCACGATCGCGTCGATGTTGAACTATATCAACAGCGTGTACTACAAACATATTCTGACGTTGGAAGACCCGATTGAGTTTGTGTTCACCGACGACAAATGTTTGATCAACCAGCGCGAGGTCGGCATCGATGTTGTCGATTTTGGTGTCGGTATGAAACACGCCGTGCGTGAAGACCCTGATATCATTCTCGTTGGTGAGCTTCGTGACGAAGAGACTTTCATGACAGCCATTCACGCTGCCGAGACCGGTCACCTTGTCTTTGGCACGATTCACGCTTCGACGGCTCCTTCAACGATCGGGCGTATTTTGGATCTGTTCCCTGAAGAGTTGCATGGTGCGATTCGTAACGCGATTGCAATGAACATGAAAGCCATCGTCGCACAAAAGCTGCTTAAATCGATCAAACCGGGTGTTGGTCGTGTGCCGACTTGCGAGATCATGACTTTCAATCCGACGGTCAAAAAATTGATTCTCGAAGAAGGAGATCACAAACTCTCCGACGCGATTCGTATCGGCGAAGAAGAAGGCATGCAGGACTTTACCAAGAGTCTAAAAGATTTGATCGATGACAATCTGATCGATCGCCCAACGGCTTTCCAGGTCGCGCCGAACAAAGAAGAGCTAAAGATGAAGCTCAAAGGCATCAACGTATCACAGCCCGGAATTATTTAATGAGCCGACGATTGTTTGTACTAGCATCAAGGCACGTTGTCAGGTTCCTCTTGTTGGCAGTTGCGATCATTGGTTCGATGGTTAGCGCCGATGCAGCCTTCGCTGCTGAAGTCAACAGCGTGCTGTTTCTTGCGGCCAAAACAGGAGGAGCTTATTTTTCGTGGTGGAAGCTGTTGTTGATCGCGCTGACGTTTCTCGTTTGGGTCAGAAACGCAGATTGGGTGAACCAAGACGCGGTTAAGATCGAAAAAGAGGCCGGGCTCAATACGGAGATTTGGAATCTCTTGAGCGTTCTTGCGCTGCTGGGCGGTTTTTTCGCGGCGATATCAATTCCCATATTCTGGATTGGTTATCCGTTAATGTTGGTTGCCACGTTAGTGCCATTTTTTTGGTACCGACTCGTGAGGCGATCAAAGCTAAAGGAAAGCCAAAGCCTGCGTAGGAAACTCAACCCCAAGCAGTTCGCTGGCGAAAGCTCCGAACAACTGGCGCAGGACCAAGGGGTGGAGATGAACATCAACGCCGCCGGCGCCAGCGAAGCTGATCGAAGTGCTGCTTTGATCAGAGCCCGTCAATCGCCGGGTTTCGTCGATTTCAAGGAGTTGTTGCACCAGGGAATGCTCAAACGCGCTGATTACATTCAAATCGACTACACGCAAACCCAAGCCGCACCGCGTCTGTTTGTTGATGGAACTTGGCACGCGCTGCCAAATATGGACCGCGTCAAAGGCGATGCGCTGTTGGTTAGCTTGAAGAATGTTGCTGGACTAGATGCCCAAGAGCGCAGGAAAAAACAGGCAGGCGATTTTTCGTTGAAGTCAGAGATGGGCAAAGCGAAGTTGCATGTGGTTTCTAAAGGCGTCAAGACTGGTGAGCGCGTTAGGATTACTTTCGTACAGTCCAAAGACATTCAGCCATTGCCGAATTTGGGCATGTTCCCATCGATGGCCAAGAAGTTTGTCGCCGGACTCAATAGTCCCGGTATCTGCATCGTTTCTGCGCCACCGAAACAAGGTTTAACGTCAACATGGCAAGGAATGTTGGTGACGGCGGATCGACTAACACGCGACTGCGTTGTGGTCATGGACGATGATGAAACAGAAAGCTCCATCGAGAACGTCGCGGCCAAAGAATTTGAATCGGATGAAACGGCAGCCGAGTATTTGAAAAAAGTTTTCGTTACGCAACCCGATGCCGTTGCCGTCCCTCGGGTTCCCTCCCCCGAGTTTATGGACTTGCTGTGCTTAGAAGCCAAAACGCAACAGCGATCGATCTGGATGCGCGCCCAAGCTTCTTCGGCGGCCGAGGCGCTGCTGCGACTGTATTCTCAGGCCAGCAATCGAGGCGATTTCCGTGAGACGGTCAAGTACGTCACCTGTCAGCGATTGGTGCGCCGCTTATGTGATAGCTGTAAGCAAGAAATTCCTGTGCCACCGAAAATGATTCAGAAACTCGGCGGTGATCCATCAAAGATTAAGACTCTCTCTCGGCAGTGGCAATTGCCACCCCCAGAGCAGCGTGTCGACGAGAAGGGAAATCCAATTGAGTTCCCTGCTTGTAACGTTTGCGGTGGAATTGGCTATATCGGACGGATCGCGGTTTTTGAGATGATCACGGTCAATGCCGCGGTGCGTGAAGCGCTCAAGAAAACGCCTAAGGTTGCCGCCATTGATGCGGCGGCTAAGGAGTCCAAGGCAAAGAAATCAATGAGGTCCAGCGCCTATCAGTTGGTGTTGATGGATGTGACCTCTCTCCAAGAGGTCCAGAACGTGCTCAACAAGAAGTAAGAGTTTCCATGTCGTTTGATGAAGAATATGACCGCCCTCCCGTCGTGTTTGTCCCTGCGGGAGAAGACGACGAACAGCGCGAGGAGAATCTAGAGATGGTCAAACCATCACCGGGTTACTTTACGTCTTCGGTGCTGATCGCTGACGCCATTATCAAACGATCGGAAGTCACGGTGCTGGACTACACGGCCAATCAGGTAACCGTGCGCTACCAGATCGACGGCATTTGGCACTCGGGAAATCCAATGGATCGCGAAACGGGCGACTACATGTTGGCCACACTCAAGCAACTTGCGGGAATGGATTACCGGGAGCGGCGACAGCGTCAAACGGGCAATTTTGGAACAGAGTTTCAGAAAGCCAAACAAAAAGCAAGAGTTGTTTCTCAGGGGGTTGCCACCGGCGAACGTGTAGTCATCTATTTGACCTGGAAAAAAGACGTCATCGACAAGGTTGAAGACCTAGGGATGCGAGAGAGTATGCAGGAGCAACTGAAACAGTTGTTGCGATTTGACGAAAAGGGAATGATGCTGGTCGCTGGTATGTCTAAAGAAGGCTACACTTCGGCTTGGCGCGGTGTCCTCAACGCGTGTGATAGGCTGACACGAGACTTCTATGTCATTGAAGAAGAGTCTCTCGTTGAAGAGGAAGTGATCAATTTTGGATCGGTCACTTTTGATTCAGGAAAAGGTGAAACGGCGATGTCGCCGATTCCCGCACTTATGTTGCGTGAGCCCAATGTATTGGCGTTCAATGATTTGCCCGACGGAAAATCGGTCGACGAGATCTGCGATCTTTCAAATAAATACAATATGCCAGTCTATGTGAGGGCTCAGGGCCGCAACTGTATCGAGGCCATTAGGCGAGTCGCCAAATTAAAACCAGACCTTGGCAAGTTCGCCAAACTGCTGAAATTTGTCGTTTGCATGAGAACCCTTCGGCGCTTGTGTCCCAAGTGCCGCATCGAGTATCCGCCTCATCCCAAGTTGCTACAGAAGCTTGGTTTGCCGGTTGGTCGAGTTGCCAGTCTCTATCAGCCATTCATTTACCGCCAAGGGATGCTCGACGAGGACGAAGAAGAAATTCAACCCTGCGAACATTGCAGTGGAATTGGTTACAAAGGGCTGACTGGGATTTTTGAATTACTGACGGTCACCGACGAACTGAAAAAAGCGATTGCGCAAAAAGCAGATACAAAATCCTTGACGAAGATTGCAGCAGCCAACCGCCATGTGTCAATGCGTCAAGAAGGAGCCATTTTGGTTGCCAAAGGAGAGACGTCTGTAGAGGAACTTCAGCGTGTGCTCACCGCGAAACCAAAATCAAAGGCGAAGTAGTTCGACGCCATCGAAAATCCAAACTCGAAAACACTCATTCAATAAAATTGATCCTGCCATGTTTACACTACTTATCCTGTTGGTTTTCTTCGCTGTGATCGCCAGCACTTGGTGGTTCGGGATTTGGAATAACCTGCTGACGCTGATTAATTTACTGTTGGCGGGTTTGATCGCGTCGGGGTTCTATGAGAACGTTGCCGACCGCTTGAACCAAAGCATCCCAGATTGGAAGAACGTAATGGGCTTCGTTTCGGTTTGGTTGGCCTTTGTCGTCAGCTTCATCGTGCTGCGTTCGTTGACGGACATGATCTCTAGCAAAAAGCTGAAGTTCGAAAGGACAACGGAGATCATTGGCCAGTCCATATTGTCGGTTTGGATCGCGTGCGTGTTTGTCGCGTTCATGACGTTTACGCTTCATCTTTCGCCAGTGCCGCCAGCGGCGTTTCAAGAAGATCCGGGATCTTCCACGCTGGGGATAGGTCCGGACCGATTCTGGCTGGCGTTTGTGCACAGCCGCTCGCGCGGTGCGCTCTCTTCCTCTACCGAAGCGAACTTGCTTGCCGGAAAATTTACCGCCCCATCGCATCCCGAAGACGCGGAGCTTGATGCACGTGTGTTTGATGCTGAAGGAAGTTTCATTCCCACTAACGTGATTCGCCGACAGAAGTTAGCCGAGCGGAAGACGTTGATGAATTAATCGCAGAGCGCTTCGTCGATTACAGATGAAGGAAAAAAAAGAAATTCAACCCAACATTTGTCCCGCTGCTGGTGGGTTTCCACGCAAGTAATCGGCCACAGCCATCGGTTTCTTGCCGGCCGGTTGGACCTTCACCAGTGACAACTGCCCCTGCCCAGTTTGGACAATTAGGTTTTGCTTGTCGGAAACGATCACCTCGCCGGGGGCGAATGATTTATTTTCTGGTTGGTCAGTGACGACGGCGGCCTGATGGATGATTAAACGTACCTCACTTTTCCCTTCCGGCGTCCATGATGTGAATGTGCCGGGCCAAGGTTGGAAGGCCCGTATTTGATCGGCGATATCGGTAGCACTTCTTGTGAAGTCGATTTTGCCATCGCTTCGTTTGAGCCGAGGAGCCTTGGTTGCCAACTTTTGATCTTGAATCTCGCCAATCGGACTTTGGCCGTCCCACTGCTCGAGCATCGCAATGGAATCCATTACGCATTGCACACCTAATTGAGCCAAACGCGGTTCGATTGTTTCGGTGGTCTCGGCCGGGCCAATAGGTGTTGAAGCGCTGGTCAAGCACGGGCCGCCATCAAGCCGGGGGGTCATATGGATAATCGTGACGCCCGTTTCTTGATCACCGTTGTAGATGGCCCAGTGTATCGGTGCCGCGCCGCGGTACTTGGGTAGCAGTGAGCCATGCAAGTTGATGCCGCCCAGCTTTGCTGCGGCTAACGCATCGCTGGAGAGGATTTGACCGTAGTCACAAACGACGAACAAGTCTGCGTCGAGTGCCACCAATTGATCGACGGCTTCTTGTTCGTTGATACTGTGTGGATCAAAGATTTTCAGGTTACGGTCGACCCCTAGATCGCGCGATGGGTTTTCGGCTGATTTCCGACGTTTACCCGAATTGGCGATAGGACGCGTTACTAGCGCGACGATGTCGTGTGGAGAATCAATTAGAGCTTCGAACGAAGGCACAGCAAACGGCCCGGTTCCGAACAGTACTATTCGCATTTAACGTTGCCTTGGTTGAGGCACTTTCTATAAAAAATTGAAATGGTCCAGAGGTAGGCTAAGCCGCAAGACTTTGGGTGGTCGTTGAGCAAGTTCTACAATCTCTTGTGAGATTGGCTACAAAACAGTCAACCAATTCAGCTGGCTAAACCCTAGAATTTCGAGCTAAGCACAATGTGGCATGACTCACCGAGTCGTTAGTCGCCGTACCAATACGACTCGGAGAGTCGTGCTACTGTAATTTTCAAACGTCTTTTAGTTGCAGTAGCGATCTTCGATTTCTCTGATGTATTTGTTGATGTCTTCATCAGATCCGATGCTTCCTGCAGCGCGAGCCGCTTCAAACTCCAGTTCGAACTCTTCAATTTCGCCCTCGATTAACCGCTTTTCCGATTCGGAAACCCGGTCGATAAACATCACGCCTTTGATATGGTCGTATTCATGTTGAATGACTCGCGCCAGAAACCCCTTAAATGTCTGTTCAATTTGATTTCCAGCCAAATCATAGGCTGAGACGTGGATTTGGTCAGGGCGACTGACCATGGCCTCTACGCCTGCCAAGCTTAGACAGCCTTCATTGGCCTCCGCTGAACCCTTGGGAGAAGAGACAACCGGGTTAATAAACACCATCTCCTCTCCTTTGCCCTTCTCAGCGGCAAGGTTAATAACAAATAATTGCAGTGGCAGATTAACTTGGTTTGCCGCCAGTCCAATGCCTTTGGCTTTGTACATCAAATCGAACATTTCAGCAACGATTTCCCGTAGTTCTGCGTCCACTCGTACAACTGGCTTGGAAGGGTGGCGAAGTGTTGGATGTGGAAAGTTAATAATTTCCAAGGCGTCAAGCTCCAGGACAAAATAAAAAAATGGTCAATAAAATTTGCTAATCAGAGTGGCCTATTCTCGGCCTCTAAACGGGGTGCTGTCTTAATTTTTTATCTGCTCAAAAAAGGATAAATGTTTGGAGATAAGGTAGTTGACAACCTCTCAGTTTACTGCGCGATACGAAAAAATAAGCGAAAACGCTTCTTCACATTTCCAGCGATGTTTTCAATACAAGTTCTGAACAAGCAATTGGTAGAAGTGGCAACGACTTGTCAAGTAAGGATTTTTTTTGTCGAAAAATTGTTGCAGCAAAAAAGTTTTCAATTTGCTTGACAAGCTTTCGATCATTCCCAAAATAGCCCTCCACGCTCAAGACATGGGGCACCGTTAGTTAGGGTTTACATTTTTCATCTGAACCACGACAGGAAATTATTCGGCAAGCAAATGATGAATCTAATTTTGCTTCGGCCTTGGAGATCACACACCTAACCAAACCAACGTCCAGTCATCCATCATACCCAATAGCGGGGTATTGATGAAACGGTGCAGCATGTCGGGACTATTTGTATCAGTTCACACATTAAGATTTCACTTACTTTTTTGAACTGGATAATCGCATACGGGTGGCGGCGACTGAGGGACGCGATAGTCGACGACATAGTCGTGGAGTGGATTCCACACCCATTTTTTAGCGGTTTTGGTTGGTTCGATTGCCACAGATTGCAATCTTACCCACCAAAACCCGATGTTTCAGGCAAAGGAATTGCTGCACACCGGTAAACGGCCGTCCTTGTTTTAGGATTGGGAAGGGTCGTTTTGACGGATCGCAGGATGGGGTTCCGTGGTGTCAAAGTTGGATATTTAATCTAACGCAAGCGACGGTTGGCATGATGCTTAGCCGTCGTTTTTCGTTTTACGGGAGAGCGTTGATGATCCAGTGTCTGGTCGGTTTTGGCAGCAACACCGGCGACCTGCAATCGTGGTTCGAACAATCCATCGAGCGGTTGCAACAGCATCCACAAATCCGACAGCTACGCTATTCGCAGCCTCTCAGGACGAAGGCCGTCTTGGGTGAATCAGCGATCGCCAAAAAATTCAATGGCAATCAATCAAATCAGATTGCCGCGTCGTCTGAGTATCTCAATAGTGTTATTTCATTGAAGACCAGTCTTGATGTCAAACAGCTGTTTGAAACAACACGGAAGATCGAAACAGAGTTGGGGCGTGTACGGTCAGACCGTTGGACGGCTCGAACGGTCGATCTGGATATTTTGCTGTTCGGCGATCAGGTAATAGAAACCGATCATTTGACAATTCCCCATCGGCGGATGTCATTTCGACGGTTCGTACTTCAAGGTGCCGTTGAGGTCGCGCCGGAGATGCTACATCCTCACTCACGCGCCACGCTTAAGGCGTTGTGGGAGCGCGTCTGTTCCGGGCGACGTAAAGTGCTGTGGCTCGCCGGTGGTGCTGAGAGACTCGATCGTGCACGTCTAGCCAAAGATCAATTGGCCAAGACCTCGGGTTGTCCTTTTTTTTCTGGCCCCGAAGGTTGGGAGATTGAGATTTACGAGCTAACGTCGGTCGAGAATTTGATGCATGATTCAATCGAGGCGGAAGATTATTCTTTGCTACTTTATTCGGATTGCCAACAAAAGTTTCCCGATGCCGCGTGTTGGTTTGCCGGACCCGCGTTGGATCTAAGCAATTGTAGTTCTTCTTTTCTCAATCGTGAGATCGTGGCTGCGGTGGAGGCAATGTCTTGAACAGGTAATTCTTGAGTCGTCTCAGACGGGGTGCTAGAGAGACTGGATTTAAGCCGAAGAGGAAGGCATAATGTGTCTCTGGTCGGCCAACGGAAACCATTTGGCCATCGCCAGCGCTGCTGTACTACCCAACATATCACTGAGAGTCCATTCATGAACATCGTTGTCGCCAGCAGCGAAGTCGTCCCTTTCGCCAAAACGGGTGGTTTGGCTGATGTCTGTGGTGCGCTTCCGCAACAATTGTCTTCGCTTGGTCATCAGGTCAGTGTCTTTCTTCCGGGCTATCGCTCGGTTGTCTACGGCGACTTTGATCTGTACGAAATTGGCGTCACGGTTGAAATTCCACTTGGAAACAAGGTTGTCGAGGGCAAGTTACTTCGCACGACTCTCCCTGAGAGCGCGGTTCAGGTTTACGTGGTGGCTCAGGACGAGTACTTTGACCGAGAGGCGCTCTACGGAGAAAAGGGAAACGACTATTCGGATAATTGCGAGCGGTTTGTGTTCTTCAGTCGCAGCGTCTTAGAGGCGGTGCGCAAGCTAGATCTGAAGCCAGATATTATTCATGCTAACGATTGGCAGACGGGGCTGATCCCTGCGTTGCTCAAGACAGAGTACAGTTCCAATCCACTCTATGAGAACATTGCGTCGCTGATCACGATTCACAATCTCGCTTATCAGGGTGTTTTTCCGGCAGACCAAATGTCTCTGACCGGTTTGGACTGGAAACATTTCAATCAGGCGGAGATGGAATACTACAATCAGCTGAATTTGCTAAAGACAGGTATCGTCTTCGCCGACGCGATCAACACGGTCAGCCCGACCTATGCAAAAGAAATTCAGACGGCCGAGCAAGGTTGTGGCTTGGAGGGAGTGCTCGTCGAACGGTCGGATTGCCTTTCGGGAATTCTAAACGGTATCGACACAGCGGTTTGGAACCCAGAAACTGACACGTTGATACCCGCAAATTTTTCGGCTGATAATTGGCCGCAAGGAAAGGCCGCCTGCAAACAGCATCTGCAAAAGCTCTTCGGCCTTGAAGAAGACGCAAACAAGCCACTGATAGGAATCGTGGGTCGTCTTGCATCTCAGAAGGGTTGGTCGATGATCCTGCAAGTGATGAAGCAGTGGCTGGACCAGCGCGATGTTCAGTGGGTGGTGCTGGGCACCGGAGATCCTGACTATCACACGATCCTGACCGGCCTCTATCAGACTCATCCACACAAGCTAGGTTTACGTTTGGGGTTCTCTAACGAATTGGCTCACCAAATAGAAGCCGGTTCGGATATGTTTCTCATGCCCAGTCAGTACGAGCCTTGCGGACTCAATCAGATGTACAGCATGGCCTATGGTACGGTGCCGATCGTTCGTAAAACGGGTGGACTGGCCGACACGATCATTGACGCAGATGATTCTCATGAAGGTGGAGTATCGAACGAATTGGGCAACGAATTGGCAAACGGGTTTGTCTTCGAAGATTTCGCCACGCCGTCGCTGGAGACCGCGATCAGTCGTGCGGTCGATGTTTATTGCCACAATAAAGAAAAGTGGCGGGCTTTGGTCGCTGCCGGTATGCGTCGAGATTGGTCTTGGGCCGCTAGTGCCAGTGAATATCAGCAATTGTATACGCAAACGGTTGCCAAGAAACGATCTCGGTAAATTCGATTTACTGCATTCTATTTGGCGAATATAAACCGCTTCTACTGACTGTATGGCCGCCGACAGAGAGGGGATGGCCGCGGTCAGGCATCTGGTATTAGTTTTTTCATTGCGAATTGTGCCAGTGGTGTTTAAAGTTTAAGGAAGGTCCTCGCCCCATTCTTCCCTTCAGGCGCACATGTCAGATTTGCGATTCGATCCTGTTTCAGGTCAGTGGACGTTAATCGCACCGAATCGCGAAAATCGTCCGGTGGAGTTGTTGCCGGTCGAAAAAGTTAGCCAGCGAAGCGTCTGTCCCTTTTGCAGTGGCAACGAATCAGAAACACCAGCGGCGCTTGCGATCTATGATTCAGCAGGCAGAGTGCTGCCAGCAAGTGACTGTGTCGCCGAAGATTGGACATCGCGCGTGGTGCCCAACAAGTACGCGTCTTTTGGACCAATCGATGCTCGAACCAACGGACAATCACCCGATCCGTTGCGTCGCGGGCCATTCACTGTGTCTTCTCTGCCCGGGCCGCAAGAGTTGGTGATTCCGTCGCCTCGCCACGTCAGTTCGCTTTCGGAGCTTGACGATTTTGAGACGAACGTTCTCTGGCAAGCATCTCAAGACAGAATCGCCTTAATGCAGTCTGGTGGTTTCGCGCGGCATGCGATGTTGTTCATGAATTGCAGGTCTCAAGCAGGTGCCTCTCTAGCGCATGTTCATATTCAACTAATTGGTAGCCCCGTGGTGACCAATAGTCTTGCTGGTCGAGTGCAACGAAATCGAGATTGCCTTCAGCGTGAGAATCAAACATTGATTCAATCAATCATCGCATGGGAGTTGGCAGAGGGTCATCGTATTATTAGCCAATCAGAGAATTTTACGGTGCTATGTCCCTTCGCCAGCCGGTTTGCTTACCAGACGTGGATTGTGCCCAACAGAAGCGATGTGGCATTCGTTGATCTGGACAGCGCCAAAAGAAATGAACTGGGTCAGCTATGCCGTACGATGACCGGGCAGCTGGAAGCGCAGCTTAATAATCCACCGTACAATATGCTCTTGCGCATGGCACCGTTTGATCAAGCCGCAGAGGATCACTGGTACGTCGAAATTCTACCCCGTACCACGCGCGCGGCAGGTTTTGAATTAGGCACTGATGTTTGGGTCAACCCTATGCCGCCAGAACTTGCGGCCAAGCAGCTACGTTGTTCGTGAAAATAGCGGTACGTTGCTACCTTTGACTGTTCGGCAGCTTGCATCGGCCATTGCTGAAACATGTGCTTGAGCGTCTCCAATCGTTGGTAGAGTTTGCAGGTCGTTGGGGATGGGAATTAATGAGGATTGAAAGTTTTTTGATTCTCCTACTCAATGTATCTTTTGGACCGGCAAAAACACGGGTAAAACTATGGCTTGGCCATAGTGGCACATCAATCTCAAGCGCGCTTTTCGGTTTCGAAATATGAACAGCCCACAAATTCAGCTTTGTCTGGTGCTTCACAACCACCAGCCCATCGGTAACTTCGACGGCGTTTTTGAAGCGGCCTATCAAGACAGTTATCTTCCGTTTTTGGATGTCTTCGAGCCGTTTACCGATTTGAGTATCTCGCTGCACACTAGCGGTCCGCTGATGCAGTGGCTGCAAAAGAACCACCCTGAGTATCTCAACCGCGTTTCTCAACTGGTCGAAGCGGGCCGGATCGAGATCATCGGCGGCGCGTTCTATGAACCGATCCTTACGATGATTCCCGAGCGCGACCGAGTCGGGCAAATTGCAGAATTTTCCCAATGGCTTAAGGCGCGTGTCTGCAACGAAGTGGAAGGTATGTGGATTCCTGAACGCGTTTGGGAATCGTGTTTGGCGTCCTCGATCGCCGATGCGGGTATCAAGTATACCATTCTTGATGACTATCATTTCCGACGCGCCAGCGTGGATGAAGAACAGCTTTCTGGATACTACGTGGTTGAAGACCAAGGGCGAATCGTGCGCGTGTTCCCCGGAAGTGAACATTTACGTTACTTGATTCCGTTTTCCGAGCCCAATGAAACCATTGAACATTGCCGCCAATGGGCTGAAAAAAGTCCTGGTTCGGTTCTCGTGTTTGGAGACGACGGAGAAAAATTTGGTACTTGGCCCAACACAAAAAAACATGTTTACGAGGAGGGCTGGCTGAAGAAGTTTTTTCAGGCGTTGACGGATAACAAAGACTGGCTGTTGACGACAACTCTCAAGCACGCCGTCACGACCACAGCGCCCAAAGGTAAAATCTATCTGCCGGATGCCAGTTACCGTGAGATGACCGAATGGGCGCAGCCAGTTTCCAAACAGATCCAGTACGACGATCTGGTACACGAATTGGAGTCCCATCCGCAATGGAAACGTATTCAGCAATTCATGGCGGGCGGTTTTTGGCGAAACTTCAAGGTTAAGTATCCCGAGACTAACCAGATGTACGCCCGCATGATGTACGTCAGCAACCTGTTGCATCAAGCCGCTAACGCGCAAACGTGCAGTCGACAGGTCATCGATGCGGCCCGCGATCATCTGTATCGTGGCCAGTGCAATTGCAGTTATTGGCACGGGGCGTTTGGCGGCGTGTATCTACCGCATCTGAGAAATGGCGTCTATCATCATCTCTTGATCGCCGAACGTATCTTGCAGACCGCACTGCGTAGCGAGAGCCAATGGGTTGAAGCGGCCACCGATGACTATAGTTTTGATGGACGTCAGGAAGTGCGTTTGGCGAACGAGCAACTCACTACGTGGATCGCGCCGGCACAAGGCGGGCAAATCTATGAATTGGATTTGATGACCATAGGTCACAACATCGGCGCCGCAATGCAACGGCGACAAGAGCTCTACCATGCAAAAGTTCTGCAGGGCGAAAACGAGAATGCAGACGAAGCGGCCAGTATTCACGATCAAGTGATCTTCAAACAAGAAGGGCTAGATGAACGATTGCAATACGATCTCCAGTTGCGAAATAGTTTGGTCGATCATTTCTGGGACGACGACGTTTCACCACAGACCTTGATGGGCAGCCAAGCGATGGAGCGTGGTGATTTTGCTTCAGGCGAGTACGCGGCAAAAATCCGACGTAATCCCGACCGCATCCAAGTTATGCTTGTCCGAGAAGGCAATGCGTGGGGAGTACCGCTGAAGATCACCAAAGGCGTCACGCAGACTGCCGGTTCCTCGCAAATCGAAATCGCCTATCTGATTGAAGGATTGCCGCAAGACCGCGACATGCATTTTGGGGTGGAGTTCAATTTTGCCGGCATCCCTGATCGCCAAGACGATCGCTATTTCTCAAATGGCGGGGGTGACAAACTGGGCCCCATGGAGACGTTATTGGATCTGAAACAAACGGATCAGCTCGGTCTCACTGACGCTTGGTTGGGTATTGATGTTGTGTTGTCCTTCGAACAGTTGGCCAACGTGTTCACTTACCCAGTTCAATCAGTCAGCCAATCGGAGTCAGGTTTTGAAGCGGTCCACCAAGCGGTTTGTGTAGCGCCGCACTGGATCGTGCGGGGCGATTCGAAAGGGTGTTGGTCGGTCAAAATGACGCTGGATCTGCAAACAGATGCAACCAAACATATCGCCGCAGATCAAGAAGCTGTCTCGGTTTAGTCTTCATCCAGTTGCGATTAATCCGAATCGCTAGTTTTAGAGCCGCGCTACTACAAGCCCGAAGCGCGAGTTTTGAAGTTGCACAAATACAAGCCCGAAGCGCGAGCGAGCGGATATTTCCGCGGGTTTTCGGATTTCTCGCTTGCGAGTCGCTCTAGTATTGAAACGCTTCGCGATTCCAAATTTACGAGCCTGTTATAAGATAGAACGCGAAATCCGATCTCAAATGTGCAACTTCAAAACTTGCGCGTTGGGCTTATATTGAAACACGTTGGGCTTTTGTTGAGAACGCTTCGAGGTTGTGATCCACAGCCAGTCACGTAATGCCTACCCTAAGGTGCTAAGACATTTAACTCAATCGACGATCCCTCTTGAGTACCACACCAGACCTTGTGCTGGGCCGACACGTAATCCTCTGCGGTGGCTTTGAAAATGTTCTCAACGTACTTCTGTGGATTGCGATCAATCAAAGGAAACCAAGTGCTCTGCACTTGAATCATGATCCGGTGGCCGGATTTAAAAGTGTGGTTCACATCTTGCAGTACTAGATTTACCGTTTCAATTTTGTTGGGTTCGAAGGGTTCAGGCTGTTCAAAACTGTTGCGGAACCTACCCCGAATCACCTCGCTTCTAACCATCTGTTGGAAGCCACCAACGTCGATGACTTTGCCCGATCCTTCGACCGGTGGATGATCCTCCGGATAGACATCAATCAGTTTCACGATCCAGTCCGCGTCAGACTGGGATGTGGAAACTTGCAAATGACTTTTGATCTTTCCCACCACCGTCATTGCCGATTGCAGCGGAGGAGTTTGAAAGACCAACACGTCATCGCGCTCGGCCGCGAATCGCTGGTCATCAGTCATATAGGGGCGCGGGGTAAAGCGAAACTGGATGTTTTTGCGTTCGCGGTAAGGAACCGGGTCTGCGGGGTCGCTCGTAAAGGACAGGTTGCCCGACTGCGTCGATGGCGATTTCAGCAATCGATTGTCGGTGCTGAAGAATAGGGTTTCGGCATTTGCACTTTCAGGTGGCCAGTTTTCAAAGACCTTCCAAGCCTTGGCGCCAGTGTCAAACATGATCGCTTCGAAGTTTGGCTTGTTGGGATCATCCTTCAAAAAGTGCCGAAAGAAAGGTGCTTCAATCTCCTTCTGGTAGGTCTGTGCGATGTTACTTCCGAAGGGAATCTTTCCGACCCGCTGCACATGGTCGCCGCGCTGGGCCCAGTCTCCGTGGCTCCACGGCCCCATCACGATTGCGTTAAAGATGTCAGGATTGGAAGCTTCAATTTTTGAATAGATGTTCAATGGTCCGTAAAGGTCCTCGGCATCAAACAGGCCGCCGACGGTCAGGACGTTGGTTTTAATGTTCTTAAGGTGTGGCAGAATATTGCGTTTTTGCCAGTAGCTGTCGTAGTTTGGGTGATCGACCAACGAGCTCCAAAACTCATTTCCTTCCGGGAAATAATCTTTCGCCTTTTCCAGTGGGATGAGGTCCATGTAGAACTTCCACGCATCGCGCGACGGCGGATTGATTTCGGTGTACCACTTCCAATTGGAGGGCCCTTTGTGCTGATAGCCAAATGTATTGGTGGCCAAAAAGTAGCTCAGCAGATACGCGCCGTTGTGGTGGAAGTCATCGAAGAAGAAATCTGATATGGGTGCTTGGGGCGATGCGCATACCAAGGCGGGATGATGTTCGGCCAGTGCAGCGGCGCTGTAGAACCCCGGATACGAAATTCCCCAGATGCCAACCTTGCCACTGTTGTTTTTGACATTCTTCAGCAGCCAGTCGATCGTATCCCAAGTGTCGGAGCTTTCATCGATTGGTTCAGGACCGTCAACATGAGGCCGCATGTTGTCGAATTGGCCTTCGGACATCCACCGACCACGCACATCTTGATGAACGAAGATATATTTTTCGTCTTCCATTAATGCCGACGGACCGATTCGGGGAAGGTATCGATCTTCGCCATACGGCTGGCAACCGTAGGGAGTGCGACTGATTAAGATTGGGTAAGCTACCGACTGATCGATCGGTGCGTAGATCGCGGTGAACAGTGTCGTCCCGTCGCGCATCGGGATGCGGACTTCTGATTTGGTATAGGACGCCATGATGCGTTCGGCGCCGGGAAGTTGTTGAGCCCAACCGGTGTTAGTGCTGCTTGTTAGCAACCACATCAGCATGAAGGTTAATAACGACCGAGAAAAGTAACGCATGCCTAGTGGTTTGTCCATATTTCGAATATGAAAGCGATAGGGCGCAAGCACTACGGTCACATCCCCAATCAATTGGTATTGCTACCGGACGGCTAGAGTCGTAACGCTTTAGGGGTTAACCAGTAACCCAACAAACGAATCGCTGCCAAACGAATCGCTGCCAATCGGATCACTGAACGATCTTCACTTCTGATCCGCTGATCAGGATACCGAAGATGTCCCGCGCGTCTTTTTCTTGCAGGCCAATACATCCGGCGTGTCCCTCTGGTGTACCATCGTCGACGGTATGCAGACATAGACTGCCGGTGAGACCAACCCAGTAAGGGCCATAGCCATTTTCTGATGACTCTGGTGGGAAATCGTTTCCATCGGCGTCACGCCAAGTATGTCCTTGGGCTGATTTTGCAACAACGCGAAACTGACCCGGACGAACGTCACCCGTCGTACCGACGCGAATTGGAAACCGTCCCGCGTAAAGGTTTTTCAAAAATAGCGTCAGCGTTTTGCTGTTCAGATCGACTTCCGCATGAAAGGGACCGTCGATGACTTTTAGTTCCGTCCCGGCAACGATGGTGGCGCTATCACCAATTTGCTGACGGTTGATGTTGTAGACCACTTGGGCTGGAACATTCCAGCGACCGGCAATCTGGTTCAACGTCTCGCCACTGCGAATGGAGTAGGGAGTGTCTTGAAAATGATGTTCGGCAGAATAGATTACTTTTCCAGCCAACGCGTCAAGCCATTCATGAAGTCGTTTGCTTTGAGCAGCCGAAAGATTGGACTGACGGTAATAACGAGTCAGCAATCCAAGTGCGGCGCGGAATTTGTTGTCGGCTACCAGACGATCGACTTCGGACCACGCAGAGTCGAGGTTCATCGAAGGCGCGGTCTGGGACAGCGAATCGGGTGCTATGTTGGCTTGTTGAACGTCAAGTTCAGGCATTTCGCTGCGATGCCCAGAGGCGAGGCTGTTGACCGAATCGTTGGCCGATCCGATCGGAGTCGCGGTAAATTCTGAATCCGCTTTGAGTTCTTGTATCTGGGTGTCCAAATTGGGCAAAAAATCGTCCCCACCGGACTGCGGTTTAGTAAGGGTAGGTTGTTGTAAGGTCGGACCAGTTTCAAATGTTGAAGCCGCTGGTGCCTCGATGGAAATCGATTGCGCTTCACTCGTACTAGATAGCGCCGGCAACGCATCGTTTTTATCGCTGAGTTCCGACTTAAGTGCGTTGATCAAACCCTCATCGCGCGTCTGATCGACGCTTTGTACGATAGCCGATTGAACCTCAGAGAGGTTCGGAAGTGATTGCTGAAGCTGATCCAATTTTTGTTCGACAGGTTTAACGGTTGCAGCAAATTTGTTTGCGACTTGATCTTTAGCCGACTGAACGTTGGCCGCGAGGTTGTTGGCAAATTGATTTCCCGCTGCGCTGATTGAATTAGCAGTGCTGTTTTGCTCAAACTTCCTTCTCAAATCGTCAAAGCTTGGCGCTGCGATGCCTGGCGCTTTTGCTGTCGAAGCATTGTTGAACTGTATCGGCGTTTGATTGGAAAACCCTATCTGTTGTCCCGATTGGCTAATTGGTGGTGCGGCCAGTTGAGGCGTAGCCATCTGTTGTTGAGGATAGCGCATGTTGGGAGCGGGCATTTGGTTATTCATCACCGGCATTTGCGACGATGCAAATCTGGCGCTGTGACCATTGCCCACAGATCCCGTTTGCTGGAACTGGTTGAATTGTTGGTTCGGCTGCTGCACGGGTTGGGCGAAATGATTCGAGCCCATTTGGTGCTGAAACTGCCCGCCGTTGGGGTACGGCTGAGTCAAGTTTGGCTGGCCGTTAAGCATTTGTCCCGGTTGATATTCAAGCTGAGACGTTAAATCTGTGCCCGAAGTTGTGTCTTCGGTGGATGAAACCTGATAAAGTCCGATTGAAACGGCCAGTAACACAACAGCGATGGCAGTACTTTTGAGAGAATGCACTTTGTGAGTCCTCCGTGACTCGAATTTTAAAATCGAACGTTTAACTATTTTTGGTTCGCCTACGATGGATGAAGACGAATTTTATGATCAGGATCTAGAAGACCCGACGGTCCCCTGCCCTGTTTGTCAGCAACCTGTTTACAAGGACGCGCCTCAATGTACCGGCTGTGGACACTATTTGTCCGACGCCGATTTCCGAAATCACCCTTCTAAATGGGTGGCTTTGGTGGCGGTTGTCCTGATCGCAACCTGGTTGCTGCAGTATGTTTTTGCTCGATAAACATCCATGTTTCTTTGCAAAAACACACTCCTCGGAGGACCGTAGCAGAATCGCTGTCACGGCAAAAGGGCGAATGTTGATAGCATGAAAGCGTAAGAATGACTGCATTTATCGGTCCGGATAGGCCGAGTGATTGCGTGGCAAGTCTTGCTGGAGAGTGTCACTCTGATGGCGGTTTGAGAGGTCACATTCTTTTGGCTTGCGGGGTGCCGATAATAAAAAGGCAACTAAAATATAAACTTCGTTTGGAACCCAAAAATCCCGATTTTCGATATCCCGGATATTCCAGTCACCCAAGCTATTTCATGAATAGAATCGTCTCACCACCAATCTCTCGACGGAAGTTTCTTCGGCGAACCGCGGTAGCTGCTGTTGCGACGGCCGTGTACGCAGTCGGCGTGGAGCCGCGTTGGGTGTCGGTCGAACGTAGCCAACTTCCCGTTCCCAATCTACCGGATTCTTTGGCGGGCAAAATTGCGGTGCAGATCAGCGACCTGCATATTGGCTCACGAGTTGGTGATGATTATCTAAAAGCACAATTTGATTATATCAAGTCTTTGAGTCCAGACTTCGTTTTCTTCACTGGCGATTTTCTCGATAGCCCTTCCGATTGGCATATGCGAAAGGCTGAACCGTTTTTGAAAGAGTTTCCACGTGGCAGCATCGGCACCGCCTGCGTGTTGGGCAACCATGATTTTGGTTGCCAGCAAAGCGAACTTACACAATACGCCAACAACTCAAGACAGTTGGTCGACCTGTTTGAGCGCGCTGATTTAAATTTGTTGCTCGACCAGTCCATCGATCTTGGCGGGCTGCATGTGGCGGGGCTGAGAGATTTCTGGTTCGGTGGATTTGACAGAGAGTCAGCGGCGTTGGCGATCGAATCGTTAGCGTCACTGCCATCGATTGTTTTGAGCCACAATCCCGATACGGTCGATCTACCGATTTGGGACAACTATCAGAGTTGGGTGCTGTGCGGTCATACTCACGGTGGTCAGTGTACTTTTCCTTTGGTGGGAGCGCCTGTGATACCGGTTGCCAATAAACGCTACGTCTCGGGCAGCTATGACATCCAAGGCGGCCACAAGTTGTACATCAGCCGAGGAATCGGACACACTCATCGTGTTCGCTTTATGGCACGGCCTGAGATTACGATCTTTGACTTGGCGGTAGGTTAAGCTCAAGAGGCGACTACAAAAATTTCTGGAATAAAGCCCCGTCGCGCTCCGCAAGTGGCTCAAACGGAAATGGAAAGTCGGCTGTCGATCAGTCGACTGATCTGCGCGCTTGTCAGGTTGGTAGACGCACTGTTACCGACCAGCAAGTTGTCTGGATCTTCTGTATGGCTTAGCCCAAGGTTGTGGGCGATTTCGTGCGCTGCCACGCGCGAGATCAATCTGCGGCCGTTAGAGGTGTTCACCAAATTGTCTCCCACGTGAAAGGCAATGCCACTGCGGCCCACAAAAGCGAGGCCATTAGCCGCGTTTTCAGAAACCGTTTGGAAATTAGGCACCCGTTCGACGAAGTATATGTCAATCACTCGGCTATCTGGGTTACCCAGTCCCTGAGCATCACCCTCATTAACGATCCGGCTGAGATCACCGCCGGAACGTCTGCCACTGCCACCTCCGACGTTAATAAACGTATTATTGACGCGTTTGGCAGGAAGGAATTGAACGTCGATGGCCGCCTGAGCGAATATTTGATCGATCAGTGATTTGATTTCAGCTTCTTGATGTGAGTTACCGAAGAACTCGGCGACGTTGCTCCCATTGGAGTTGGCGGCAATGATTGGTTGGACGATGATCACCGCGTCGATACTTGGTCCAGTTGGAGCAATCGTAAACGGGGGCTCTGCATTGGCCTCTTCAAGTGTTGCATCGACTGAAAGTACGCCGCCCGCAAAACCAATTTGCTCAACGCCAAACGCAACATCTGAAAGATCGAAAAGGGATCCGCGCGTGTCAGTGATACGCAGGTTGGGCCCAGACTCTTCTACTTCGTAGGATATAATCCTTCCGGAAAAGTTGGCCTGATCAATTCCTCCTCCGCCGACGACCCTGTCGTTTCCTCGTTCACCATGCAGTTGGTCGTCTCCATCGTTGCCCGCTACGATATCACTGCCTAATCCTCCATAGATTAGGTCGTCGTCTGCTTGTCCGTATATGATATCGTCGCCCGCATCACCGGTGATTTCGTCTTCGCCTCCACCGCCGAAGATCAGTTCGTTTCCGTCTCCGCCGGTAATGGTGTCGTTGCCGCTGTTGCCAACCAGCGTGTCGTTGCCGGAACCGCCCAAGATCGTGTCGTCACCCAGTCCGCCAAAGATCGTATCATTGCCGGCATCGCCGTTGATTGTGTTGTTGTCGTGGATACCCAGAATTCTGTCGTTGCCATCGCCTCCATTAATGACGTCGTCGCCAATGCCTGCGACAATGAAGTCGTCCCCACCGCCGCCGTCGATGGTGTCGTCTTGGGTGTTACCAAATAGACGGTCTGCGCCGGAGCCCCCGATCAATGTGTCGTTTCCAACCTGACCAAAAGCAATGCTTGGGATGGAGGTCCGGTTCTCGAAATAGTCGTCGCCGCGCAGTCCAACGAACAAGATGGATTGAACTGTAGAGGCGTCGAACCGCTGGGTTAGAAATCCCTGCTGAGTCACAGTTACCGTGTTATCGACTTGCCAAACGATGGATCGATCGGCGTCGTTGGTGCCGCCGATCAGAACTTGTCCTGTGTCAGCTAGGAACTCGATTCCCGCCAGCAATTTCCGTGGTTCGCAGCTTTGGTAGGCGAGTTGTGTTGTGCGTCGAGTTTTCCGCGTTCCTGTTCGTGGTAGCGGATTGTTCGCTGTTGCAAATGATGTGAGAAACGTTGGCAGGTTCATCACTGGCTCCAATGACTGAATTCGTGGTGGACAACACAAACGACCGGCCGAAAATCAGCGGGGCGTTAGGGGGAGCAGTAAGGATTTGGGGAGGAGAAAGGTGTTGCGTTTTCCAAACGTTTCTCCGGCGGTTGACAACTGTTGCAATCGTTGGACCAACTCGACCCCCTACTTGGTTTCAGCGGGAAGAGCAAATTCGTGATGGGATTATCCCGGTTGTCGCGCGTGTATGTTTCCCAAATGCAACATGATGAGCAAACGCACGTGTTGATAGGCAACCGTCGCGAAAAGAGAGCGCAGTTGCTGGCGTCCTAGAATAAGAGGTTCTTCCCAGAACTTAGTGGCACGAAGTTCTTGTTGAGTTAGCCACTTCAAATGGATGTAGTGGGATTCGCCAGAATTCCCTTAAGAAGAGCCGGTTGGAATTCTGGCGAACCCCACTTCGATTTCCAAGGCAGCCATTAAAATCCGGGAAGAGCCACAAAGTAAGGGCCATTGCGTAGAAAGCCTATCAATTACCAAATGCCGGGCACTAGTCGCCATGGCGTTTGCTGTCTATAAGCAGCAAACTCGTCGGTTTGCCAAACACGCTCTTCGCCCTGAATGCGGAAGACGAAAGCCACGACCGATGCAACCATCAACGTCCAACCCAGCAGAGATCCGACTGTCAGAGCGACGCCCAGCAGCATGATCGTTTCGCCGAAATAGGCCGGATGACGGATCAATCGATACGGACCGTCTGTCTTTAACGCCCGCCGCGCTGGAAAAATAGCGAAACTGCTTCCCAATGCTCCCAAACTTAAAACGGTTAGCGCCGTCCCGAGCGTAAACACCGTCGCTCCGTACATCGGCCATGGCTTCACGGGAAGCAATGAAACGAGTACCCCGCCCAGCAGCAAACTGATCGCGGTCACCGAGAGCGCCAATGTATCGCCGTCACCCTGTGCCTTGCTTCGCAATAGAAACAAACCTGCCACCAACCACTGTAATAACACCGGCGCCAGCCTGGGAAATGAGAAACGCAATTCCTCAGGGCAGCTAACGAACCTCGCCACGCCCCAGCACACAAACATGATAGCAAGAATCAAATCTTTGATTTTCCACTCAGCCATAGGCGGAAGCTCATTTCCTACATTTGAAAGGTCAGCGTGTTTTCCCTCCGCAAAATTTTAGAACAGCCAGAAGCCCCAGTTGAATAGATAGCTCAGCAAATTTATGCCACCGATAATCACGATGAAGCCAACCCAGCCTCCAAGTCCCTTTGTACCGGCCATCAATTTTCTCCATAACAGAAAAGGTATACCTATCAGGATTCTGGTTGTATTCTAAACCCCGATTTCCACCAAGCGGAGTTTCTTTCCAGTGGTTTTGCCGGTGGCGATTACTTTGGCTTCAAAGGGACTTAAAAGAAGCGGTACGAGTGCGAGCCCTCCGGTTTTGCACGGATCAGGACCAGCAGTCTGGGTAGTCGGCACCAACTCATTTGTCCGTTTCAATCCACGCGTCCGTGAGGACGCGACAGGAACGCCAGACAGCTATCCAAAGCGACCTGAGTTTCAATCCACGCGTCCGTGAGGACGCGACGAGGCCGCAACGCCAGTCGGTGGCGGTCTCGTCAGTTTCAATCCACGCGTCCGTGAGGACGCGACGGAGACCCGACGTGCTTCTTGTAGATCGCTTTGTGTTTCAATCCACGCGTCCGTGAGGACGCGACGCGGCGACGGCGGAGGAAACTGCAACCTGCAATTGCTGTTTCAATCCACGCGTCCGTGAGGACGCGACTGCGGTAGTATAAACGGTTGCACTCACGACACCATATGACGAAGAATCGCGAACCAAGTCAGTCGTGACTTGTCGCTCCGGGCTCAACCAATCCATAAATGATTCAATTGTCAAAGAACCGAAGGCAATATCGAAATCGCGAACCTCACCAAAAATCTCCATCGCTTGACGTTCGCTTTTCACGATTCACCCCTTAAATGATCAAAGGACCATCGATATCAATACTCGGCTTGGCTCCCGCATGCTCGACGCGACGCTGCCAGTTGGAACCCAAATAGTAAAAACGTAAACTGTCGCTCTCGGGACGATACGTGCTGATTAACTTGGCCTTGCACTCGGCCCATTGAGCCGGATCGACCAACAGCTCAAAAACAGAATTTTGAACTCGCTGACCGTAGTTCAAGCAGATCTTTGCTATCTGTCGAAGCCGTTTCTTTCCTGCTGCATCCGTCGTGCTCACATCGTAACAAACCAGTACATACATCTGTCATCTCCAAACAAAAGGCGGATAGTCATCAATGTCGCCACGTAAATATCGAGCCAGCAGTCGGGCCTGCAAATGGACCAGCAACCCAACGGTCGTGCGCTCGTTTAGAAACGGATGCGTGATCACATCCTGCTTACGCTTTTGCCACGCCGCCAAAACTCGCTTGCGCGGCTTATCTTTGAGCAATACGGCGCCACTTTCGGTTACCTCAAAATCGTTGGCTTGAATCTGCTTTCGGTTCAGCAGCGACAGAGCCATCCTGTCCGCAAGAAACGCACGAAATTCTTCAATTAGATCCAAAGACAAACCCGGACGACCAGGCCGATCTCGATGCAGGAACCCGACGGCCGCATCGAGTCCTGTTGCCTCACAGGCACTTCTGGCGTCGTGAGTCAGCATCGAATAGAGAAACGAAAGTAATGCATTGATCCGATCAAGCGGCGGGCGACGCGAGCGGCATGTGAAATCGAAACCCTCGACTCTGTGAGACATCATTCGGTTGAAAGCCGAAAAGTAAGTGTTGGCACTTTCGCCCTCAGTCCCCCGTAGTGAATCGAGCGTCTTGGCGTTTCGAGCAATGCGAACATCGTGACCCATTCGTTTCGCAGTTGTTTGCAGGATGACTTTCGATTCCGAATCGCTGGTGTCACGAGCGGCGCGAAGCAAAACGCTGCGACTGTTGGCGATCTTTGCCGACACGAAATGTCTCGCGATGTGCAGCGTCGATTTCGGATCGTCGGCGCGGCGATACTGTTCGCGTCGCAATAAAACGTTGCCCGGCGAGTAACCGTTGACTGCTGCGACGAAGCCACCATAAGGAGTCAGAAACGAAAGGGAAACGCCCGCTTTGGCTGCCGCTCCCATCAGCGCTGGACTGCACATAATGTTGCCGAAGCAAACGATTCCGTCCAAGTTATGCAGCGGCAATCGCAACCGATTTTGTTTTTCAATCGACACGACCACGGCTTGGCCATCCTTCTTTAGATAGGCTCCTTCTGTGGTCACGAACAGGGTGTTGAGATGTCGTTTCATGGTATCGCTGGCGCTAGGTTCGTTCTGACGACGAAGGAAACAATTCGAACGGGTCGGTTTGCGGAGCGACATCGTTATCGATGGATTCGAATTGTCGGTCATTCCACGCAACGACACCGGTGCGAAAGCGTTGCGAATCGGGAATGCAAAGTTCGACCAGAGAGCACTTATCGCATTTTGGCATTCGCTGTGCGGTTGGCGTTTCACGGTTGTCGATCATTTGCCTGAGCCGATCGATTTTCGATTTCGTCAACTCCCGCAAGTCATCGTCAAATTCGACTTGGGTGCGACGTTTGCGAGTTCCGTAAAACAGGCTTCCGCCGGAAATTTGGATCTGCAACATATCTTCTAGGCACATTGCCTGCGCACAAAGTTGGACTCGATCGGAAGCGTCTTTTTTCGGTTTTCCGCGTTTGTATTCGACGGGTGCGACAGTGCCATCAGCATGAAATTCGACGACGTCACCCTGTCCGATGAGCCCCAGTCGATTTGATTTGAGCCACAGGCTTCTGGCGATCCGCACATCACCGGAAGTTTCCGAGGCTCCATCGTGAACTTTTTCATGCAGGTTCTTGCCTTCGACGGTCAACACATTTTCAGCCCAAAGTTGTTCGACGTGAATCAGCGCGCACTGCCGTTCGCAAAAAATCAGATGTTGCAACGCCGAGATTGGTAGTAGTTG
>CALHPU010000151.1 GCA_938036435.1 uncultured Pirellulaceae bacterium | reverse complement strand
GAGGAAGGATCCGAAGAAGAGCAGTGTGGCTTTCCACAGCAACCTTTTGTAGTCCGTTTCGGTTCCTCTTTCGGCGATGGCCTCTTCGATCTGTGCAAGATCAAAGATGGTGTCGTTGTATACAAAGACATTGAACAGCGGTTTGCTCATCTTGTGCGTAATCAGCAAGAGGGATCCAAGGACCAGCGGTTGGACGGCTTCTTTGATGCCAAAGAGGAGGGCGGCATTTTTCCTCACGCTCGTGCCACCAGACCAGAGATAGATCGTGATGGCTCCGGTGAGCACGACGGAGAACAAACCGACCAGCGAGAACACATTCATCTGGCGATATTTGAAGTAGTGCCACAGTCCATAGCCGATGGGAATTGCCAGAGCGGCAAACATCGCCCACATCGGTCCGACATGCCAAAACTCGTCGCCTTCCTTGCTCAGGTAACTGAGAACAAGGACGGGTACCAAGACATTGATGATGATATCGGCAAAGGGGTTTTCCTGAGCTGAGGCGGCCTTACTTGCGATCGGCGCGGCGTTCTTCTCGGGACTCTTAGCGGGTGCATCTTCAGACATAATGAATGGGATTCAATCTAAGCGGAGGATCGGTCAAGTAAGAGCGCTTGAGCAAGAGATTAGTAGCATGAAACCGTCTTGGCTATCCAGAAATTAAAAGACAATCAGGGCCAGCAGAGCGGAAATCAGATTGGCCGCAAGAAACGAAAAAAGTCGCAAGAATGATGTCGCACATTTTTTTGCGTCTTTTGTGATTTTTTGCGGCCATTAATCCTTAGAACGATGAAAGATTAAAACACCATGGCGCTGAGAACGCAGAATTGCCGCCGCGAATATTTCCTCTGCGCTCTACGCACCTCCGCGTTTCAAGTTCTTTGAAGTTTCTGCATTTCCCCATAAGGCGTGGAGCATGGCACTCAGCCGGGGTGCCGGGGTGCCATGTTTACGCGAGCCGCAATGGTTGGTTCAAGCCTGCCACCCGAAACATGCTCACGCAACGTTAACCACTACCACACCTATCGCGTAAGCATGCCCGCGCCTTGCGTTTGCGTTTCCCCATAAGGCGCGAGACATGGCACCCAGTAGCTGTTTCCGCTATTTGCAATCGCAGCCGGCTTGGCCGCACGCGCAACTGCCGTCGCTGATCCGTTGCTTGATCTGGCCGATCTCGCGCTTCAACAAATCCAGGCAACCCTTCTTTTCGGGCAGATCGGTTTCGCAGTGCCCTTTCCACTTAATGTAGGGCGAGTTCCGTTTGCACTCTTCTCCGTCGCAATTGTAGAAGAAACCGTAGTGCTTGGTCTGAACCTGAATGGCTTTGGAGCGCGTCCATGGATCGGTCGGCGCGTAATTGTAAGCCGGCTCAAAACGGCGAGTCTTGATGGTGGGGATCAGCTGAGCCGACGCGTAATCAGTCCCGCAACAATACGTCGCAAGAACAACCGCGACCATCAGGATTGTGGTGAGTGAGAAAGAGCGAATCATGACGGGGGCTCGCAACGAAATTCGGACCGGGCGTCACGGGCCAAGAACGCCCGCTAATCTTGTGATATTCGGCCTATCTAACCCCTTTGTCCATCATCTTGATTAGACTCGACAATCCCTTCTCAAGGATTTAGGCTTATGCAGATTCCGCAGGGCGAATCTTCGCTACGGATTAACATAAACAGGCAAAACACCCATTATTTCAGTGGCAAAACGACTTCTATCTGCGGTTGTCCTCATGAGAGTCAGCCGGGCTCTTACCGTTTACTGCAAAATCTCCAGACACGTTTCATGAATCCAATCCGCGTCGGTGCCGTCTCCTACCTAAATACCAAACCCTTGGTGTACGGGCTGGAGGAACACGCAGACGAAATCGATCTTTGCTTCGACCTTCCCAGCCGACTCGCCGATCGACTGAACTCGGGCGATCTGGACGTAGCCCTGATTCCATCGATCGAAGCCATCGCGGGCGCCGACTACACCATCCTCTCGGATGCTTGTATCGGTTGCCGCGGCCCAGTCTGGAGCGTCAAACTGCTCAGCCGCGTTCCCGCCAAAGAAATTAAAACCCTGTCCATGGACGAGGGCAGCCGCACCAGCCGAATCTTGGGCCGCATTATTCTCTCCGAACAATTCGGCGTCCGGCCAGAACTGACTCAGCTGAACATGTCAGATCACTGGCAGTCCGTTTGCACCGATGCCGTGATGATCATCGGTGACCGCGCCATGACGGCAGCGCCGCCTGAGTTTCCATTCGTGTGGGATCTGGGAGAGGCGTGGAACAGTTGGACGGGGCTGCCGTTTGTGTTTGCAGTCTGGGCCGCCCGGGCCGATAATCAGCTTGAGCCACACTTCGACAGATTGGCAGCGCTGTTATCGCAAGCTCGCGATCAAGGCATCGAAAACATTGACGCGATCTCGAAAGAGAGCGCGGCGCAGTATGGTTTGACCGAAGCGGTCTGCCGAAACTATCTATCGGACAATCTTTACTTTCAGTTGGGCGACGCCGAAAAACAGGGTTTGGCTGCGTACTTTCGTTACGCATCGGACCTGAATGTGATCGCCCCCAACCTCCAACTTCAATTCCATGATTGCCAAAGAGCCTGATATCCAATCCGTTCTCAACAAAGCCGCCAGCGGCGAGCGCATTTCATCTGACGAAGCACTTGCGTTGCTGAAATCTGATAATTTGACGGCGCTCGGTGCGGCGGCTAACGCGGTTACAAGCCGCAAGCATCCCGAGCAGTACCGCACGTACAACATCGACCGGAACATCAACTATACCAATGTCTGCACGGCGGTCTGCGATTTTTGCGCCTTCTATCGTGGCCCCAAAAGTGACGAGGGCTATGTCTTGGAGCGCGAAGAGTTGATGCAGAAGATCGAGGAGACCGTCAAGCTTGGCGGCGAGCAAATTCTGCTGCAGGGCGGGCTGCATCCGAAGTACAAACTGGATTGGTACGAGGATATGCTGCGTGAGATCAAGCAGCGTTTTCCCATGGTCAACGTGCATGGCTTCAGTCCTCCCGAGATCCATCACTTCACTAAATTGAACAATTTATCGTTGGAAGAAGTTCTTTCGCGGCTCAAGGACGCCGGATTGGGCAGCCTTCCCGGCGGCGGTGCCGAGATCTTGAACGACCGCGTGCGTGGCGAGATAACGCGCGGGAAGGTGATGACCGATGATTGGCTGAACGTGATGCGCGTTTGGCATTCACTTGGCGGCCGCAGCAGTGCCACGATGATGTTCGGTCATGTGGAAACGTTGGAGGAGCGTATCGAACATCTGCAACGGCTGCGCGATCTTCAGGACGAAACGGGCGGATTCACGGCGTTTATTTGCTGGACGTTTCAGCCGGACAATACGGAAATGTCAGACGTCGAGCCTCTGGGGGCGTTTGAGTACCTGCGCATGCAAGCGGTCGCTCGGTTGTTCTTGGATAACTTTGACAACATCCAATCATCTTGGGTGACTCAGGGGCTGAAGATTGGCCAACTGGCGTTAACTTACGGTGCCAACGACATGGGCAGCTTGATGATCGAAGAGAACGTCGTCGCCGAGGCAGGTACCGTTCACTATCTGACGTTGGACCAAATCCGCGATTGCATTTCCGAATTGGGATTTGAGCCTCAGCAACGCAACGTGCACTATGAATTGATCGACGCGGATCATCAAGCCAAATCCATTGAGGCCAATCGTGCTTGGGTCGAAGAGCAGAAGCAGGCCGCGGCGGCTGGTATGGTTCAACTTTCGTAGATGGCAGAAGGTGAAAGCGCAAGTGCGCAAGGCCCTCCGGTAGCCCACCCGCAATTGGTAGTTTTATCGGACCGCTTGCGCTGTTACGCTTCAAGGACGACGATGACCTGAACAGTATAACGACCAGCCGGTAGGCGACGGTGCGAGTGGACGCCGGCGTCTGCCGGATTGTCGTTAAACAGGAAACGCCAACGCTTTCGGCGGCCCAGAAGATTTTGGCAATGAAACCAAAGGAAACTTGCCAGTTTTTGACTCAGCCGCTCCACGCGGGTAGACTGCATGTTGCCTCATCGCCACTTTTCGCGAGGTAGACTCGTGTCGCATGAGAGGGCAATTCAAAAATAGTAACACGACTCACTGAGTCGTCGTGCAGTGAAAAACGACTCGGAGAGTCGTGCCACATTGATTACGATTTTCGAAACGCCCTCTAGTAGCATTCAAAGCTGAGTTGACATGTAGTGGGATTCGCCAGAATTCCCAATCGGCCAAGGATTTCTGGCGAAATCCACTACGCGGAACTGGTCAATTCAACTTTGGCTAAACACTACTATTCTCTTTTACTCCAGAGGTGACCGCGATGCTAATTTTCAAACGCTTGCTGAGCGTGTTATTCGTCACGAGTCTGATCGTCCTTGGTCAGTCCTCCGAACTTTGCGGCCAGAGTTTTGTTGAGTACCCCAACCATCCGCAGACTTACGGTGATCACGCGGTGCCAACACAATGGGCCGGCGGCCCGTCAGCGATAACTCTCACGCTGGAAACGGACGAATCGATTCTGCACGCCGACGGAATGGGTCAGTCGCAGCGCACGGCCAGAAACACACAGAATTTTGTCGATGGCGGAAGTCCACAGAACTTCGACAATCTCGCCGTCGTGGATCTGTATGGATCTCGACTACCTCTATTGCAGCAGATGTCGTCCAACGGAACGTCGACGTTGAGCTATCTTTTCTCGACTCCCATCAACGAGAGAATAAATTTCTTCGTTACCGATGTCGATTCTGGCGACGACGTAACGGTTCGAGCATTTGATAGCGCGGGCAACCCACTCGACATGCAGCAATGGATTCTGGCCGACGAGGGAGACTTGTCTTTGATCAAAGACACAGGGTCCGCGATGAGCAGTATCGTTGCTCCAGTACCCACGACCGTTTTCAGCTCCAACGGCATCCGCCTGACTGCCGTCAACAACACGAACTACAACCGCTCGTACAGTGTTTTGCGCGCCCCCGCAAACGTAGACATCGGTCGAATCGATGTGGAGTTCATCGGTCTTGCCACTAGCTCCAGCCGAACCCAACCACTCAACGGTTCCCACGTTTATGTCGCTCTGGCGACTGAGGTTTTAGTCCTTTTGGGAGATGTCAATTTGGATGGCGAAGTGAATTTTTCAGACATCCCACCTTTTATCGATGTTCTGGTCGCAGGGGAGTATCAAACCGAAGCGGACCCTGATCAAAATGGAGAGGTGAACTTCTCGGATATTCCAGCATTTATTGAGATATTGGTCGGTGCTTGAGGCCAATGCGACTGGCCATAAAACAAGGAGCTGTACCCCAC
>CALHPU010000150.1 GCA_938036435.1 uncultured Pirellulaceae bacterium | reverse complement strand
CTGGAAATGTTGTCGTTGTTGTCGTAGCGAATATTGGAACGAAAGTTATACTGCGTTCCGTAGATGTTCGTCTTGTTTATCTGAAGGTCGGCTGTCGTGAGATCTTGGACGACTTCAGTTGCTCCGCCACCAAGAATTGAGTTGTTGAAAACGTCATCGTTGTTTGCGTGCAGCAGCGATGCGGACAAGTTCGCGTCGAACTGCGCCAATGCCGCGTCAATGCCAAAGACTGGGTCGGTCGCGTTGATTGTTGGATCCAACGAAGATTGAACCGTGTTCGGATTTGACAGGATCTGAGCACCAAGGCTGCGGAGGGCTTTTGTGTTTGCAAATGCAAGCTGGATTGCTTCCTCAAGGTTCATTGGCCGTGCGGTCTGAGGCAGTTCACTGTCGAAAGTGATCGGCGGAGCAAGAAACTCAGCCTGCAGTCCCGGGCGGTAGCCGTTTGCTCTTAGGTCGGCATTTTTGAACTGATCCACCGACTCCTCGGTATGGTTCAGCGATGGCCCAGTAAAAATGTCCGCAGCGTTGCTGGCAAAGTGTACCGCCGAACGATTTTGACAGCCAACACAGGTCGCTTGAAGTGCGATCGCAAGGAGAGCGAGCCAAGTTAGTGGTGCATTGTGCTTCACGGGATTCACGGGATTCACGGGAATTCGGAAACGGCTGTTTCATGATTAACAGACAAACGTCTGCCGTTAGATGCGTATCGACAGATATAATCGGCATCAAAAAAGAAACAGGAATCAACGGAGAATTGAGAAATATGCGTGCATTCGGTACGACCGTTAAAGTTTTACTGACCCTACTTTAGCGTTTCTGTCTTTTGGTCGGTCAGCCATGACTGGTTGCTGGCGGGCCCAAACATCCGCGCGGCGCTCTGAGAACTACTTTGTAAAGTTCGGTTAACCAGCCACCACATGCCGAATGCAACGGTGGCTAAAATCAGAAGTGCTGCCAGTAGCAGTTTCAGCAACCGATCCTTCAGCGAGTCCACCGGCTCTATTACCCTTGGGTAACCTTCGACAGCCAAAACGACTAGGCCAGTATCAATGGAGACAGCGCCGTCATTATCGGTGGCCTCATCCACCTTTGTTAATTCTTGGGTAGAAATCGGCTTCCGCTTAATGGTCACCGGTGCACTGGCAGCGATTGATTGCTTGCGATAGTCGCCCCCCTCTTTCTCGTCGCCCATTGGGTCAAAAAAGTCCAGCACGACATCTTTTGGGACGTCTACAGTTTTCTCAGACAGATGCGGTGGAATCGCGGATTGGCTCTTACGTAACGCGGTCAACAGCGGATGCTCTAGGATGGTTTGGGTCTTATCTCCATCGCGATTATCGACCAGCATCACGTACTGTTCGGTATCATTTGGGAATTCCATGAAGTCGCCCAGTTCGACAGTAACCGCGACAATCCCCCGCGATTTTCCCTCACGAACGATTGGAGCCGAAAATGCTACCTTCCATGTGTTGGTCGCTTGAGAAAGGAAGATCGCTGAGAGGTGTGGCTGGCGAATGATATTACGATCTTCAATCTCATCGGGCAGTCTAGTCTCTGGAGCGGCCGCACTATCGCCCTTTTCAGGTTCGTAACTTAGATCCCGATTCTCACCGGTGAAATAGGTTCGAAAAGCGTAGTTGTTCAATAGTGTGTGGTTGTCCGCCTGAAAAACGGAGCAGATTTGGTTGCCTTCTCGATCATTAATGAACCAACTGCTGGCCTCTGGATAGTCCTGATCTCGGTCGTACAGGCGTTTGGTCAATGCGGGAACCATCGCCCCGCGATCGGGATGTTCTAACAAAGTCTTTCGAGCATCGGCAACCTGAGGATTTGTCTCGATTCGCACGCCTTGCTCATAAAGCGTGTTGTGAATCGGATTGGCGATGATTTGACGCGCCTTTTGCAAATCTGGATTTGAGTCGAATTTGTCAAACTGTTGCAAAAACACTTCGTCCTTGGCCAGTTGCTCAACCACCCTGAAGTACTCGAGAATCTGTTCGGCAGCCGTTCTTGCGGCAAGTCGCGATTTGAATTCGTTGCTTTCCTTGGCCTTCGCGATCACTGCATCGGTTGTGTCAGTGGTCGCTTGATTGAATGCCCAACCGCCAAAGAGACTCATCATGCCCATCAGCAGCAGCGGGCCAAAGATCCCTAGCAGCAACAACGGCCGACGCTCGCGTCTGCTTTCCCGTTGCTTCAGCGCAAACAAAACGCTTTGGATACTTGAAAATCGGTCGTTAGGATCGAAAGCGATACAACGGCTAATGATGTCAGCCAGAGAACGGTCAACACCAGCGACCGAACGATGTTCCGTTGGAGGAGGCGACTCTTTTAGCGCCGACCGGTAGGCCGACAGTCGGTCAGTGATGGCCGCTGACGATTCAATTTTTTCGGTTAATGCCTCGCAGAGATAGGGAGGAGCCCCCGTCAACATGCGGTAGAGGATTGCTCCCAACGCGTAAACGTCCCAACGCGCGTCGGGGACTGCGTTAAGATCGGCCTGTTCGGGAGCCATGTAGTAAAGCGTGCCCAACGCCCCGCTACGTTCGCCTGATAGACGCGACTGGCCAAAATCTGCAACGCGCGGCTTGGCGTCCTCGTCCAGCAAAACATTGGCCGGCTTAAGATCACAGTGAAAGATCCCTTTACCGTGCAGGTGCATCATTCCCTGTGCGATCTCTTGGAATAGCTCGACCGCTTCGTCGGCCGAATACACGCCGTGTTTCTGTAACTGTTCCTCTAGCGACCCTTGCTCGATAAAATCCATCACGTAGTAGGGAGGCTGAGCCGTCCAGCCAACGTCCAAGAGTTGCACGACGTAGCGGTCGGCCGAAAGTACAACCAGTTTCTCTACTTCTTGAGCCAGCTGTTGAACGTCGGTCGCGGAACGCTGCGTATAAAACTTCACCGCAACTCGCCGGCCTGTTTTTTGATCGGTGGCCCTCCAGACCTCTCCATAAGCGCCGCTGCCGAGAAACTGATCCAGTACATATCCCGGAATGTTGGCAGGTGGACGCGTCGGTTCAAGGCTCAAGTCGCGCGCCTTGTCCAGTGCATCTTGTGATTGATGTTGGGTTTTGTCAGCTGCCATTTTGGGTGACAATGGAGAACGAACGAAGCGGGACGATCTACGGGATGATCAATCACAGTTTACCATTAACCGACCGCTCATTCACAGCACAATCCAGATTCTCTAATTCTTTGCTGACACCACAATAGGTATTTGATGAAACGAACGATTGACGCGGTTGTGTTTGACATGGATGGATTGATGTTCAATACCGAAGATCTATACGATCAAGTCGGTGATGCGATTCTGCTTAAGCGTGGTCAGCGGTTCACCAATGATGTGAAACTTGCCATGATGGGGTTGCCCGGTGACAAGGCTTTTCAAGTCATGATAGACCGATGTAATTTGGACGATTCGGTCCAGCAGCTTCAAAGCGAGACCGAGGCCCTGTTCGCGGACCTTCTTCCTCGCGAGGTCCGCACGATGCCCGGTCTGCTGGAACTGCTTGATCGCCTCGAGCAAAGTGGAATTCCCAAAGCGATTGCAACCAGCAGTCATCGACGGTTTGCAAGGATCGCGTTGGGGCAATTTGATCTTGAGCCGCGGTTCGAGTTCGTCTTGACCGCTGAAAGTGTGACCAATGGGAAACCTCACCCCGAAGTCTATCTGTTGGCCGCGGAGAAAATGAAAGTTCCGCCGCAATCGATTCTTGTATTGGAGGACAGCCACACCGGCAGCACTGCCGCCGCTGCGGCGGGGGCTTGTGTCATCGCTGTGCCAACGCAACACAGCAAGGATTGCGACTTTTCCCACGTCTACGCCGTTGCAGACGCGCTTCATGATGCGATCGTGTGGGAGACCATTGAGCAGGGATACTCTCGCAAGAACATAGATGGCTAAGGCACTGCAATTGCGTCCCTTTCTTAAAATGAATGAGCACCTGCCGAAAGAATGGAATTCATGTCCGCACAGCGGTGCTGCCCGAGACGCTACGATTCAGGTGAAGCCATCGTAAATAGCTTTTGAAGTTGCACAAATACAAGCCCGAAGCGCGAGCGAGCGGATATTTCCGAGGATTTCCGGATTCCTCGCTTGCGCGTCGGGCTTGTATTGAATCGCTCTGCGATCTCAAAACAGCAGGCGTATTGTCGAATAGAAGGTGAAATTTGCTCTCAAATGTGCAACTTCAAAAAGCGCAAGCGAGTGAATTTTCACAGGCTTTCGGGTTCACTCGCTTGCGAGTCGGGTTAAGGTTCGCCTTTCGCCCCGCGAAAGATGCGATCCTTTCGCAGAGCGAGAAGTGACTGTTTGTTAGGCCACCCTATTGGCCCTTGAGCAGCGACTGGAAATATTGCCGAGTATGTTCGCGCTGTGATTTGGGCAACAGCTGATTCTCGACCGTTTCCTTTTTCGAGTTCATCTCGGCATTGATGATCTCTCGGGCTTCGGCGGTGGTTCGGCCGGTCAAATTTTCACCGTCGGCAGATCCTGCAATAACAATCTTTCCCTTTTGCAATTTGCCACGTACCCGCGATTTGAAATTACCAGTCTGATTCTCTTCTTTCGGCCGGCGACCCGTTCCCCGTCCCTCTCCCATGCCTTGACCCGGCTGGTCTCCCGGTTGATCGCCCTCACACTCGCACGGCTGACCGTTCATCTCTGCCTTGGCATCGTCGATGGCCTGCTGCATGTCTTCCATATCTTCCAACTCTTCCATCTCCTGCTGCATGTCCTCAAGTTGATCGGCGAGATCCTCTAACTGATCGGCCGCTTCCTGCATTTGGGCTTCAGCTTCCGCTGGAGACTTCTGCGATTGGCCCTTGCCTTGTCCTTGTTGCGGATTGCCTCCCTGCTTCATGCACTTCGCACAATTGCCAAGCTTCTTTGCCATCTCCTCCATTTTTTTTGCTTGATTGTCCTGCTTTTGCACCTGCTCCAATTTTTCCTGAAGACGCGCCGCTTTATCGAGATCCCCTTCTTCTTTGGCTTTGGCGATCTGCTTTTTTAGCTCGTCCTTCTTCTGACGCTGTGCTTGGGCCATGGCTTTCAATTGATCGGCCATGTTTTCAAGATCTTTCTTCAGGCGCTTCTGCTGGTCTTTGGTCAGTTTGCCGTCCTTGAGCCGTTTAGCAAGATTCTCGATCGCTTTCTTGGCCGCCACCATGTCTCCCTTTTTCATCGCGTCGGCAAGTTGTTTTGCGGGGCTGTTGCCAATGTCCTTTAGTTTGTTGAGCGCGTCCTTGAAGGATTTCGTCGAACCCAATTTGTTCTGGCGTTCTTCGATCTGCTTTTTTAGATCGTTCAGTTTCACCAACGCTTGTTTCTTCGAGACCGATTTATCGCGCTCAACTTCTTCTAGGCTCATTTCGAATTTGTCAAAATCTAAATTGGCGTCTTTGAGTCCCGTGCTGACGCGTTTCTCTCGGATCTTCTTTTTCAGTTGCTCGACAGCCGCCTTAACCTTCTCCCGGTCGTCAGATTGTTTGATATCCGTTTTCGCCGAAGCAGCCTCGCTGGTGGCATTGGGAATAAACAACAATCCAAACACAAGCAACGCAGCAAGAAGTGGAAGACACAATTGCCAAGGAGTTTCGATTTTAAATTCGTCACGCACGTCGATCATGGCAGCTTCTTTGGCGGCGTCTTCAGCCAAAGCTACGCCTGCATCGGAACCGTGATCGTCAGGCGACATGGCCATCGCGCTAGAAAGACGTGACTTGAGTCCGAACTTTTGATCCACCTCTACGGCAACATTCAACAGCGACTGGCGGCGGGCGATCGTCAACGCGGCAGCCAGCATCAATCCCGCCACTGCGCCTCCGATGGTCCAGCCTGCAATCCAAAAATTGGCGGCCTCGGGATCGTCTAAAAACGGCAGATGCCAAAGTTTAGGGACGGCAATGCCAATCGCAATCAACAACAGCGTCGCCAGAAGTGTCCATGCGATGACACGGAGAAAATGATTCCACATCACGCGCTGGCGAGCAGCCTTTACTGTCTTGTTGATTTCGTCCATCGTCCCACCAAAAATGTCCAAGAAAGTGTCCGAGAACCGCCATATGTCCGTAGCTCTACGATTAAGTATACCCCTGAGCGAAAGCCAATCGATCTCTATTTATACTGATTTTTACCCTCCACCGACTTCAGAGCCGCGATTCTCATGCAGCTCGCCCCATTTTCTCGGACACTCGGCTAGGAATTCGCTATATTTCATGCGAAGCCACTAGAGCAATTGCGGTTACTGTTAGTAAAGAAACAGCAGCGCAACTCCTATTTCAGTTCTGAAGATCCGGTTATTTCCTTGAGCGTCGACACTCCAAAATCTGATCCATTGGTGGCAACACCAGACGCTATCGGCAACGACGAAGCGATGCGGTACACGCCGGACGACTTGCCGACTCCTGCCGAACGTCCCGGCGCGGACATTGTGATTTTTGATGGAAAATGTGTGTTCTGCATTGGACAGGTTCGAAACCTGTTGAAGCTTGACGGCAAGGATCGATTGGCGTTTATGTCTTTACACGATCCTGAGGTGGTTCAGCGGTTTCCTGATCTGACTTACGATCAGATGATGAAACAAATGTACGTCATCGATTCTGCGGGCAATCGCTACGGGGGTGCCGAAGCAGTGCGTTACCTCTCGCGTCGTTTACCGAAACTGTGGATCCTCGCTCCGTTGACTCATATTCCATTCACGTTGCCGATCCAACAGTGGGTCTACGATCAAGTCGCCAAGCGCCGTTACAAGATCGCTAATAAGGACGGACTTGAATGCGATGGTGGAACTTGTTCTGTTCATTTTGGGGACAAGAAGTAGAATCTCGAAAAACTACCTCAACAGTCTCGCTCCGAACCTTCTACCATGCTCCGCTTTCTAATTTTCGCAGCTCTCTTGCTGACCTATCCGCCATCCGTTGTGGCTCAAGAACATCGACCTAGTGATGGTTCCGGCGTTGCGAAATCTGGCTGGGTGGACCTAATTAATGTCGGCGGCGCAGTCGGGATTGCGAAGATCCACAGCAACCTGACTCAGTGCAGTGATGTTTTGATCGCCAATGGTTCCAAGGCACTGAAGGCGGTCGATGGTACTGGCGTTTTAGCCGCACTTAGCAGAGGCAAGAACATCTTTAGCAAACAGGCCTTTGGCGACTGTGAAGTGCAACTGGAATTCTTAATTGGTAAAGGCTCCAATTCAGGGATCAAGTTGCAGGGTCTGTACGAGGTTCAACTGTACGACAGTCATGGAAAAGAGAATCCCGCCGGAACGGACTGCGGTGGCATCTATCCACACTGGGAGTTCAAAACCAAATTGTTTGTTCGAAAATTGACCTACACTGACAAGGGGTTTCCGCCGTTGGTCAATGCTGCCAAACCGGCTGGACAGTGGCAGACGCTGAAGATCATTTTCAAGGCTCCGCGGTTCGATGACACTGGCAAGAAGACCACCAATGCAAGAATTGACCTAGTGGAGCTCAATGGACAGGTCGTGCAAAAGGACGTGGAACTCGAATCGGCCACGGGGAACATTGATCCGCCGCGTCCTGAACACGCGTCAGCGCCACTGATGTTGCAGATGGACCACGGCGCAATCGCGTTTCGAAACGTGCGGGTGCGTCCAGAGGGAAAGATCGAGGAAGGCACTCGCGCGAAGTAGAGGACTATTACCCAGTGTTCATTCAGAACTGGGTGTACCTGTAGTGGGATTCGCTAGAATTTCTGATCGTCGAAGGATTTCTGGCGAAATCCACTACACCATTTTAGCTTGTACGAAACACTAAGCTGCGCGACGCTGAGTTGACTCATCAAGCGATTGTCCATCAAGCGATTGTCCATCAAGCGATTGTCCATCAAGCGAAACGGTCTGCAACACATTGTTGCCTCGGCTGATTGCGACGCTGTTCTGGCCAACTTCCCACCGGGCTTGAAAGTTTCCTAGTACGATCTTAATTCCACAGAAGCGATCGTCCTTAAACAAATAGGATTCCTTGCACGCATCCGCGTCCAACCTAGCGAAGTTGGCTAGTTGACGGTGAGCGACCTGTCGCACGAGGTCAAGCTGTTGCGTAAGTTCAGAAGATGCCATAACGCAGGTGTTATCGGCACGCCTTCGTCATTTCCTTGACTGTTTGTCGCTACAATGGTGGCCGCAATCAATTGATGCGCCAGCGGTCTCTTTCCGATTTACACTCCCCAGATCGCAGGAAAAGCGGCGAAAAACTTTTGGGAAACGAGGCGAATTTACGCTTTTACTCTGCTTGTCTCGCTTTTGCTGTCACCTTTGGAAGTCGGCAACACACTTATTTACAACCGTGAGATCACTTCGAGAAACTATATTTGATCGCTGTTTCAAAGTGGGGGAAAATGAGCGATTTATCACTTCGCCACCTCCATCGCGTCTGCTCATTCGGGGGACTTGCAGCGTAGCGCATACAGTGCCCAGCAGGCGTTTCTGGTCGCTTGGCATAAGCAGGGTGAGTTGGCCTATGCTTCGACGAGCGCCCAGCGAAAAGAGCAAAGTGACATCGTCCAGCACTCATCAGATTCGGATTAGGCCTGCTGACCGCATCTGATCAGGATTTCGTGCCCTTGATCAAGTCCAGATAGGAATCGATCGTTAGTTTCACTGACCGACCTTTGCCTAAAATGGGCAGCTCCACGGTATTTTTCAGCAGTTGCTTTCCGTGCTTGGGGGTGAAAGAGATCTCCAACTGTTTCGGAGGACTCTCGACGAACTGTAGATCGGCGTGCCCAAGGCCTTTGCGTTGACCAGTGGGAATGGTCCCAAACTTAAATTCATTCTTCGGTGTTGATGAGCAGTTTTCTTGCCCTGCAATCACGACATCCCTAAGCTCGATGCCAGATTCGTTTTCGATTTGAATACTGTATCCTTCGTCTGCCAAAGAACCAGCCATCAAAAACGGCAGAGTCAAAACGAAGAAACGCTTTACGATCAAGTTCATGGTCAAATGCTCTGTTAAGTTGATGAAACCGACGGGTCGTAAGTGACACCAGATTCCCTTAAGCGGTGAATACTCGATATCAATCTGCGCACCAATGGAAGGCAACTGAAATGTCACGGGTCGTTTCGTGCAATTTTGTCATGCGAAGTAAACGATTTCCTTGCTCACCAAAGCGAATCTCGTGCCAACCCCCTAATCGCAACCATTTTGAACCTTCAGTTTGTCGTCGCAGAACGGAGGACGTCCACCCTCCAAGCACCTGAAGGACACCGCAACGAGGACGCTTAATACTCTCGCACTCGTCATTCATGTTTACCAATCAACAAATCACGCTTCCTTTTCGATAGTCAGGTCTCCAATCGTTGCAAAGGTGAGTGTTGGGGATAAAATTAACCGGTTCTAATGGGTTAGGATTATTAGTGAAAACTGGACGACACCTTTTCTAAAGGTAGTTTGCCTGCAAGGTGAAGTGGAATGTTTTGTGAGTGATAACGAAGACGAGGAAGAGCTCGAAGGTGATTTGGCAGATAAGACTCAAAGCGATTTCGTAGGCCGCACGCAGAGCGAAGTCGAACTGCCAAGCGCCTCCACCTCCAGTGACATCAAAGGTGTGACCGTTGCCGAAGGTCTAGTTGGCACGACCGCTACCAGTTTGGCTACGCTTGCCGGAGCATCGGCTGACGCAATTCGTCCGCTCGAAGGGCGGTTTGCCCTTTGTTCGAAATTAGGTAGGGGGGGCATGGCGGAGGTGTTTGCCGCGCGCGACAGCATGCTGAATCGTGAAGTTGCGGTGAAAGTCCTATCGAGTGAAACCAGTATTGGCCTAGCGCGGTTTGTGCGTGAAGCGCAAGTTACCGCACAACTGGCCCACCCTAACGTTGTGCCGGTATACGGGTTGGAGGAGACAGATCAGGGCAACCCCGCGCTAACGATGAAGTTGATCCGCGGAGATACTTTTTCTCAATACATAAAACAGTGCGCGTCAGCGGAGGGTACTCCGGATTACGACCATGAGCGACACAGTCTCAACGGACGCATTGGGCATTTCTTGCGCGTCTGTGATGCGATTTCTTACAGTCACAGTCAAGGCGTCGTTCACCGTGACTTAAAACCCGAAAATTTGATGATTGGAGCCTATGGCGAAGTCTACGTCATGGACTGGGGGATTGCGCGGTTACTGGATGAACCTGAAGAGCCATCATCATTTACCGAATTTGAGCCAACGCCCAGTTCCGCCACGATGACATCCGACACCGAAGAAATGAAGACTCAAGTCGGCGCAATGATGGGGACGCCACTGTACATGCCACCCGAACAGATAGGTGGAAAAAACGTAGGTCCCAAGAGTGATCAGTTTGCACTTGGAATGGTTTTGTTCGAAATGCTGACCTACTCTGCACCTCGCAAAATAAAAAGTAGGAGTGAGTTATTCGAGAAAGTGAACTCAGGTGCGCGTGATTCTTTTTCTGACGCAACCCAAGGTGAACGCGTTCCCCTTGCACTGCAGGCGATCGTCAATCGAGCAACCTCCAAAGATCCTCTAGATCGCTACCCTTCAGTGGAAGAATTCTCCGATGATTTAAGGCGGTACGTTCACGGTGAAGAGGTTCAGGCAAGGCCCGACAATCTGGTGCGTTCTTTGTGGCGGCGCGTTCAGCGTCACCCCGTCGCGGCGATGACGGCCCTGTTAATCGCGCTTTCGACTGCTGCGGCGATTACGACCTTCAGCTTGTATCGTGGTCTTGAGGCGGAGCGTATTTCGTCAATTCGAGGGCAGACACTTGCCGGTCTGGTTGCAACAGTCAACCAGAAAGTCAACGACTTTGACACACTTCTTTTTCAAGTCGAAGGTCTGCTGGAGGGAGTTGCGACTTCCAGTCGTGAACAACTTGAACACGCGCGGAGCGCTCCCTTCAAGATCTATCAACCTCACGATCTCAAGGCAAATAATGCTCCGCCGGATCTGGCCAACATTGAACGTTACCAACAGCGGGTTAGCTTTGATGATTTCGTCGTCGTACTGGCGACGGGCGTTGAGATGGATGACGTTCAAGATTCGCTGTTTAAATTGGGCGGGCTGAAGTACGTTCTTCGAAACGCGTTGCTTCGCAGTGAACGCATTGACGCAAGCGAACTTAAAAAAAGTGAAGCCGACAAAATTCTCGTTGAGGGCACCCCCGTTCACTGGGCTTACGTCGGTCTAGAGAACGGTGCGATCTTTAATTATCCGGGCAATGAAGAATATCCTCCGGACTACGATACGCGGAAAAGGCCTTGGTATGTTTCAGCAGTCGCCAAGAAACACGGGGCGAACTGGGGAATTATCTATCCTGATGCAACAGGGTCAGGCTACCTGATGCCATGCAACAAAGCGTTCTACGATCGATCGGGAAAATTGCTGGGCGTGGCGGGCTTGGATCTTTCGATGGACACCGTCATTGAGCAAATGGATATGCCAGAGATCGCTGGGGTGAAAAAGACTTGGCTGATGGATAGCTCCGGTAGAGTCGTGTTAAGCTCGGAAGAGAAAGGGCGTAAGACTGCAGTCTCGATGGGTGGAAACAAGACCAAGGAACTGGGTGTTTTAGATATTCCAGAACTCGAAGCCCACGCGAAAGAAGGGACGACCTCGGGGTTTGTCATGGATGACCAAGACGTGTTGATATTTACCAGACTAAAAGCGCTGCCGTGGATTCTCGTTGCGCGTATCGATGCAGAATCGCATAATCTAAATTAGCAAATGAAATGCAAAGGCGACTCGGAGAGAACTTTCCCCGGTTTACTACCGTTACTGATGAAAAGCAAAACCTAGGTACCTTGCAGCATGTTTGAATACGAATATCCGCGCCCCGCCGCCAGCGTCGACATCGTCGTCAGCCGCATGATCGATGGTAAGGAACACATCCTGTTAGTTCAGCGCAAGCATGCACCCTACCAAGGAAGTTGGGCCTTGCCGGGAGGTTTTTTGGATATGGACGAAACTCTCGAACAGGCTGCCCTTAGAGAGCTAAAAGAAGAAACGTGTCTCGATGCACTGTCCGTTTGCCAGATCGGCACATTCTCAGCGGTTGATCGGGACCCGCGTTCGCGCGTTATTTCGACGGCGTTTGAAGCAACCGTTGATGCCACCCAGACACCGGTTGCTGCCGATGACGCCGCAGACTGGCAATGGAAAAGTTTAGATTGCGAAATAGAACTGGCGTTTGATCATGAAAACATCATAAAAGTCTGGAAAAAAAAGCGCCCTCTCAACCATGATTGCCTTTAACGGACTATTGATTTACAAAAGAAACCACTCGATGATATTGAGTATCGAATTCCAAGTCCTACCCGTCTAAACCGAGCCCACTATGCCGACATGGTGCCAAGCCAAGATCACTGATAAGAAAATCTGGACCGATGGACTTTTCACGATCACGATCGAATGCCCGGACGTTCAAAATTTTGACGCAGGACAATTCCTGCAGTTGGGCGTTTACAAACAAGGCCGCGAGGGTGACGAAGACGGAATCATCAATCGTCCTTACTCTGTCGCGTCCCCGCACGGTGATCAGCTGCAGTTTTTTATCGTCGTCGTCCCCGAGGGAGAATTGACTCCGAAACTCGACGCACTAAAAGTGGGCGATCCGATTTTGGTCAACGACAAAGCCACCGGACGATTCACGCTGAGCAAAACTCCTGACGCCGATCACCTCTGGTTGATCTCAACGGGGACGGGACTGGCGCCCTACATCGCCATGCTTCGCACAGAAGAACCTTGGCAGCGATTTAAAAAAATCGTCGTCGTCCACGGCGTCAGACACGCCAGCGACCTAGCTTACACCGACGAGCTTAACGCATATAAAGAAAAGTACCCAGGCAAGTTCGAACTGGTCCAAAGTTTGACGCGCGAGCAATCCGATACTGCGTTACGCGGACGTATCCCGGCGCTGCTGGCCAGTGGGCAACTGGAAAAGGTCGCCGACTGCAAATTGTCTGCCACCACATCGTCAGTGTTGCTCTGCGGCAACCCTGCAATGCTAGATTCGATGGAAGACTTGCTGAACAATCGCGACATGATAAAACACCGCAGCAAAGCCCCGGGACAAATCGTGCTTGAGCGGTATTGGTAGTCGTCCAGCCAAGACCAATTCAACGCATCTCCCAACATCCTCTAAATTAAGACCATGGCAAATACAGCAATCGACACAAACAAATATATCGAGCTTGCCCAGCAGGCTCAAACAGAAGAAAAAATCTCGGCGTCAGCCGTTGAAAATCTCAAGGACTGGTTGACCGAGCCAAAGTACGCCGCCTACGTTCCTGAAATTGCTGAACATATCGATCAGCAAAAATGGCAAAAGCTGGACGACGTCTTTTGGACGGTAATCCCATTCGGAACCGGTGGCCGTCGCGGACGAATGTATCCCTTCGGTAGCAACGCGATCAACGCGCGAACCATGGGGGAAAGCGCTCAGGGACTTGCCGACTATGTAAAGGAGGTAAAACCTGAGGGACCTTGGAAATTTGCGATCGCGTACGACACGCGTCATCGATCGCGCGAGTTCGCAGAATTGTGTGCTGGAATCATGGTCGCCAATGATTTCGAAGTGTTTTTCATTGACCAATACCGCAGCACGCCAGAACTGTCCTATCTGGTCAGACTCAAAGAGTGCGATTGCGGCATCATGGTCACCGCCAGCCACAACCCGCCCAGCGATAATGCGGTCAAGGTTTATTGGTCCAGCGGCGCACAGCTAATTCCTCCTCATGACAAAGCCGTCATCGGTAAAGTTGATCAAGTCAACGAGATCGAGGTAGCCGACTTCGATCAGGCGGTTGCCGATGGGAAGATCCACATCGTCACCGAGGAGGCCGACGCGGCGTTGCTGGCCGAACATCTCAAACACAGCTTCGATGGGCCTCGCGATTTAAAGGTAATCTACTCGCCGCTGCATGGCGTGGGAGAAGCCAATGTCAAAACACTACTCGAGGCCGTTGGCTTTAAATCGCTAGAGATATACGAACCGCACCGGGAACCCAACGGAGATTTCCCCAATGTGCCCGGACACGTTTCCAATCCTGAGAACGTAAAAATCTTTGACGCAATCATCGAACACGCGCAAAGTAACGGCAGTGACCTGATCATGGCGACCGACCCCGACTGCGACCGATTGGGAGCAGCGGCACCAGTGACCACCGATACATCCGGTCCTTGGGCAACCTTCAACGGAAATCAGCTGGGCGTGTTGCTGGCCGATTTCGTGATGGAGAAACGCAGGGCTGCGGGCAATTTAGATCCGGACAATTTCGTTGTCACGACGCTGGTCACGACACTGATGATCAAACGCGCTTGCGACGACTACGGCATTAAGTGCCACTATGAAAATCTAGTTGGTTTCAAATGGATCTGCAGCGTCGTGGACAGAGAGGGCCCCGACGAATTCATTTTTGGCACTGAAGAATCGCACGGTTATTTGGTTGGCAAGTACTGTCGCGACAAAGACGGCGCTGTGGCTTGCATGCTAATGAGCCAACTGGCGGCAGAAGTGAAGGCCAAAGGAAAATCTCTGCACGAGCACATGGACGATCTTTATCGAAAGTATGGTCTGCACGCCGAAAGACTGATCAACATTCAGATGGAAGGGTCCGACGGCATGAAGCGTATGGAACGCCTAATGAAAAAGTTCCGCAGCGATCCTCCTAAATCGATCGGTGGCCTAGAAATCAAATGTGTGCGCGATTTTGATTCGTTGAAGCGTAACTTCCCCGATGGGAAGAGCGACTCTTTTGAAGGACCGGTTGGGAACCTGCTGATATTTGATACCACTGAAGAAGGTAACTACGTGGCGGCTCGACCGTCGGGCACCGAACCAAAGGTTAAGTTCTACATGTTTGGCTATCTGCCGAAGGAAGAAATCGGCGACTTAGAATCCGACAAACTGAATCTACAAAAGAGACTCGACGCCTATGCCGCTGATATGCAGGCGTTCGCCGATTCTGTCTAAATGATTTGAAAACCATTTTCCAGTCAGCGCGGTGATCGGATTTTTGTAGCCGATCCCGCAATTGATTGGATAAATTTGCTTTTTGGCTATCCAAAGTCTTGCGACTTGCCCTACGTCGGGTCTCCAAGCTGCCTCCAACCAATCAAACCATAGCCAATTGAACACTTCCAAACTGGCATCAGAAACTGCCGCAAAAGAAAGCAGCATACTGATCGCCAAACTTTGGTGGATGATGTTTCTTCAGTTTGCCGTTCTGGGAGCGTGGTTGCCGCTAGTGTTCGGCTATCTGGGAGCCGGTGGACTCAATTTCTCGGCGACCGGCCAATCGATTGTCTTGCTGGCGTTTCCAGTTACGGCCATCGTGGCCGTTTTCTTTGGCAACAAATTCGCGGATCGAAATTTTGCAGCAGAGAAGTTTCTCGCTTTCAGCCATCTGATCAGCGCCTGTGCATTGCTGGGCATGTTCTTTTGCACTGATCAGGCATTGTTTACAGCGCTGATGTGGTTGCACAGTCTGTTCTATCTCCCGACGATCTCCATCACTAATTCAATTGCATTCGGCGCTCTGGCCAACGCAAAAAAGAGCTTTGGTATTGTCAGAATGGGTGGCACCATTGGTTGGATAGTTGCCAGTTGGCCATTGTTGTTCCTGTTGGACAACGATCCGCTGACTGCCCGATTCACCTTTTTGGTCGCCGGTGTGACCTCGCTGATTTATGCGGCGTACAGCCTTTGGTTGCCGCACACTCCCCCGAATCGAGACACGCAAACGGTCGCTTGGATAGAAGCAGCCAAATCACTCTCTACGCCGTTCGTCGCTGTGCTGTGGTTGGCGACGATGTTGGATTCCACAATACACGACACCTATTTTCTGTGGGCCGACGGATACTTAAACAGTATCGGAATAGAACAGAGATGGGTGATGCCGGTGATGAGCATTGGCCAAGTTGCCGAAATTGCGACGATGTGCGTGTTGGGAATTTTCCTGACGCGGTTCGGTTGGCGAACCACTTTGATCATCGGCGGACTTGGCCAAGTGATCAAGCTTGGTCTTTTTGCGTGGTGGCCGACACCGACCGCGGCCATGATTGGCATCTTTGTACATGGGCTGGGCCACGCATTTTTCTTCGCAACGGTTTTCATTTTTGTGGACGAGTTCTTGCCCACAGAAGATCGATCAACGACTCAAGGTTTGTTCACACTTATGACACTTGGTGGCGGACCGATCATCGCTAGGATCGTCGCTCCCATACTGCATGAGATGTATTGCGTAGAAATTGGCGGCGAGCGTATCGTTGATTTCCAACAGCTTTGGCAGTTTCCTTTCTTCATCGCAGTGCTGGCGTCAACCATCATGTTGTTGGCGTTCTGGCCGCCAGCCAAAGCTGACTGTGGCAAAGAGCGCTAATATCGTCTAATCTTCACAAATGTTTTTTTCATTGGTGACTATTGGTGTTCCCCGCTCTTGAATCTCTCATCGGTGGACCGATCCCAGAACGACACTGCGAAGAACAGCATTACAACGAGCGCAAACGCCGCCGGGACATACCAGAACTTCGCAAAGTCGACTGCATCACCGGTAGTGCACTGCGTTGTCCACCAGCCGAATGCTTGAGCGCCAATCCCCAATCCAAGTCCTTGCGTCAGCATCACGATCAATGATTGTGCTTGCCCACGAATTTCAGGGGTGGCCTTTTTGTCGGTGTAGATCATGCCCGACACGAAGAAGAAATCATAGCAAATCCCATGCAATAGAATGCCCAAAAAGATCGGCACCGTCAGCAGCGGGCCTTCTTCGCCGAAGGAGAATCCCCACAGGCCGTAGCGTACGGCCCAAGCCAACATTCCAACGATCAGCATATTTTTGACGCCAAATCGTGCGAAGCAAACAGGCATTAACAACATGAAAAGTATCTCGCTCATCTGCCCAGTGCTCATTGCTCCGGTCGTCGAGCCAAACAGCTTCACTCCGGACTGATCAACGTACCCGTAACCCATCGCGTAGTAACCCGCCAACGGAATACAGATCAGGAACGAAGCCAATGCGAACACGAAAAAAGATTTATCCTTGAGCATGGCCCAAGCTTCGACGCCAAGGATTTTACCGAACGAGATTTGCTCGCCTTTTGCCGGCGGAGCTGTACGCGGCAACGTCAGACAATAGATCCCCAAAATCACAGAAGCGATGGCTGCCGCATGAAACATGTGAGCTGAGTTATCACCATAAGTCTCTGCGTCGCCGGAAAACATGCGGCACCCCCACATCACCCAGTTCCCGAAGATCCAACCGATCGTCCCCAACACGCGCACGATGGGAAATTCTTTCTCACCATTAGAGAGATGTTTGAATGAAAGACTGGCCGTCAAACCCAAGGTCGGCATGAAGCAAATCAAATATGCCAACAGGCAAAGAACCATCGGGTGAGTGAACTGCGCGAACGCTCCAGCCGGCTCTCCAGCGCTGGCCAGCGCCGGAGTGAACCATAACAAAACCGCCCCCAAAATATTTAGAACGGCCAACACCCATTCAGTGTTGAGCAACCGATCGGTAACCAAGCCCAACGACAACGGTGCGACAATCGCAGCGATGGGAGCCACGGTGTAGGCCGCAGCAATAAAACCCGACATTCCGCTATCGGTTAGAAAACCGTTCATCGAAACGTACCAAGCTCCCCAGATAAAAAACTGGAGGAACATCATGATTCCAAGTCGAACCAAAAGGATGACAGATGATTTTGCCGATCCAGCCCCTGAAACATCCGCCATGATCAAAACTTTCTATCGGTCGGGAACCATCTGAAACCTAACACGCAACATGCAAACATCTCACCGCCCCCAAATGCCACTGACGGTTCATCTAACTCTTTAAAAGTGGCTCTGAAAGATTCAAAGAGTCCATAAAACAACTTTGCATCTCGAAGAATGAGTGCACTAAATCTGCCGGAGTCGCATCCAGCGGCCCTTTGACATGAATCAAGTTCGGCCGAACGGAAATGGTGGTTCTCATTGAGTCCATGCCGATTGTGCAGTAGGTGATGTCCTTATCATAGTCCAAGTCGATATCATCGGAGTCCGCGTCCTCGATCTGGTCGATAATCGTTTCCAAATCAAGCGGTTTCTCGCAAGCGACTTCTAGTTTATTGAACCGCGTTCCAAACGCCTCGAAGAACTCAGGGCCGGTGATTACCTCGGCGCTTGCGATGTTCCGCACGCTCCTGCGAATGATCACGTTTCGATGAGATTCCTCCATCGGAGCCACGGTAACCTCGTAGAAAAAATGCGGCGTCGTGATCACGCCCATTCCGTCCACCGGACCGTCGGCTGATATTTCCTTGCGTTTGAACTTGAAACTTGATTTCAATTTGGCAAATGTCGCATCCAAATCCGCATCCAGTTCGGCCTGCGCCAAATCATTTAAGTACTTTTGGCTGACCGGCCCTTTAGAAGCCGTAGATCCTGCCGCCTTGGAGATGCCCTTCAGCTCTTTGACTGGGATCTGTTGTTCGGCGACGAAGGAAATGTCTGGGGTCTTGGACATAGGGAGGCTGAAAAAAATGCATTGAAGTAGGAAAACTGGCAAGACTTTCCTAAACAATTTAGCGTCCCACGATAGCTTAAGAAAGCACCCAAACCGCGTTGAGCGGACGTTGACGCAACGGGCGATCTGTAAATTTTTGTTCCCCCGGGCGTGTTATCCGCCAAATCGCAGACGAAAGCCGCCGAACGCTATCACATGCTGCTTGCGCGTGTCTGTGTTCGGGTCAGTTAAACTGTGCGGCCTGTTTGTCGCCTGAGTCACTTAACCGCTACCGATTTTGTGGACCGCAGCAATCGTCTAGACGATTAACGATTTTGTGGGTTTTGATCGCCAAACCGAAACTGACGTTTCAAACACTTGCTTTCCCGTAAGCAAGAAACGCGATCGAGACATTGCCTATGTTCTATCTGCCGACCGGTTTGCGGTGATGGAAGAACCTCCAGTTATTGCTGGGTAGACCCAGATTTCAAAAGGATTTGAAAAATGCGATCCATGTTTATGCTCGCAGCTCTCGCGGCTGTGATAAGTTTTTCCGGTTGCTGTGGCGCCGGCGGTCAAGCTGGCGGCTGTAAGGGTGTCGGCCTCTTCGGAGGAGCTAAAGCGAAGGCCACTGAGCTTAAAAATCGACGGGCTTCGGCGGACTCTGTCGGTGACTGCGGATGCGGCGCGTCCGGCGCGTGCGGTGCTGATTCTGTTGTCACCGTTTCGACGCCTTACGCCTGCGACGACCGATGCGGCGCATCGGGTTCAATGGAAATGCCGATGAGCGCTCCGTCTTCCTGCGGCTGTTCCAGCTGCGATGGCGGCGGTGGCGGCGGTGCGGTTGAGTATGCACCGGCAATTGAATCTGGGTCATCTGGTTGCAGCGATTGCGATTCAGCCTCGGCCCGTGAACCCCGTGGTATCCTCGCGCGATCCAAAAAGAAACGGGCTCTGGGTGGTAAAAACGGTCTTGGATTATCCCTCAAAGGCAAAGGAAAAGCGTGTGCGGAACCTCGTTCGCTTGGACCAGCAAACGATTCAATGATCATCAGTGACTATGGTGTGAGTACTTGCGATAGCTGCGATTCTTGCTCGGAAGGTGTTGAGCAAACTGTCGCTCAGATGCCCAATGGATTTTTGTTCGGAGGTTCTTGCAAAGGACGCCGCATCTCATCGGGAATCGGTTCGGGCGCTCGAGGAGCGATCGGCGGAGAGCGACTTCACGGATGCGGAAAACGCGGTTGCGGTGCCGGAGGCAAGGTGTGCTCTAGTTGCGCCAAGCTCGCTAACGCTACTGGAGCGATACATCCTTACGGAGGAGCGATCCCGCACACTAATCCAGCCGCCGGACAACAGCCTCAATCTGGCATCGCACCTCAGTATGCGTACCCGTACTACACTACACGCGGTCCGAGAGACTTCTTGCAAGACAACCCACCTTCGATCGGCTACTAGAGCCCAATTGAAGTAAATTTGAAATCTGGAGCACGCCGTCCTTGCCGGGACCGCGTGCTTTTTTTGTTATCAGTACTAAGTACTTAGCACTCCGTACTCCGTACTCCGTACTCCGAACTCCGTACTTGCCTCTAGCTCAGCTATCCGTTGAAGTCGAGCCAGCCGGTACAGATTCGCGCCGCTGAAGTTCAACAACTGTTACCGCCGCGACAATCAGAATTTTTTCCGCAATAGTCACCTGCGGCAGATCGATAACAGGATAGACGAGCCGCACAGCTTAACCGTCGCTTTTTTTCCTGAAGTTGATCATGCCAGCAAACACCCCACCGTCCTCAAAACACAAATCCAAGATTACCCGTCGCGCGGCGATCGCAACGGCCGGTGCAGCAACGGTCGCGGCTTGTGGAACCAGTCAAGCGACCGCCAAGACGAATCGGCAGCCAGTTAGAAATCTAGTCCAACTCGGCAAGCGCGCAAGAACCAAAGGCTCGGGAATCAAGGCCCGCGCTGCAGCCGACTACACACGTAGCCTGAAACAATACGGTGGTCGATTGGCCAATCCCATTCGCGACCTGATGCTAACGGCCAAACACGAAGACCGTATTCACTTTGGCGTGTTGGTCGTCGGATCCGGATACGGCGCATCGATTACTGCCGCGCAACTCTCTCAGCGCTTGCGACCTGAGCACCGCATGTGCATTATCGAACGTGGTAAGGAATGGGTCCCGGGAAGCTTTCCAGACACTTTCGCCAACGTATCGGGCAACGCCCGAGCCGTTCTTGCTGGCCCCACAAAGGGCCAAGTCACCCAGCCACTTGGGCTGTTTAATTTGATGATGAACGAAGAGGTCAACATTCTTTCGGGCAATGGTCTTGGCGGCGGATCATTAGTCAACGCCAGCATCGCTTTGCGACCACACCCTGAAGTCTTCTTCCAAGATCGCTGGCCAACAGAACTCAAGAACATTGAAACGCTTGGCCCATATTACGACAACGTTGCTCGCGCGCTGTCGCTAACGCGCACGCCTCACGACCAAACGCCCAAAGTGCGCTACCGCCGTTTAGCGGCCGAACGTATCAGTCGCAATCCAAGCTTCTTCGACCGCTCACACGTCTCGGTGATGTACGACCATCGACATTTGGACCAACAAATGCGCAACCCTCAAGGAATGATCCAGCGTGCATGCACGTTGTGCGGTGATTGCATCAATGGCTGCAATGTGGGATCGAAAAACACATTGGCAATGAACTATCTGCCTGTTGCCAAACACAACGGTACTGAGATGTATACCCAATGCGAAGTCACATCGATTGAGAAAATGTCGGGCTACTATCGGGTCAACATGAACTACGTGGATGATACGCAAAACGAAATCACCCGACACCCCGTTTCGGTAAACACCCGCATGGTTGTCGTGGGTGCCGGCAGCCCCGCCAGTTCTACGATCCTGATGGAGTCAGAGAATCCGTCATTTTTGTTTTCACCTATGCTGGGACGTAATTGGTCTGGCAACGGGGACACAATTGGTTTCTGCGTTGGACTTGAGTCCGGGACAAACATAAGCGGTTTTGGCGCCTACCATACCGATCGGGCACCGGTGGGGCCGACGGTGCAAACGTCCCTCAATTTTTATCGCGACATTGAGTTGAAGAAACGACTATTGATTCAAGACGCAGCAATTCCACGCGGTGTAAGCAATCTATTCACTGCTTTGATGGGCGACTTGGATTTGGATAACTCGATGGCCATGTTGGGCATGGGGCACGACACAGGCGAAGGCATTGTCGAAAAACGTAACGGGCGTTGGCAGGTCAAATGGGAAGGCCTCAAAGACAGCGAATATCGCAAAATGGTATTTACGGAATTCGATCGATTGGCTCGCGCTCACGGCGGTAGGTACAAGCGGCTTAAGGCGTTCGGCGACAACTTGGTCACCGTTCATCCGTTGGGATCTTGTAATATGTCTGACGATGCCGGCGGAGGAACCGTCAATCATCTAGGACAGGTCTTTGATGGAGCCGACGGGAACATTCATCCAAACCTCTACGTTGCAGACGGTTCGATCATTCCAACGGCACTGGGAGTGAATCCATACATGACGATCGGAGCATTGGCAGACCGGATCTCCAATCACATTGTTACAAATCCAATGCACGCCGATCTGTTCGGCCAGTCGCAAAACGGCGTTTAAGTTAAATCCCAGAGAAACAAACGACGACTAATTTCCTTGCTTTATGCCAGAGGAACGGCTATTCTCTATAGAAATGCTGTTGCGTCTTTGACCGACAGTTGCCGACTCTTCTCTCTTTGTCTTATGAGACACCATGGCACTTCCCATCCGGGTTCGAAAAAGACGCGACACGTCTGCTTTCAGCTACGAGACGTTTGAACCGCGTAATATGCTGGCCACGATCGCTGTCGGTGATCTGAACTCTGGCGTCGCTGTTTCCGAAGACGCCGCCGGTATTGGCTACATCCTTTACTCGCAGCAAGACGTTCAAACGCGCTTCAGCGGAATCGGAGCAGATAACGCCGATCACTTCGTCGCGACGCGACTCGACGGCATCCAATGGCAGTACAACGACGACACCCAGTGGATAGATTTCGAAACCGAATCAACCGATGTTCTCGTTGCCAAAGTCAACTTTAGCGGCGACTCAGTGCTTAGCCCGCCTCAATTTTACGTGCAAGGTGTGCGGGCTGTTGTCACGGGATACTCCGATCAGATCACCGGTCAGCCAGTTGAAGCCCAGAGCGATTTGTACGTTGTCGCTAACCAGTTCGGAAGCCAGTTTGACAAAAATGAGTTTCAAGTCTTGGGCACGCACTTTGAAGTCAAAAGTTTTCCAGCCAGTGCAGTTTCGAGTCCGCTCAATTTGAGTCTTATTCGAAGTGCCGCGTACCTCTCCGGAGCTGACAATAGTTTTCAGGATTTTTTTCCGTTGGCAAACTTTGACAGCAACGGAAATCCTCTGCTCAGCTGGCGCGTCCATTTGCTGCCTCAACTTGGCTACGACAACTTATACCAGCAATTCAATTTGGATGAGCCGTGGAATAGCCCGCACAATTTGGCGATCGCGGATCAGATGCCAGAGGTATTTCGCAGCCCCAATTTCGAGTCTTCCAATCGAACACCTTACCTCGCATCGGCTGGAGAAGATTCGACCTTTAAGCTCGACGGCTCACGGACTGATGTATTCTCCGAAGACTCAGTGGCTTTCGTGGAAGTTGATGCCTCACACGCCGTCGTTTGGACGCAACCGGTCGACTGGTACTTCAACCCGGCGGACCCTTTCGCCGGTTTGGGCAGTGCT
>CALHPU010000149.1 GCA_938036435.1 uncultured Pirellulaceae bacterium | reverse complement strand
TGGTTTGTCAGGGATGGAAGTTAGAGTGTGTCATCGTAGCCGGAGTCGCCAGACTTCGGTTTTATACTGCTGAACTGAATTCTGGCGAATCCAGCTACCCTGAAATTAAATGTTGACAGACCACTAGCGTTCTACCGCAGCTCAATTTTCAGGTCGGCGGTTTTTGGAGAGAAAGTGATAGAACAGATTTTTAATCAGCCAACTGTAAGTCATTAGCAGGTTGAAAACCTACGTCACGAGAATATTGCCCGCCGGAGAATGAGCTGCGTTGAAGTACTGGTTTGGCTGCAGCTGGAGTTTCGCGTAGGCAAAGAAAAAGCTGGAATGAACCAATTGCTATGGTTGCCGTATTGCTTAAGTAGCGGAAATCTGCCGCTCTGCTGAAATCCGTTTTTCGGGTACATTTTTCGACAAAAATTCGCGATGATAGATAGGTGGAGTTATTGCCCTTGTCCAATTGTCGGGAATGTGTTTGGATTCGCATTCCCTGTGATTTCCCGACGAATAATGTGTTAAGGGGTGAGTTTCAGGGTTTACTTTCTGAATCTGAACTATACTATTTGCGAACAATCTGATCATTTTACGCTTCAGAAAACCATTACCGGTGCGAAGACTTCTTACAGTTTTATTTTTGGCCTATTGGGGTTTACTCTTAAACCTTGGGCCATCGCTGCACACACACAGTTTTTTTGGTTTGCACGGTGAATCTTGCTGCGGGACAACCGCATCTGCCAAGGTTAGCCATTGCTGTTCGTGCAGTTGCAGTTATGACGCAACGCCCGAATCCCACAGCGAGCTTAAGGTTCACTCTTCGCATGACTGTTCGTTCTGCGATTTCTATGATTCTCTGAATATAACACCTGCCGAATATTTCCATTTGGCTGCTCAACAGTCGCTCGAGCCCGTTTTTGCGAGCCACGATTGTTTTCTTTCAAGCGCTCGAATTACTAGTCGCGCTCGTGGTCCACCAAAGCGTTGCTAAGCTTTGATTCCCTCGATGATTTTAAGTCCGCATTGTCTTGATGCGCAGCACCCAGTGGCTGGTTTACGATTCCGTGCTTAGATGCGCACTCGTATCGACTTGAAACTTTACAACCTAGATGACCGGGCGAATGCTGGACCAATTTTGTTCTAGAGTTCCAGCTTCAACCGGAGATCTAAGCTCCATAAACGACCGTTTTGTGGTGGTCGTTGGGCACGTGTGAACTAGTTTCCATCTCACGTTATGTGAAAAGGTGTTTGAAATGAGTAACAAAGTTCGGATCAAATTTGGCTTTACGCTTGTTGAATTGTTGGTAGTGATCGCGATCATCGGAATCTTGATTGGGATGCTGCTTCCAGCGGTCCAGCAAGTACGAGAGGCCGCTCGCCGTACGCAATGTGCGAACAAGCTTCGTCAAATTGCTTTAGGAACCCTCAATTACGAATCGGCTCACAGTCGCTTTCCTGTTAATCAGGTGGACCATGGCGAGTCGAGAGGTTACGGAGGGCACTACAGCTGGTTGGTACCAATATTGCCATTTGTCGAGCAGGGAAACTTGCACTCGCAATTTGACCTCAGCGTCAACAACGGAGATGGCAATCAAAATTTTACGATGAGCGCTGACCATCCCAACGCTGTTGCTGCTGCGACGGAAGTACCTCTTTTTCTTTGCCCGTCGGACGCTCCGTCTGGGGACAATAGTTCGTGGCTTGGTTCAGCCAATCCAGCTTCCAGCAATTACGCCGGAAACATTGGCTGGCCATCGTTTGCATCCGGATTCGAACGTGAACGGGGGCTCGTTGCGGGGTCAGTCGGAGGAACTCCTAAAGGCAGATTCAATGGCATCATCGCACTTGAGAACCCTTCAAATCCTGTAGCGTGGCATGGTGATTCTAAATCTGGTTTCGCTCAAATCTTGGATGGAACTTCCAACACGGCGATGATCTCCGAACGTTTGATCCAAACAAAAGACGTTCCCAGAGACCTGAGAAACGGAGATCCAAGAATTACTTCACAGCACATTATTCCTAGCCAGGCAGAACCGCTGGCCGCAATTGCTTTCAGGATCCTTAACGGCACCGACGCTCATGCGGTTGAATCGGCCTATATCGGTCGGTCGTGGAGTTCTGGGTACACTTTCGTTGCACCGACCTACGTTCATATTCTGCAACCGAACTCACAACTCGGGCACTTCAGTGACACTGTGTCTCAGGGAGATTTTTTGGTGACACCAAGCAGCAATCACACTGGTGGAGTCAATCTCGCTCGAGTAGACGGTTCGGTTACTTTTGTAGCCGACAACATCGAGGAAGAAGTCTGGTGGGCGCTTGGGGCCCGCGATGACGGACGAGTCAATTGAATGATTAAACTCTAGAACGTTTATTTATATTTATTTACTTTTAGTACTGTAGAGTTTTTACAATGAAAAAATATTTTTTAGCCACAATATTGGCAACACTTTTTGCTTCGACATCTTTTGCTCAAGAGATGCATTCAGATATCGAATTCGGTTTTGAAGATCCGGCTAATCCCGTTTTTGAAATCGAGCTTGATGAGGTAACCGACGAAGGAATTCAGGTCGCCGAAGGCTCGTTCGTTCGAGCTGGATCTTTCGCAACGACTGATGCTCCGGGTTTCATCACACCTGTTTCCGACACCGAAAATTTGACCGTTAGAGTGGGCGAACAAGTATTTGTTCGCGTGCTTGACGCTTCTGCTGCTGATTCGCCCACCACTAGAGGCGTGGGTTACGTTAACTTTTATAATCCAACTTCGGATAGCCTAGAGAATCTTGATTCAACTAACGGAACTGTCGACATCACAGGAAGTGGAAACTCCGTGTCGGTATTTGCCGGAGACCAGCTGATATCGGGTGACGAGGAAGTATTGCTGGCGACAGGTTCAGACGGAACAACCATGAGTAATGTTCCGCCATCACTTGGCGAGGCAAACGTCGTACTGGGACCGGGTGAAATTCACAATCACCTTGCATTTGACTTGTCCGGATCTCTTGCAACCACAGACGGAGCAATCGGTCTCCTACTTCAGTTCACGACGATTCCTGCCGATGGTAGTGCCCCGGTAGAGTCAGACCCTTACTTTTTGATTTTCAACAATGGATTAGAGGAAGAGGTATTTGAAACCGACGCCTTGGCTGCATTTGGTCTTGTGGAAGAAATTCTGGGCGATGTAAATGGCGACGGCGTGGTCGATTTTGGGGACATCCCGGCGTTCATCGCACTTCTACAATCTGGAGGGTTCGCAGAGGCGGCCGATGTCAATGGGGATGGCTTGGTTAACTTTGATGATATCCCCGGATTCATTAACATTTTGACCAACGCGTAGCCCCTGTTCGAATTGCCGTGATGTCGATGTGCTTCTCTCTCATAAAGAGAATGCCGTTTAAACAGAAAGATCTTTGACGATCTTTCTTGATGCGATTTATTAATCAACTCTGTCAGAAATGGCAGAGTTGATTTTTTTATTTGTAACACCGGACTCGCAATGCTTCGTTTGCTATTTATTGCATTGGCCTTCTTGAGTGGCTCGGTTGCGTTATCGCACGAACTTCTCTGGACTAGAAGGTTGATTGATCTGCTCGGCGCGACCGAAGCCGTGACAGGCCGAGTGTTGGGGCTGTTCTTTCTAGGTTTGTCTCTGGGAGGATGGTTAGCGACGCGCTGGTCTAAATCGAGTGGGAACCCGGCGATTCGTTTGGCAATCGCTGAAATCTCAATCGCCATTCTCTCGCTGCCGGCAATTTTCTTACCGCTTTGGGCAGATGGACTGATCGCTACTTTAGGAACCGATGTGCTGGTCTCGTGGCAAGGAGGACTGGTCAAAGTAATCTTTGCTGCTGGCGTTGTGCTTCCGCCGTCAATCGCAATGGGCACAACGATGCCAATGTTTATTCAGGTAATCACTGCTCTGGGCGGAACCATCGCGCGTAGTGGAATTTGGATCTACTCGCTTAATATGCTCGGTGGTGTGTTTGGTCTGTGGTTGGTGTCAACCTTTCTGTTGGAATTTGCCGGCGTGCGCGGAGCGATGTTGTGGGCTATGGCGGGTAACTGCTTGATCGGATTGACATCTCTCGCATTTTTCAGCCGCATCAATCCTGCGGCCCACCAAAGCCGCACAGCGGAAGAACAGAATCTCAAACCAAATCCAAAGTCTTCCTTCGTCGGTGAGCTTGGCAAATTCAAACACGTTTTCCTCCTAGCTTTCGCGTCGGGTGCCGTCGTGCTTGCCAGTGAAGTTCTAATTCTACGACTGCTCGCACTGGTAGCACCTTCCTCGATTCAAACGACCAGCGCTTTACTGGCTAACGTCATTCTATTTCTTGCCATTGGGTCAGTCGCAGTGGCGATTATGAATTGTTTTGCAATTGCCAGCCAAACACAGCTGATTGTCGGTGCAGTGGGTGCTGCGTTTTTCTGTTTTCTTTGTCCGCTGATTGCGTACCAAGTGACCAACCAGTTGGTTTCGGTGCGTTATTTGGCTGCGATGAACCAGCAAACGATTGCTTCGATTGGACAGTATTGGTGGTTACTGTTGACGATCATCGCGTGCTCTTCTGGTGCGGCAATGTTCTTTTTCGGATTAGTTTTCCCTTCAATCATGTCGATTCATGCAGCAGACGATCCTCAGGGGCGTTCGGTCGGTCTCTTGCTGGCGATCAATGGTTTGGGGGGATTATTGGGAGCCGAATCTGCCAATCTGCTGCTTGTCTTCCAGGTTGGGATCTACCGAGGGTTTGTCATTTTGGCGGTCGCAACCACTGCGGCGGTTGTCGCAGGCTGTTTTTTCAGTGCTCGAAAACTGACGGCCGTTGGGATCGCCGCCGGTGCTCTATTGGTGGGCTTCCTGAACATTGATGCCTACCAAGAACTTAGATACCTTAGCCCGCGCGCGAAACAAAACTTTACAATTGAAGAAACCTTCTTTGGACGTGATGGGGTGCTGATGGTGGTCAAGGACCAGTCAAACGCTCGCAGTCTACTGATGAACAACCAGTACATCCTCGGTAGCTCCGGTGGAGCCGCTGAGGCATCTGAGCGACGACAGCTTTTGCTTCCATGGCTGTTGCATCCCCAATGCAAAAATGTATGCTGCCTCGGGTTTGCCACTGGAATTTCGGCAAGCGGTTTGGAAGCGATTGACTCCCCGCCGAGCGTGACGGCGATCGAGTTGTCAGAAAAGGTCGTCGAGATCGCTTGCGAGTACTTCGGTGATCAACACCAAGCTTTCTTCGATCGGAATGAGAATCAGGTTCTATTGGAAGACGCGCGAACCTTCATCGCTTGTTCCGACGATCAGTACGATCTAATTGTCGCAGACTTATTTCGCCCCCACGGTGCCGGTGAGTCACGACTATTTTCGCTGGAGCACTTTGGCAATGCCAAAGCGGCTTTGCGTTCCGGGGGACTATTCTGTCAGTGGTTGCCCGCTCATCAACTGAACAATGCACAATTCGATACCATCGCGCACACGTTCCTTCGAGCCTTCCCCAACACACTGGTGATTACTGGAGACGTTACGTCCAAGACTCCAATGATTGGACTTTGCGGATGGCAAAATGACCAATCGTGGGACACACAAGAACTCGTCAACAAGATACAGGAGATTCGAAAGCAAAAAGGCATTTCGGATATTCTGTCGCTTAACGCACAGCTTCTGATTGTAGGAACGCTAAACGAGAAAGCATTCTCATCGGCACCAATTAACACCCTGGACAATGCATTGTTAGAGATCGACGCCGGTAGGTTTTGGATCACCAAAGATCTCCGCCCGAACCGTCCGCCGGACACGTTGGAGAACGGGTTCTTGTCAGGTGCCAATTGGAAACGATTTACCCTTGAGCTGTATGAAAACACGGACCCCGTTTTGGATTTAATACATCGCCAGCAATATATCGATGCGCTGAAGTAGGAAAAACGTGCGGCCCGCACCCGGTGCTGCAGAAGACAGCAACCAACTTCCCGACGAGAGTCAGCCAAGCGCTGTCTTATAAAGCAACGAAAGGGTAGTCGAAAAACCAACTCGTTGACTTCCAGCAACATCGCCCGTTCATTTCTGGGGCAATCCGCTTTTACCGTCGACCTCATTAGGTTGGTCACAGTGCACTTGCGTGTTTACTGACGTTGCAAGTTGGGCAAAGAGAAGTAAAGCCTTTCTGTCGGTGGAGAATAAAAAAAGAGCCCCCAATAAGGGAACTGCGCTGTTTTCCTAAAACCTACAGTCGCATGGTGGACGACGTTAGAAATAGGAAAAAACTACATCTCAACTCGGGTTTTCGAGGATGTTGCCTCTGATTTCTTTAAGATGTGGCAGGTCCCTGACCGTCAAGTGTATCTACCGATAAATCGCGACAGGTGTCGTCGTTGAACAATTTTAAAATGACGCGATTCGATATTGTCGGCACAGCACTGCTACTGTTTTGCTTTGCATTTTGTGCCATTGGGCTCTCGCGGTTCGAGTCCAACACAGAAGACGTGGTTCAATGGCTGCCGGACAACTCGCCGGCGCGGCAAATCTACAACACGTTTGAAGAGAAATTTGGCTCGGACGATTTCTTGGTGGTGACGTGGGAAGGCTGCACCATCGAAGACCCCCGGCTTGCGGATCTAAGCAAGCGCCTTGTTGAGCAAGACTCCGACAAGCTAATTCAATCGGTGATCAGCGGTGCGGACATACTCAACCGGCTGAGCGTGGAAGCCAATCTTTCAAAGCGAAGTATCTTGAATCGATTCAAAGGTCTCTTTTTTGGTATCGATGACTCTTCCCAGACACTTGCCCTGATCGAATTGACCAAGAGCGGGACTGCCGACCGCAGAAAGTCACTTCGTAAAATTGAGGCGGCAATCGAGGCCACTCCGAATCTGAACTTGCAGCAAATCACCTTTGGAGGCGCACCTTACGTCGGCATCTGCATCGACAATCAGCTGATCAATTCGATTCTCTATTTCCTGCTGCCGTCGGTATTGTGCGCATCGATCGTTTCGGTTTTGTGCCTTCGCAATCTATTTTTGGCGTCCATTGTTTTCTTTGCAGCGACCTGCGCAGCGGTCTGTAGCATTGCTGTGGTACCGATGATGGGTTTGAAATTTGGCGGGCTAATGTCAATCATCCCAGCTTTGGTCCACATTTTGACGACATCCGGAAGTATCCATTTAGTCCACTACAGTTTGGATGTTATTGGTGATCCGAAGAAACTAATGTCCATTGGCTGGAAACCCTGTTGTATCTCTGCACTGACGACCGCGATTGGGATGTTGTCTCTGGGACGAAGTAGTTTTCCTGCGATTCGAAATTTTGGTTTCTTTTGTGCTGTGGGATCGGGGCTGGCGCTTGTTTTCCAGCTAATCATCGTTCCGTGGCTTTTGTATCGATTTGGAGAATCGGGGCAGCAAACGTTGGCGGCGCGATCCAACGATGATGGTTTCTGGAATCAGGTTAGTTTTCAGATACAACGTTTTCGTTTCGTTTTCGCGTTTTCGGGCATTGCTGTGATGGTCACTGCCGCACTTGGACTGCCTCGTTTAACAGCACGGGTTCAAGTTGAAAAACTTTTCAGTCCCCAGTCGGCAGTCATTGCGTCGCTGGCTGAACTAGAACAGCGCATGGGGCCGATCGACCAAGCGGAGTTGATGATCGAATTTGAAGATGTAACCGCTGAAGATTTTCACGTGCGTGCTCAGTTGATCTACAAGGTCCAGCGTCGCTTATCTTCTCTAGAGGATGTTGCAACGGTGAATTCTTTGCACAACTATCTGCCGCGCCAGCCATCGATCCAACGCGCAAGCTCATTCTTCAAGAAACGAATCTATCAGCGACAATTAGATCAACGTCGGGAGGCGTTGGGACAGTCGCGCTATCTGCATGTTGGGCCAGATTCCGAAACGTGGCGAATCAGCGTCCGATACCCTTACCTTAAAGAAGTCGATGTTGGAGCACTGCAGACCGTCGTCACCGAAACGGCTTCCGAGACGATTGAAAGCCTGTTCCAAGAAGACCAATTCCTGCCAATCACCAATCCAGTCCACCTAGCCTACACCGGAAAAAGCCATCTATTTCATAGCGCTCAACTAACGCTGCTGGAGGACTTTTATCGAAATTTTTTGTTGGCATTTGCCATCATCACTCCTGTTTTGATTGTGGTGCTGCGTTCGTTGGGACTGGGTTTACTTGCGATGATTCCCAATCTCTTTCCCGTTGTTGTTTTCTTTGGCGGTTTGGGCTGGCTAAATATCCCCGTTGATTTGGCGATCGCGATGACGGCTTGCGTGGCGTTGGGCATTGCGGTCGATGATACGACTCACTTTTTGATTCGCTTCCGGGAATATGGTGGAACTCGATCCAATATGCAGGCCCCTATTCAAAAGGCCATCTCGCAATGTGGCGCTGCGATGTCGCACACAACCGCCATCGGATGTGCGGGCCTACTGATCTATTCGATGACCGAGATGGTTGTCGTCAAGAACTTTTCCGTGTCGATTACCAGCATGTTGGTTTTGGCTTTGGTTGCCGACATCTTCGTCCTTCCGGCTTTGCTGTTGCTGACCACCAAATCAAAACCAAAATCTGAAAGCTGCAGCGAATGAGCTTGCTGCCGATCGCGAAGCGCTCATTTTGAAGTTGCACTAATACAAGCCCGAAGCGCAAGCGAGCGGATATTTTCGAGGATTTGCGGTTCCCCTGCTTGAGCGTCGGACTTGTCTTGAAACGCTTCGCGATTTTAAATTAGCGAGCGTTTTGTCGAATAGAATGTGAAATTTGCTTTCAAATGTGCAACTTCAAAAAGCGCTCACACGTTTGCACTTCGGGAATGTATGGTTGCAACAGCGACACCACCGAGCACCATCGCGGAAGTGATCAACAAACGCGTCGTTACCGCTTCGTTGAGAAAAATCAATCCTCCCATTGCGGCAAGCGCTGGGACCGAAAGTTGAGCAATGCCCGCTTGTGTCGCAGGAAGGTGAGGCAAAACACGGTACCAGAGCGCATACCCCAAACCCGAGGTAACGCCGCCGGATACAATCGCTAAACCAATGCCTTTTGTCGAAGGAAATTTCTCTGGGCTAATCAAGAAAAGCAATACGCTGACCAAAACAATCAGCACGAAAGCTTTTGCGAAATTTCCTGCGGTCGCCAATGTCGGTTTTTCGACATCCCGTCCAAGCAGAGAATACAATGCCCAACCAAGTCCGGCCATCCCCATCATCAATGCTCCTAGTGGTTCTGGAGAGACTACCGCACCGGGGCGCAACAAGAGACCCAAACCGAGACATGCGATTGCTGTACCGCACAACTGAATCGTGGAAAGTCGTTCGCCTTGTTTAATACCGACCCCAATCATAACAATCTGAACCGTTGCAAAAAGGATCAGCGCTCCGGTCCCAGCCTCAAGCGTCAGGTAAGCATAAGAAAAGAAGACGACGTAAGTCACCAAACATAGGGCTCCCGTCCAACTACCCGATGACAACGCAGCCCGAGGTTTGACCAAGAGAGCAAGAACCGTCGCTCCGGCTAGAAGCCTTATCAGTCCGAAGGACAACGGGCCAATGCTTGCCGAAATTAGTGCCACCCGAACAATGATACTGTTGCCGGCGAAGGCAACCAGCGTCAGTAACGTCAGTGCTAAAACACGGTTCATTTAGTAAAGATTACACTATAAGAAACAAAATCGCGATCGAAGTAGTGTACAACCATCGCGAGCGATCAAAACGATAGCATTGCGTCAAGAAAACACTGATATGATCTGGTTTTGATCTACCTCGAAAGTTTAGATCTGAACCTGACGGTGAGCGACATCGCAGACGAATCGCGGCCCAGCAGTCGATTGGGATTCAATCTTCGCCTTGAGCATCTGTTTGAACCGGCCCATCGCCGCAGCAGCGGCCTCTTGACCAGCGACCGACATTTCACGGGCACTGGTAAAGTCCGCAAAGTCAAACATCGAGGTATCGACGACGATCATCTGATCTACAGACTTGGTTCGCAGCGAAGTAATTTGGTAGTTCTGAATTTCATTACCACGCAAAATGGTATGCAACTGGCTGGGAGCACGCATTTTCTGACCGTTCATATTGGGCGTGTTCTTCCCAAATCGCTGAGCCATCTGAGTCGCGATGTCTACTCCTAATACTAGGTCGGCTCCACGTTCAGGGAGGATGTCGGCCGGAATATTATTGAGAATACCTCCATCAACCAAAGCCATTCCATCTCGCAAGATTGGTTTCGAGATACTGGGCAGATTAATGCTTTCAAGAATTCCGTGAACTGCATCGCCGCGGTCGCGCACTACTTGTCTTCCCGTGATCAAGTCGGCGGCGACAGTACTTACTGGAGTCAGCAGTTGTTCAAGTTTTACATCTCCAACATGGCGCCGTAAAAGTGAATCCCATTTGCCCATACGAAATTGATACAGCATGTACCATTCATTTCCTTTAGGCAGGTGCCGAAATAACCAGCCCGGCGTCAGATCATTACGGAACGCTTCTGAGCACTCATCCGGCGATATTCCATAGGCGTAGGGAACGGCGACCAAAGCCCCGGCGCTTGTTCCGGCGATTGTGTCAAAGAATATCCCCTCCGCCTCAAAGGCTTTCAGTACGCCAAGATGAGCCAGACCACGGGCAGCACCGCCCCCGAGAGCCAATCCGAGTCGCGTTTTCCGGATGAAATTAATCAACCGCGAAACGCCCATGCGCTCCAACCGAGACGGCATACCTCCTAGGCCAACGACGATTTTAAAATCAGGCTGAGGCAAATTCTCAAGCGAGGCGGGGATATTTTCAGGCTTGAATCCCTCTGGCAACAACCAGCCCCAATGGGTTTTGGCTCTCAATTGTGTTTCAGATTGCAGCAACGTTCTCAGCTTACTCCGAGATTGGTTGGCTTGGCGAGGTGACGAAAGCCAGAAAACTTGCTCACACTCGACTAAAATTTGATTCAGTGATTCTGTGTCTGTGTTCGAAAGGCATACGAGAGTATGGCCTTCGTGGCTAATGTGTTCCGATAAACGCAGGTGAACCCATCGCGCCTTCGCCACCGCCGTCATGTTTCTAGGAATCTCAGAGACCCGAACATTCTCACGTCTTGAAATTGCGTCCGCATTGTCCGTAACAATCCGAATCGGCACCTGCTGTTTGACAAACGTTGCGGCAAGGTGTCTGACCGTCCGCCGATACATTCTGACATCGTCATCATGGTCAGAGGAGTTCACGATTCCGATGACCCGCGGCACGCTTGGTAGTGCTCTGCCAGTCGTTTCGCGTCTAAGGCGAAATCCCAAAGCGCGGCTGACGTTGGATGCTAATTGGGGCACAGTCCTAAGCAGTTGCTGAAACTGAGGCCGCTTCAACTCCAACAGTTTGGTGTCCATCACCGCGACCATGGTGACCGCGCGATCTTGTCCGGTTAAGATCGCCATTTCGCCAAAGTGTTCTCCAACGTTCAAGTAGTCGACAAACTTCTCGCTGCCATCGGCTTGGTTGACCGTGATTCTCGTTCGACCTTCCCCGACCAGCAACATGCTGTCTCCCGGATCGTCTTGAGCGAAAATCACATCGCCACTTCTGTACTCAACCCACTCCACCGCTTGGGCAACCAATTGAACTTCTTCCTTAGTTAAACCACAGCCGATCTGGCTTTGTCGAATCACGTCAAGTTTGCTGTTTAGATCCATTGGTTTAAGTCCTCTTGAGAAGCTCTGTCTTTTTTCTCTGACATCATCCGGCAAGAATCAAATTGATGCCTTGCTACCTCACATGATGTCTCCGCCGATAGGGTTAAGACGCATTGATTGGCGACTCCTTACAAGTGCTACCAGAAACTTGATGACACCAAAATCAGAGCAAAAAAAGAAGAAAAAGAACCACGATCGCAAGTAAGATCTCTACGACATATTGCTTTCCAAACGAGGGCCGGACCGGATTTTCAAACCACGCCGCAGGCTACCATTGCGTCGGCAACCTTGATGAAAGCTGCGATATTTGTCCGGTCAAATCGCCGATTATCGTTACGCATCTCCTCTGTTTGAGTTAGTGATATTTCCCGCGCGAAGCGAGGATCGAATCCATTTCCTGCCAGCGGGCACTTTTCTACAACAAACTGATGTTTTCGTTTATCCAACGAAAACGTAAATTCACGGCTCACCTTTGAGTTAGACTCGACCTCGATGCGACTGTCTGCATCGCTAGGTCAGTCCGAAATCGAACTGAGAGCCAAAAATGAAATTTATTTCAATGCTAAGGCTTGCTGCGATAAGTGCTTTCGGCTTTTCTTTGATTGCGATGTCTACTTGCCTTCAGCAGTCCGTTTCGGCGGACGTAATTTGCTCGATTGAGACCGTGACTGGTTTCGCCAACGAAGCGGGTGGATTCGACTCCACCGATAATCCTCCGGCTGGATTTACGATCGAATTGACAGGTTTAGGAACTGACGCCTTGGCGGGCGGTTTTATAGAACTGATGACTTTTGGAGACTTCTCCATCGCGGCCGAGTACATCGAAATATCGATCGAAGGCGACGCTTTGGGAATTTTGTGGGACAACGACACCACCAACGATGAATTCGTTGGCAATAATGCGGACAACGACCGCGGCCAAGAGTACGGTCAAGGATTCGGCACCGAGGTCACTAATGAGAGCGCAGTGGCTCAATTGACCGAAAGTCAGCTGGACGACTATCTGGCTGACGGAGTTCTAACTATCAACTTTGAAATGTTTGGAGCCGAGGTCAATAACTTGGTAAGGGACGATGATGAGTTCATAACAGCCAAGGTAACGATCAACCAAGCCAACGCCATTCCCGAACCAAGCGTTTGGTTGATCGCGGTTCTGACGGGTATGATCGGTACCGCGCTGCGCAGAAGAAAGTGCGCGAGCCCTCTTGTCCCCACCGCTAATCAATAGGTATTGATACCGCACGGCTTGCGCCGTTACGCTTGAAGAGCGAACCGGCAACCTGAAAATTGAATCTGGATGAAGCACTAGCCCAAGAATGAACTGCGTTGTCTTTTTTTTGCAGAGTACCAATTAGGCTCCTATCGCGCTCCTGACACATTGATATGTCTGAAGTGCCGTAGGAGGCGAACAAATTCCTGACCCATCTTTTCGCACCAAAGTCAAACCTTGAACCAGAACCCAAACCGCACGCTCCGCCAGCGACTGAGGCAACGGAATCTTCAGCCAGAATTGATGGACGATCCCGATCTTCCCCAAGACCAGCATGACCATGCGTTGCGAGGACTAACAACGATCCATCGCTTCTCGGGATTGGTGAACAGGTTTTGGAATGCGCTGCTGCCAATGCTAAAGCAATCGCAGCAAGCCCCATCAAAGCGATTGAAAATTGCAGACGTGGGCTGCGGAGATGGCTATTTGCTTCGTCGGTTGGCGGCCAAGGCGACGGCGGCAGGTTTTGAGGTTGACTGGATCGGGTACGACTTTAGCGTGACAGCTTGCAAATTAGCAGCACAAAAGGCCGATGCGGCGGGGGTCAAAATCCGCTTTGAACAAGTAGACATTTTGGCCGGTGAGATACCGGAGAAAGCCGATGTTTTCTTGAATTCTCTGTTCCTTCATCATTTCGAATCCGCCGATGTTGAAACGATATTCAAAAAATTTCGCGACGCAACGACGCAGGCGTTTATCGTCGAAGACCTCCGCCGGACTGTGTTAGGATATTTTTTGGCATGGTCGTGCGGAAGATTGCTTACGCGTAGCCCCATTGTTCACTACGATGGTGTTGTTTCAGTCGAAGGCGCGTTCTCCATTGACGAAATACAAACCCTCTTGGCTTCTGCCGACATTCAAAATACTAATATTTGCAAACGCTGGCCCCAACGATTCGTTTTGACCTATCGTCACTAGCAACTCTCCCCAGGCCTCGATCTATCATCTCCACCCCGCAATTCCATCGTGACGTCGTCATCATCGGGGCCGGACCTGCTGGATCGGCGGCCGCTGTCACGTTGGCAAAATCGGGTCTGGATATTTTGTTGATCGACAGTAAAAAATTTCCTCGCCGAAAAGCATGTGGCGGCTGCCTCAATGCCGTCTCGGTTAGGCTGATGGAACAACTGCTTCCCCAATCGACGGTTCAAAAACTCTGGAACGAATCGATTCGGTTGAAGAAATTTCACGTCTTCCACAAACAGAGATCCATTCCGTTGGTGATGGATCATGGTGGATTCGCCGTCGATCGTAGCCGGATGGATTACGTTTTAGTTGATCACGCACAAAGCTTGGGCGTGGAATTCCTTTCACCGGCGAAGGCCAAACTGACGGCGTGCGATTCCGATCTACGCGGTGTTGAGATCATCGCCGACGGTGCTGCCCAAACGGTGCTTGCAAAAGTCGTCATCATTGCTTGCGGACTGGGTAATCATGCCGCCGGCCCTTTCCAACAGTTCCAGTCAACGCCTGCGAAGAACTCGCGCGTAGGCGTCGAAGCGGTTTTCGATACCTTTCCGCCAGAGTATCGATCTGGTGACCTCACCATGGCGATTGGAAACGAGGGCTACGTGGGACTGACCCACATGGGCAACGGCCGTTTGCATGTGGCCGCTGCACTGGACCGAGCCACCTTGCAAAAGCATGGTCCGCAGGAGGCGGTCGACCACATGATGCGGCAATCTGGCGCTGCTGGGCTGACGCAGACAGACGTGACGTGGCGAGGCACTCCGCCGCTGACCGCTGGTGCGGCGTCGATTTCCGATGACCGAGTTTTCGTGATTGGTGACGCAGCGGGATACGTCGAACCCTTCACCGGAGAAGGCCTACGATGGGCTTTAGAAAATGGTGCGGGGGTGGCTCCGTTTGTCATTTCGGCCGCCGACTGCTGGAGGCTACAGATCGCAGCCGACTATCGGCGCTGGTACCGTCGGACGATCACCGCGCGACAGAAACTTTGTCGCCGATTGTCGTTTGGACTGAAAAGCGCTTCGGTGCGCTGGGTCGCACATCAAGCATTACGGGTACGCCCTTCACTGGCAGATTCGGTCATCAAGCAACTTAACTCTTAGCCCCACCTTTTAGGTTTATATGAGCAGCAGTATTCTGGCGACAGGCACGGCCGTCCCTTCCCACAAAATGTCTCAGGCCCAAGCGCTAGCGATGTTTCAAGATTTTGCTTGCGTCGACGATCGACAACGGCGTTTGGCAAAGGTTCTGTTTGATCGTGCCCAAGTCGAAAACCGGTTCACCTTCGTTCCCCACACGTCGGCCTATCAATGGTGCCTCGATGACCAGACACCACCACAAGAAATCACCGCCGGTGGCTCGCTGACCATCGCCCCGGAGCCGACGCCTCGAGTCGTTGCCGGAAACAGTCCGGGCCTGAGCACCGGCCAGCGGATGCGATTGTACGATCTTTATGCCTCCGAGCTTGCCATCGCATCAGCCGATCAAGCCATCGCCAATTCCAATCGCACGTCTAACAGCATCACTCATTTGGTTACCGTATCGTGTACAGGTTTCGCGTCACCGGGAGTCGATGTCAATTTGATTCGAGCCCTTTCGCTACAGCCGACTGTTGAGCGCGTGAACATCGGATTCATGGGATGTCATGGGGCCGTCAACGGAATTCGAACGGCTATGAACATCGCCAATTCCGATCCAGCGGCAACCGTATTGGTTTGCTGTGTGGAGCTATGTTCGCTGCATTGCCGGTTCCAATGGGGGCCCGAAGAAAATGAAAAGATCATCGGCAACGCACTCTTTGGAGACGGAGCCGCCGCGCTGGTGATCGCCAACACCAGCGGTCAGCGCATCGATGGTGCAAAAGATGGCTCAAAAGATAACGCAAACAGTGACTTACCCGATTGGGAGATCATCGACACTGGTTCGGTGCTGATCAACGATTCCCGGGCATCGCTACGATGGGACATCGGTGATCACGGATTCGAAATGATTCTCAGCAGCGATATTGGCGATCGCATCGAATCAGCTCTGTCGAAGTGGTTATCACAATGGCTGCTTGAGCGCGGCTTAGGCTTTGATGACATTGATTTTTGGGCCGTTCATCCCGGTGGCCCAAAAATCATCAGCTCAGTTCAAAAAAGCCTTCACCTAACCCAGCAGCAACTGTCAGTTTCGTTTGACGTCCTCCGGCGCTACGGCAATATGTCATCACCCACGGTACTGTTCATCCTTGATCAGTTCAAAAAAACGCTCTTAAAGTCACCACCGCCCAAATTAAAGACGCCTCGCCACGCTTTGGTGATCGCATTTGGCCCGGGTATGGTTGCCGAAGTTGCACTCTTGAGCACCCCAAAGTAGTGGTTTTGAAGTTGCACAAATACAAGCCCGATGCGCAAGCGAAGCGGAGATTTCCGAGGATTTTCGGATTCCTCGCTAGCGCATCGGGCTTGTAGTGGATTCCTCGCTAGCGCGTCGGGCTTGTATTGAAACGCTTCGCGATTTTCAATTAACGTGGGTTTTATCGAACAGAATGTTAAATTCGCTTTTATATGTGCCACTTCCAAAAGTAGTAGACACACTTAAATAAATGTTATCGACTGTTCGTTCGTCACAGGTTGCTCTGCACCCTTTCTGTTGAAAACGCAGTCGCCTTAAACTACCGGGACGTACCAAATCCCCCGATTGGGAACTGCACCCGATAATTCAATCGCTTTCACAGGCGCGTTAGTGGGATTCGTCAGAATTCCTGATCGGCAAAGGATTTCTGGCGAAATCCAATACGCGCAGCTGACTCTTTCAGCGTGGACGAACCACTAGGCAATTCATGGGACCCATTTTCATTTTGGAAATTTCTTTCCCAAAGCACTAAAAATCGCTGAAGTTGACTGACATCACGCGAAAACTGCCGTTGCTGCGGTTGGTCAGACCCTGTAATTATTTCATCCCGCTCAAGCGTGCGGCGGGTTGAGCGTTAGACCATGCGAACGCTCGAAAGTCTGGGTTTGATAGGGCAGAAACTTGTTCAATCTAAAACGAATTCGATCGCAAATGCACTTCGGCGTGCTAGGGCTGCTATTGGTAGTGATCCTACTGTCGTTTGCTGCTTTTCAAGGCGTCTGGAAGTTCCGCACCTTGACCAAAAACATTCGCGCTAAATCTGTCGAACTCCCGTTGGCGGCCGATCTGAATCTAAAAATCAGCCAATTACGCTCCGTGCTGTGGGAAGAAAACCAATTTTGCTCAACCAAAATCGCCTATCAAGCCGGCGAGAAGATGCCCACTGTTCCCGTCGAATTTACGACCAAATGCGATGCGGTAGAACAGGCGCTGGACAATTACTACCAACAGCTAGTGCAGACGCAACCCCGCTGGACAGCGACCGAGGAAACTGAAGCCGGTACCACCAAGGAACTTCTGTTCGTCGCTAACTTCCGCGAGTGCTTGGAAAAAATCAAACGCGACCACAGAGAAGGCGACATCCTCCTAGGTGGCCACGGCCTGATCAGTTCGCTTAAAGAAGACCTCGAAACGCTCCAAACCAGCGCCGCCGAACTCCCCTTATTCACCCAGCAACGCATGATCGCGTTCGCGGAGCAGGCCCGGCGAGAATACCAGACCGCAAACTGGTTGTGCGTCGTGTTCACGATCACCACTATCTTCGTAATCTCAATTTTGATGGCGCGTTTTCGCCGACGAATCTTCAACCCGTTGGAGACTCTCTTGGAGGGATCACGCCAAGTGGCCGCCGGTAACTACAGCCACCGCATTCGTTTGGAACACGACGATGAAGTTTCTGAACTGGCCGACGCGCTCAACGACATGACGCAAAACTTCCAGACGATCCAAAAGGACCTCAACCGTAAAGTACGACAACGCACGCGCGAGGTCGTACGCAGCGAGAAGATGGCCAGCGTCGGTTTTCTGGCTGCTGGAATTGCTCACGAAATCAACAATCCACTGGCCTCGATCGCGTGGTCCGCCGAAGCCCTCGAAATGCGGGTCCACGAAATCCTTCCCGACGGAGAAACCTCTGGCGACGATTCTGCACCGAGTGCCGACATCCAGCAGATGAAAAAATATCTCTCGATGATCCAAGCCGAGGCATTTCGCTGTAAAGAGATCACGGCCAGCCTGCTGGACTTCTCTCGCATGGGTGATCCGAAAAAGGGTCCGACCAACATTGCCGATGTTGTGGCAACGGTCGTCGAAATGCTCAAACCGCTGTCAAAGTATCGAGACAAGAACATCCACTTCCGCGCCGATTACTCCGTCATCGCCACCGCCAACGCACAGGAATTGAAACAGGTGGCTCTTAACCTGATCACCAACGCCTTAGGCAGCGTGGACGAGGGTGGGACGGTCGAAATTGATCTCTCGGCCGAAAACGGCCAAGCCGTCTTACGTGTCTCCGACGACGGTTGCGGTATGACCCCAGAAATCAAACAGCACTTGTTCGAACCATTTTTTACTCGTCGCCGAGACGGGCAGGGCACCGGACTGGGACTGTCCATTACTTATCAAATCATTCAAGAGCATGGAGGCGACATTCAGCCCTCCAGCGCGGGCCCCGGAAAGGGCTCCACCTTTGTCGTAAGACTCCCCTTGTTAAAGCAAAACGAGCGCACGCATGAAGAAAGATCAGCGGCCTAAAGTTGCCAACGGTAACAGTGTCCAAGAAAAACCAAAATCTCTGCGGATCCTGTTCGCCGACGATGAACTCCATTTGCAGGAGTTGATCGCGGCCGAACTGCCACGCATGGGGCATACGGTTACAGTGTGCGCAGATGGCAAAGCTGCCGTCGCCGAATTGGAAAAAAATGCATTTGACTGTCTATTAGTTGATCTAGACATGCCGGGCCTAAACGGAATCGACGTCATTGCAAAAGCCAAATCGATCGCGCCGACAATTGAAGCGATTGTCTTGACCGGAAAAGGCTCAACCGAAAGCGCAATCGCCGCGCTGCGGCTGGGCGCGTTTGATTATCTGGTCAAACCATGCCGTCTGGTCGAGCTTAAGTCCTTGCTACAAAAAGTGGCGACGCGACTAGAACTGAACAACCGCATCTACGCTTTGGAACGGCAACTGCAATCCGAGCAAGGCGAACCCAAAATGGTTGGCAATGACCGTAGCATGCAGCGTGTCAAAGCGCTCCTGCAGAAAGTTGCTCCAACGAATTCAACGGTTCTTATCCATGGCGAAACGGGAACGGGAAAAGAACTTGCTGCCCGAATGGTTCACAACCTGAGCCTTCGTCACGATCAAAATTTCGTTGCCGTGAACTGCGGCGCGTTGCCGGAAAATCTCATCGAAAGCGAGTTGTTTGGACACCGGCGTGGTGCGTTCACCGGTGCCGACGAACATCGCAAAGGCATGTTCGAAGTCGCCGATGGTGGAACATTATTCTTGGACGAAGTGGCCGAATTGCCTAAAGCAACCCAAGCATCGCTGCTGAGAGTGTTGGAAAGTGGCGAGGTAAAACGAGTCGGCGATAGCGAGCCGTTTAAGGTAGATGTTAGAATCGTGTGTGCGACTCACCGTAGCCTTGAAGAGATGGTAGCCAATGGTGACTTCCGTCAGGATCTGATGTATCGCATCAACACCTTTGTCGTTGACCTGCCAGTGTTGCGTGACCGGACAGACGATATTCCTGAACTAGCGCTGCACTTGCTGAAGCGATATCGACCTGAAGCCAAATCCGTTTCGCAAGCGTTTGACGGCTCGGCGATCAAACTGCTCCAGTCGCATAACTGGCCCGGAAATATTCGCGAGTTGGCCAATGTCATCGAACATGCTTGCATTTTGTCGGATGCATTGCCAATCACGGCAGCTTGCTTGCCGAGCAATCTTGGCAACCAGCGACCACACACGATCCCAATTCGCAGCGTTGGGAAATCGCTTCGGGAGTTAGAAATGGAAACGATCTACGCGACATTGGAGCAATTGGGGGGCAACAAAACCGCCACCGCTGAACAGTTGGGCATCAGTCTCAAGACACTGTATAACAAGCTCAACAGCGATATAGATCGCAAGGCTGCTTAGTGTCGATGGAAGAGCAGAACACTGTTTCGAAGTAGGCACTTTATACCAATGCGTTACGGTGCAAGCCTTCTGCCGCCTTTTGAAGTTGCACAAATACAAGCCCGAAGCGCGAGCGAGCGGATATTTCCGAGGATTTTCGGATCCCTCGCTGGCGCGTCGCTCTTGTATTGAAACGCTTCGCGATTCCAAATTAACGTGGGCATAATTGAAGGCACGGGCAATCAAGATTGCCAGCAACCATGCTGGCAATTTTCGCCGACAGCCAATCTTGAGCTCGACTCAAGATTCTTCTACTCTCCGCCCAAATCTACACATCGCCGGTCGGCGCTTACGTTACCGTAAGCGTGTGGCCGCTCTCAAGCATGATGCGAGAAAAACTATGGGACGGAACCCAATTCATAAACGGCTCAAAACATTGCAGCGCTTCGTCGGCCTGAACTTATGTGGAATTATCATAGGCATTCTGACCGTTTCATCGGGCTGCTCAAAACTTGGCTCCCAGCGCGGACTTGCGCACACTAGGTTTCCTCTTGCAAGTAATGGCTCTCAATCGGGAACCGATACTCCATTGCAACGAGCCGCAAGAAATCAGCAACTTCGTCGTTCACAAGAAGGCAAACGGACTCCTAGCAACCCCGTGCGCGAAGAAGTAAACCGTTTGCAAACGGTAAAGTCTGTCACGTCGCGGCCACCAAAGTTAAGCTCGTTGCCAAAAACGACTTTGTTCGCTCAACCGGTGGTCTCTAACGCATCGCAAGTCTCGTTCGAACAGGAAGTCACTCCATCAAACGAAGAACCAGCCAAACCAGACCAATCAGCATTCGATCCAACCGCCGAACCACCAGCACAAATATTTGCTCAGCCTGTGCAAACAGCTACCGCTGACGATGGCCCCGCGGCGCGTGTCGCCAACAGCCGCACACTCTCTCCGATGTTGTTCAACCCCAAAACGCGCGAAGTAAACTCTAGTTTTGAGGGCAGTCTACGGGGCCGCCAAGTTAAGGCTTCAGAGGCACCTCCGATTCTCAACGCCACTAGTCCGGCTCAACCCAAAGAAACACTCGAGCCGTTAATTGTCGTCGACGAAAAATCTGAAGCGCCTGAGCCCGCTAAACTTGCGGAAGTTTCTCCATTCCCGATTCTCCCTGAAATGCTGCCCCTGGAAAGCACTTCTCCGGAACCAGTCGTTTCAACAGACGCTTTCAAACCTCAAAACATTTCACCTCCGGCCGAGCCGATTTCTATCAGCCAGAGCACTCAAGCTCCAATCGTTGACGCAGCGATGGGGGATCATTTCGATGATTCGCAATCGCAGAAGACTACCGGTGTCGTTGAATCGGATGTCCAATTGGCAAACGACTCGCAAGACAGCAGCATGAAACACGGGATCAAGATTGACGCGAATTTCGCTGCAGACTTCGAAGCGTTTCCAAAAGAAGCCGAACAAACAATTCAACAACCGACCGTAGAATCCATTGAACGCCCGGCACCGATTGAGGTCGCTTCTTTGCCACGGTTGCCCAAAGTTCAGGCGCTGCCTGTTCTTGATCCTCCTGCACAAGACTTGCTGATTCAATCGATCTCTGAAGAAGGGAAAAGTCAGGTTGCCGAATCAGATTTCGAGCCTCTGCCTGAACAAGCTAAAGTTTGCACGGACTGTGACCAAGACAACTGCTTGGGCTGCGAGTCTCCCGAAACTGCCATGTTTGCGGAACATGTTCCCAATTTCGATCCGGGTCGTAACATCGTTCCCATGCCGGTGGACATTGCTTCACTCGACAGCGCGGAACTGATCAAAAAGAACTTTTCAAACGTAGAATTCTCTCCCACTGACTTGCCGCTGCCTCAAGACGTTGATGCGTCCTCTAACACGACCGAAAATCAGTTCTTGGCCGCTCGGCTAGATGTACAGACTGTTCAGGAACCGACCATCAAAACGGACGTACCTCCCGTCGGTGTCGAAGCGTTAATGAAACTCAATGCGGTCACGTGGCAATCACGATTGGCACAAACGGTTGATTTGGTGCAGGAACAACTTAAGCTACAAAATATTGACTCCGACACACGAACGAGTCTGGAAGTCAATCTACGGTTGCTCGATGTGCTCAGTCGTCAGATGGGCGATCTTGTTGACAGCCAACAGCAGTTCTCCGCTTCTGAGAACCAGTATTGGCAGGACCAACTAGAAGCCATCACCTCCATGCTAAAAGTGGCCGATCCTGTCGACGGCCGAGCGAACGAATTGCTGCGACACCATACGGCTCATGAGACATTGACTCATTTGCGCAACGCCGTGGCTCATTTAGAATCACTGGCCAATTTGAGAGTCGTGGCCGGTGAGTTTTGTACCGAAGTGTCTGGTTACGGTCAGTTCAACCCTTTCGCGTACAGCGTGTTCCCTGTTGGACAAAAGGTCCTCGTCTATTGCGAGGTTGAAAACTTTAACTCCACCCCACAAGATTCGGAAACTGGCGTATCGTACCTGACCCGTCTACGAGGAAGCTACGCGATCTACAATTCGTCGGGGCATGCAGTTCAACAAGCTGAATTTCCTACGCTAGAAGATGTTGCCCGCAAACGCCGACGCGATTTTTACATGCACTTGCCAATCACCATCGGTAACCTCGACGCGGGCAAGTACGAACTGCATCTGCTGATCGAAGACTTGGGCGGGAACAAAACCGCTTCACTGACGCCACCACTGCTGTTCACGGTTGAGGGCCAGCAAGAGCAACCTGTCGCTCGACAAGCGCGTCGGTAAGCGAGCTGTGATTTAGTCCGTTGTCGCCTCTGGCTCCGCGAAAGTAGCGCGATTTATGCTTCTTTCGCCGAGGTATAACAACACTGGCAAAAACAATACTGGTGCGAGGCAACTTTGTTTTCGCTTCTCGCAAGAAACCACGGCCTAAGCGCGTCCGATTCGTCTCAAGAGCGGAGGAATTCTGGCGAATCCCACTACACATCATCTTGGGCAAAATCTCCGTAGGGCTGGCGACACAACGCAGGGTAAGGGTAAATTGAAGGGCGATCTGCCCAACGCGGGGCATCACCACATGCCAACTTAGCCATCATCCTTCCGTAAATGCAGCTCGCCAAGCTTCTCGAAACTCATTTCCCGGTGCTACTGCGCAGAAATGGCCTGAGGATATTCGAGGCCGCCGATATTATTCTTGGCGGTTTCGATGGTCAAAAAGTCAACATCTCGATCGACAGCGAGAACGACTCCGAACTTCTTATGATGCGGCGATTGCAGAACAGGCAGATCTACACCAATTGTGCGTGCCGAGAATTCGCAGCCAACAAATTGTGCCAACACCTGTGGGCCGCCATTCTGACGATCGACCAAGAACAGCGACGCGACCTCGCAAAATTTGTGCTCGAATCATTCGGCGTCGACCCGCCGAGGGATTGGCGAAATGTGATCCACAAAATCAAGAAGACTCAAGAAGCGCAACAGTTCCATCGTCCGCCGGATCCCCTCAAAAAAAAATCATCGGGTATTGAGATCCTCTATGTGATCGAAACCGAAAAGCCCTCCACTCGCGGTCAAACAGGACTTAGCCTGTCTGTATGGCGAGGCAGACGTGACGATGAGGGGACTTGGAACGATCTGGCCAGACTAAAGGTCACGCGCGACACCGTTGACGAAGTTACCGACCCGACCGATCGAAAGGCACTAAATTTTCTGCGGGGCGCCAGTGACTTTTTTGAAGACGTCGCCACCAATCAATTCGAACTCGAACGCAATTGGGACGATGGATTAATCGACAGCCTGATTCAATCAGGCCGACTCTGCTGGACTGAGGAACTACGTTCAAAAACATGCCGACTGCGTCCCGTGTTGCGGGGCGGGTTCGACACTGCCTGTGAAGTGGGCGTCGAGTTGACCGAGACCGAGGGCGCCGGCAGTCCTGCAACTTTCGCGGCGTTTATCAGACTCGGCGTTGCCACCGGGGCAGACGAACAACGTTTGGCCAATGATGAAATCGTATCGCTTTCCCGAGACGGCATCGTTTTGACCACCGACGCACTCCATTTGGTGAAAAACCCCGACGCCGTTCCCGTATGGCGCGGTTGCCAAGAAAACCCCGACGCGCAGGTCGACAATCAAGAACGCGAGAACTTCCTTGAAAAATTATCGACTCTCGGCGGGATCGTGGACGTGCGCCTGCCCGAAAGTTGGGAAGTAACCGAGCAAACTTCCATCACGCCCACCGGCGAAATGCGACTGAAAAAGAATGACTACCAGAAGGATTTCTACGGTGAGATTTACATCACCTACGATAACGTTAAATATCACTTCTCTGATCGTCGGCTGAACACTTACGACCCGGAAACCAAACGTTGGTTTCGCCGCAACACCGATGCTGAAAAAGATCTCGTTGATGTAATTGAAAACCTGCCGGTCGATTTTCAAAAGGGTGAAGCCCTCGTTTCGTGGGATTTGAAATTCCACCAAGATCGATTGCTCAGCGCAATTGAGTACCTTGCCGACAAAAAGTGGACTGTGTTGTTAGAGGGACAACCAATCCGAACGCCCTCACACGTCTCCATCGCCGTTGAATCGGGACAAGACTGGTTTGACGTTTCCGCGGATGTCAAATTCGAAGGGCATTCGATTCCGCTGCCCGTTCTGCTGACGGCGATCAAAGAGAAACAGCATTTCATAAAACTGGCCGATGGCTCCCGTGGCCAGCTACCACAGGAAATGATCGCCCAATATGCAGGGCTCTCCAGCATGGGGCGTGAGACCAATGGCGTCCTGCGGTTTCAGCACACGCAAGCCGCCTTGCTGGACGCGATGCTTTCGTCACAGAAGAACGTATCGTATGACGCTCGTTTCCTTGAGGCCCGAGCGCGTCTCGATTCGTTTCAAGGGATCAAACCCAAATCGCCGCCAAAGACCTTTGGTGGCAAGCTCCGCAAGTACCAGAGAGAGGGATTGGGGTGGCTGCACTTCCTCCGCCAGTACGGTTTTGGCGGTTGCCTAGCAGACGACATGGGGCTGGGAAAAACGGTACAAGTGCTGGGCCTGCTCGAATCACGACGAACACGCCGTATCCCCGCCGGGCAATCAAATCTGGCACCGCATCCGGTCCCTAATCAATCCAAAGACCAGCAGGAACAAGAAGAAGCCGAAGATGTGATGACAACCGTCATGGCGGCAGCAAAAAAGTGCAAACGCCGTCCCTCCATTGTTGTTGTTCCTAAAAGTTTAATCTTCAACTGGATCGAGGAAGCGGAGAAATTCACCCCGCTCTTACGATTTTTCAACTACACCGGCACCGATCGGAAACAACGATTGAACAAAAGCCAAGGCTTCGACGTGCTGATCACGACCTATGGCACTCTTCGAAAAGACATCGTTGATTTGGCGCGAGTACATTTCGATTACGCGATCTTGGACGAATCACAGGCGATCAAAAACGCGTCGGCTCAGGTCGCCAAAGCATCACAGCTCATTGTGGCCGACCACCGACTAGCGATGACTGGCACTCCAGTCGAGAATCATCTGGGCGAACTTTGGTCGCTGTTTGAATTTCTCAATCCCGGAATGTTAGGCGCGTCGGGCAAATTCGAAAAACTGACTCGACTGGGCAAAAGCAGTGAGAAAGAACGCAAACGCGTCATGCGGTCTCTTTCCAAAGCCATGCAGCCTTTCGTGTTGAGGCGTACCAAGGAACAAGTTCTAAAAGACCTGCCTGCCAAGACGGAGCAGACACTTTTCTGTGATATGACTGCGGCACAGAAAAAGAAGTATGACGAACTGAAATCGTACTATCAAATTAAACTACAAAAGAAAGTAGAAACTGAGGGCATTGGAAAATCCAAGATCCACGTGCTCGAAGCGCTGCTACGCCTTCGACAGGCCGCGTGCGACCCGAGGCTGCTGGACAAGGACAACAAGGCGGGAGCCAAATTAGAACTGCTGCAGCAGCAGGTCGAAGAGGTCGTTGCCGAGGGACACAAGGTTTTGGTCTTTTCGCAATTCACTTCACTGTTGGCTCTGGTGCGCGAACAATTTGATGCGGCGAACATCAACTACGAATACTTGGACGGCCAGACATCCAATCGCCAACATCCTGTCCGCCGGTTCCAAAATGATCCATCTGTTTCGGCGTTCTTAATCAGTCTCAAGGCTGGCGGACACGGCTTGAATTTAACGGCTGCCGACTATGTCTATTTGCTTGACCCTTGGTGGAATCCGGCAGTGGAAGCTCAGGCAATTGACCGAGCCCACCGCATGGGGCAAACTCGTCCGGTGATCGCCTATCGTGTGATTTGTCGTAATACGGTTGAGGAAAAGATTGTTGAACTGCAGCAGTCCAAACGAGATTTAGCCCAAAGCATCATTCAAGCCGACGAATCGATGTTGCGGACACTTACCGCCGACGACATCAAACTGCTGTTGGATTGAG
>CALHPU010000148.1 GCA_938036435.1 uncultured Pirellulaceae bacterium | reverse complement strand
ATTCTTGATCTAGTGGTCTGTGAACATTTAATTTTAGGGTAGCTGGATTCGCCAGAATTCAGTTCAGCAGTATAAAACCGAAGTCTGGCGACTCCGGCTACGATGACACACTCTAACTTCCATCCCTGACAAACCACTAGGCTGTAGTGATGTTTTGGGGTTAGTGATGTCAAAGAATGTTTGTTCGACCTAGCGTACTGAAACATCGTTGGGCAATCGTGCTTCGGCAGGTTCCTGCGGTTGGGGGGCTAGAAAAATGGCCCCAGTGAATCAATCACCGCGCGAACGTGTTCCGCGCTCGCTTGGAATTTGCCAACCTCCTGATCGGACAACTTGGGCGACAGCATACGCTCAACGCCGCCGCGTCCAACGATTACTGGAACGCTCAGACACACATCGCTGACACCGTACAGATCGTCGATCACGACCGAAACGGGAAGCGTCCGATTGTTATCTCGCAGGACGCTTTCGGCAATCTTCATCGTTGCTCCAGAAATCCCGAAGGTCGTGCTCCCCTTACGGTTGTAGATCTCAAACGCCGCGACGCTCGCCTTCTGAAATAGTTCCTCGTGTCGAGGACTATCATCGATTTTCTGCCCGCCGGTGACGGCAATGCTGGTTGCGGGAAACTGAGTGGTTCCGTGTTCACCAAAGATGTAGGCGCGAATATCTTGAGGGTGAATATTTAGTTCCAAACTGAGCAGCATCCTCCACCGCGCACTGTCAATTAGAGTGCCGGTGCCGATGAATTGCCGGGATGGCAGACCCGACAACTTCCACGCCACCCAAGTCATAATGTCTACCGGGTTAGAAACCATCACGAATACTGCTTTAGGGCAGGCTTTAGCCAACGGGGGAATCCACGTTTTCATGATTGGCAAATTCAGCGCCGCCATGTCGTTGCGGTCAAGCAAAGGTTCTTTGGGTTTATCGCTGAGCGTCATGATGACGAGATCAGAGTCCGCAGCGTCCGGAATATCGCCACCACGGACGTGAATCCATTTGCTGGAAAAGGTTACGGCGTCCTGCAAGTCAATTGCTTCGCCGATGGCGCGCTCTTTGGTGCGGTTGAGCAGAACGATCTCGTCAGGAATCTCGCTCAGCAGCATCGCATGCGAAATCGCCATGCCGACGTTTCCACATCCAACAATGGTTACTTTCATGGCGTTATGATTTTAGATGAATCGGTTTGTTGGAAGACATCCCAATGAATGTACCCCACTCAATCCAAGTAGACCAAAGAACCAATGGCCGGGCCAGCCACCTTTGGTTTCTTGTCGATTTGCTTCCAATGCGACGATAACGGTGACGCTTGCCTCCGAGGTCTTGCTTGTTGATGCCAAACAAGACGTCGCGGTGACTTTCGCAGACGTTCCTTCGTTTATCGAAGTTCTTACGACCACTTAGGGTTCACCTTTTTTGCCATCACTCCCATAAAAGAGCCGTCGACCTACTGACTGATCAGTAGGTCGATAAATGGTGGTATATCTCCAAAGTTAATTTGGCCATTTTGATCCGTATCCGCCTCGGCTTGAAAACCCCCGGCCATGAGGACTGAGATGAAAGCGGGGATATCAAAAAAATCAACTCCGCCGTCCAAGTTGACGTCTCCCAACATGGTGGCCGAATTGAGTTGGAAGATATCTCCGAAGAGACTGACCACGAGCAGATTGCCCTCGCTGTCCTCACCGAATGACGAAATGTTGGCAATCACGCCAGCTTCCTCGCCAGCGAGCCCGTTCTCGATACGGTCAGTCCAGTCTCTAAAATCTGTGAAGTTAGTGCCGTCAAAATTAGCTTGGTCGTCTTGGTTGAATTGAAAAGACCACAGCCGGTTAGAGACGAAGTCGGCAAAGAAATAATGCCCGTCGAGTTCCGGGATGCTTCCGCGATAGACGTAACCGCCGGTCACAGAGAATCCCTGATTGTCACCGCTACCGCGTGTGTACTGGTAAACGGGATCAACGGCTCCCGGAACAGCGGGGCCAAGGGTTCCCTCGCGGATTCTCCAACCAAAATTTTGCCCTGACGAACCGGCCGTAATGATGTCAATCTCTTCACGTGCGTTTTGCCCTACGTCACCAACCCATAGATCATTGGTGACGCGGTCGAAACTGCAGCGGTAAGGGTTCCTCAATCCATAGGCGTAAATCTCATCGTCACCTGTCTGTCCGACAAATGGATTGGATGCGGGAATCGAATAGTTTCGACTGGCGTCACCGGGGAAATCATCGCTATCAACATCGACGCGCAGAATCTTCCCCAGCAAATTATTACTGATTGTCTGGGAATTGTTGCCCGGGTCGTTACCCGACCCGCCATCACCGGTTGCAATGTACAGGTAATTATCCGGACCAAAACCAATCCAGCCCGCGTTGTGATTTGAAAACGGCTGGTCGATCGACAGAATATCACGCGTGGCCGTTGGGCTACCTTGTGTGGGACTTTGGCGAGTGTACTCACGCACGCGCGTATCGCCGCCGGCATCGGTATAGTTCAGATAGTACCGACCGTTGGTCTGGTAATCTGGATGAAAGGCGAGCCCCAGTAATCCCTGTTCGTTGCGCGTTGACAGCGTCCCGCTGGGAAGCGTGGCGAATGTTGATCTGGTGCCGGTCGAGAGATCGATTCGTTGGATCGTGCCCGCATGCTGTTCCAATACAAATAGGCTGTCCGAGTCCCCGGGAGCCGAAGTGGCGAACACCGGACGCGCCAGACCAGTGCCAACGCGCTGGAAATTGAGTGCGGTGATGCTGGTTTGCCCGATGGCCACCGATGTAAAGACAATTAAAAGAACGAGTGCCGCGAGGCTTCTGATCAAACCTGCAGAAGTGCTGTTGTCCTGTGCTGCGTTGTTGTCTGTCACGACGTCATCTCCGTTTGATGTTTGTGTTCTCACCGATAGCTTATTGAAGAGGCCACGCAATTTCAACGAGAACGTCCTCATGCTTTGCTTCTTTATCTAGGCGCTTCGGCGCTTAATCGATTGTCTAAAGGGTTGTTCGAGAAACAGATTCGAGTAACATAAGGGAAGATCGAGGCTCGTTAGAGAGTTTCTTTATCGAGAAATAGCCAGCCTTCATACGCTTTGATTATCCGCGTTTTATTGCGGGGAGCGTCGCCAGCCAAACTCGCCTTCGACGGGATAGTCTATTTCCAAACGTGCGTTTGGAAATTCACCAACCAAACCGAGGCATCCGAGTTGGCCTTCTTTATCTGAGTTGACCTTCTTTATCTGAGATCTCTCAGGGGGGCTAAGTTTTCATCAGACACTTTATCACTAGTTTTTCCATGCGATCACTGTCGACAACCAGCAGCGCCTTTCGTTTTCTATTGCTAACCATATCTTTGCTGATTGGATTGATTGCTGCTCAAGGTTGTAGCAAGTCTGCGTCCTCCAGTGCATCGGCAAAAACAGCGGGAGCTTCATCGGACGCGCTCTCATTAATCGCAACCACCGGCCAGATCAATTCGGCTCTCCAAGCTTTGACCGAGGGTACCGACGCGACGGTGAAGCTATTTTGCGGTCCGGGGGTTGATCCGCATTCGTTCAGTGCCAGCACACGCGACATTCAGGCAATGAAAAAGTGTGACGCGATCATCTACAACGGGTTTCATCTCGAGGCGCGGTTGGATGAGCATTTGCACAACACGTTCGGTGAAAAGTCGTGGTCGATGGCGTCGGTGTTCCCGCAAGCGTACCGCCTTGACTGGATTGAGGACGGAGAGACCGATCCAAATGCCCCATTCGATCCGCATATCTGGAATCATCTTCCCGGATGGTCAAAATGCGTTCACGGTCTTGCCAACCATTTGATGGAAATTGATCCAGACAACAAAGAGACCTATCAGAAAAATCTCGATTCCTACGCCGCAAAAATTGACTTGGCCCATCAATGGGCGGCCGAGCAACTTTCTGCCATTGCAGAGCCGCGTCGCTACATTGTCAGCGCTCACGACGCATTCAATTATTTTGCTAGAGTCTACAACATGCAGACACTGGCCCCGCTGGGCGTTGGCAACGACGCCGAAGCAGACATTCAGACGATGAGCAGCGTGGCGGCAGAGATCTGCGAGAAAAAGGTGCCGGTGATTTTCTTAGAGGCGATCACCAATCCCAAAGTTAGCAAAGCGCTTCAGGAAGCTTGCCAGTCGCGCGGATGGGAAGTGAAAATTGTCTCGCAACAGTTGTACTCCGACGACCTTGGAGATACGGCTCCGCAAAATACGTTCCTTGGGGCCTTCCGATCCAACGTAGAGATCATGGTTGAGAATCTCAAGTAGTTTAAAGACGAGGTTGAGTCAAAACGAAACGCATGTCCGAAACTTCCCCAGCACTGAAGATCAACGGCCTGACCGTCGCCTATGATTCCATTCCCGTTTTGTGGAATGTTGATCTGTCGATTGATCAAGGTGTGATGATGGGAATCGTAGGCCCCAATGGTGCGGGCAAGAGCACCCTGTTAAAGGCGGTCCTTGGCGTGGTTCCGAGACTCGCCGGACGAATCGAGGTTCTGGGAAAACGGTTTACAAAGAATCGGCAACAGATTGGTTACGTGCCGCAGCGCACGAGCGTCGATTGGGATTTTCCCACGACGGTATTGGATCTAGTGACGATGGGCACGTACGGTAGTCTCGGTTGGGTGTGGCGTCCGGGTGCGAAGCAAAAGAAACAGGCGATGGAGGCGCTGGAGCGGTTTGAGTTGTCCGAGTTCGCGCATCGTCAAATCGGCGAACTATCCGGTGGCCAGCAGCAACGGGCGTTTCTGGCTCGCGCGCTTGTGCAAAATGCGCCCATCTATTTCTTGGACGAACCTTTTGCCGGCGTGGATGCGACGACTGAAAAGGCGATCGTAAAGTTGCTGCAAAGTTTGCGAGATGAGGGAAAAACGATTGTTGTTGTGCACCATGATCTGACCACGATTTGTGACTACTTTGACGAAATCACATTGATCAACAAGAAGATTATTTCCTCCGGTCCGATCGATTGCGCGTTCACCAGCAATCTGTTGGAGCAAACCTACGGCGGCCCCATTAAGAATTGCGGGATCGACTGCGGCTTTCGTGATGCACCTGTGGAACTTCAGGGTTTACCCGGCAACTCCGACGATGCTTGAATTGCTAACCGACCATACCTTTCGGACGGTCTTTCTTGGGACCGCCGGTATTGGCGCCGTCAGCGGCGCGGTGGGATGTTTTGCGTACCTACGGCGGCAAAGTCTCATTGGCGACGTGGTGGCCCATTCGTCGCTGTTGGGCATCGTGATGTTTTTCTTGATCAGCTATCTGATTACTGGCGAGGGTAACAAGTCGTTGCTAGTGTTGATTCCGGGCGCTTTGGTCGCGGGTACTGCAGCACTATTGTTGACGCGTTGGATCATCCAAGAAACACGACTGAAACCCGACAGTGGACTGGGAGTGATGTTGGCGATCTTCTTCGGCAGCGGAATTCTATTGTTGCGCTGGGTGCAGCGCGCCACGCCCAGCATTCCCGGAAAACGTGGGCTGGAAAACTATCTGTTTGGGATGGCCGCCGCGATGACCGAAAGTGATTTGTGGATGATTGCGATCTTAGGGACGTCGACGATTCTGTTGATGTTGTTGGTGTGGAAAGAGTTCAAAGTGTTTACGTTTGACCCCGTGTTCGCGCAAAGCCTTGGCTTGAGTCCTGCTTGGCTGGACACGTTGCTGTTGATGATGATGGTGATTGGAATTGTCATCGGTATCCAGTCTGTCGGCGTCGTATTGATGATCGCGTTGCTGGTGACTCCCGCCAGTAGCGCTCGCCAATGGACGGGCAGTCTGGGCGCGATGGTTGGTTTGGCAGCAATGTTTGGCGCGGTCAGTGGAGGCGTTGGAAGTCTGGTCAGTTTTAACTGGCCCAATATGCCGACCGGCCCTGTGATTGTCTTGGTCGCAACGATCGTGTTTCTTTTTTCGTTAGTCTTCGCGCCCCAGCGTGGTTTGGTCTATCGATATGCGAAGCGTAAACGAATGGCAAAAGAGGCGCAGTTGGAACATCAATCCAGCGCCGTGGAAGGCGCGAACTGATGGATGCACTCGTTCTCTGGACATTGATGATTGCGATCACAACCGCTATAGCGTGTTCTTTATGCGGCGTCTACTTGGTCGTCAAACACGAATCGATGGTCGCCGAGGCGCTCAGTCACGCTGTGTTGCCGGGAATTATTGTGGCGTTCATTGTTTTCCAAGACCGCTCGTCGCCATGGTTGATCATCAGTGCGGGGCTTTCCGGGCTGTTGATGGTTTGGCTGGTGCAGACGATTCGCAATACACGTCTGGTCGACGGTGATGCAGCGTTAGGGATTGTATTCTCTGCACTTTTTAGTGTCGGCATTATTGCGGCCAGCCAAAATTTGAATAACACGCATTTTCATGCTCACTGCATCATTGATGGGAATCTGGCGTCGGCAGCGCTGCAAACGGTTAAGGTCTTTGGGATCGAGATGCCGCGTTCGTTTCTGGTAATGTTGTCTGTGCTGACGGCGTTGTTGGCTTTTATTGGTTTCTTCTATAAGGAGATGAAACTGATGATGTTTGACGCAGAACTATCGCAAAGTTTTGGGTTTCGTCCCACGTTGTTGCACTTTGGTTGGCTGGCACTAGTTTCGATCACCACGGTCGCAGCGTTCGAGACAGTGGGTTCAATTCTTGTGGTCGCGTTGATGATCGCGCCGCCGGCGGCCAGTTTTTTGCTGGGCAGTCGATTGTGGAAGATGTTAGTGATAAGCAGTTTGATTGGAATGCTCAGCAGCGTGATTGGTTTTTACGTCGGTTACTCTTTGGACATTTCGCCAACGGGGCCGATCGCGACTGTCGCCGGTTTAGTTTTTCTTGTAACTGTCGTTGTTGCTCCCAGACAGGGAGTGTTGGCCAAAGCGCGTCTGCGGCGGCGACAACGTAGCGATCTGTTCCAACACTTGTTGTTGGCCCGGTTGAAGCGCGATAGTCCGGTGGCGGTTGCCATTGAAGATTTGAGTGAGTCGGTGATGTGGACCGACAAGCAGTTTCGTCGCACGCTGCGGCAGTGTGGCAACAATGGCTGGATCAACCAAGATTCTTCGACGGTGACGCTAACCGACGACGGCGTTCGGTTTGCCGATCAGTTGAGCTAGATAATTAGAACTGTCGCAACTCCTCTTAGGTGAGCGGCGGGCAGAAACTCTCCTGCCGTAGTGGGATTCGCCAGAATTCCCTCGCCAAAAGGAATTCCGGCGAATCCCACTACGGCATATTCTCATCTGCCACTCGCCTTGAATGGTACCGCGCCAACGTGTAGCCAAGTGTCTTGCATGCAAGGCAATTGTTTTATTGGAAATCGCAGATTGCCCTCGCCTCGTACTAAATTTGAATTTGGGTTTTACATTTGGTATACTGCTCTCGGTTTCAAATTACTGGAACTAAGTACAGGGGACTGATTGACGCTTGTCTTCGACAAACATCAACGCACCCCATAACAACACGCCCGTG
>CALHPU010000147.1 GCA_938036435.1 uncultured Pirellulaceae bacterium | reverse complement strand
TATCCACCTTTTTAGGTTACTGGTTGATTGATGATTCGATTGAATGATTCTCGACTGCCAGTCTTGAAAGCGGTTGTTTGCTCAGTAACATCGACTTTGCTTTCCGATTGAAGCAAACTGCTGCCTTCGCGAATGATGACAAAGCTGCCGATCAAGACCAGGAAACCCAACCAATAGTGCACCGATAATAATCGCCGCCATTTTGCTTTGCGTGTTTCGTCATTACGCAACGATCGGCCAAACCTCAAACTGCGGAAACTAAAACGGAAGCTTGGGCTTCAAGGCCGCAAAAACAAACATGCCGACCAATGCACCGGCAAGCGTGAGAAGTCCCATCCAAGCGCCGGCACCGACTTGAGCGTAGATTGGCCCTGGGCAGGCACCTGCAATCGCCCAGCCCGCACCAAAAATCGTACCACCAATAACAACGCCTTTGTGAAACGGCTTTGGTTTGTAGGTGATCGGCTTCCCTTCGATGGTCTTGGCCGACATTCGCTTGATGATCAACATCGAGATCATCGCCACAGCGACTCCAACGCCAATGATCAAATACATGTGCGGCTCGTTGAAGAGGAACATGTCGTGAACTCTCTGCCACCGCACCACTTCCGACTTGGTGAGCACAACCCCAAAGTAAGTCCCCATCAGCAAGGACATAAAAAGAGTCAAACCAGAAACGCCTTCCTGGATTTTATCTGCGGCGGGTTGGTCGTTTAATTTTTCTGAATTTGTGATTGTTGTCATGTTTTCGTTTTCCTAAAAAATCAAACTTCCAAGGCCCCATGTCACTCCAAGACCTCCAACGAAAAAGAAGATCGTCGCTACGAGGCTTGGCCAATTCAGATTCGAAATCCCTGTGATCGCGTGGCCGGATGTACAACCGCCTGCGTATCGAGTTCCGAATCCAATCAGGATTCCTCCGACAAACAAGCGAATCCCGCCGCCAACGCTCATGAATGATTGTGGCAAGAATTCGACGGGTGTTGCCGACAACCAATGGTTGGCAATAAAGCCGCCAATTGCGATTCCGACTACAAACATCAACGTCCACATCCCTTTGCGTTTGTTGAAATCACGTAAATAGGCGAGCTTGGATCCGGGAGCACACATGGCCCCGACTTGTTGAAAGCTGGTTGAAATTCCAAAGCCCTGTCCGGTGAGGAAATAGAGCAGTGGCACAGTCAGACCGACAAGGATTCCGGAGAACCACCACGGCCAAGGTTGCATTATGAAGTCCATTTTGATGCTCAGTTATGAAGTAAATTCAGGAAGTAGGTAGCTAAAGGCCATTGGTAGGTTTTGCCGACGGCTCAGCCAACTGGTTGTGGTTGATTGGTGTCAACGAGGTATCCTTCTCGTTCCCACTGCACGATGCCGCCATCGAGGTTGATGACTTTCTTGATTCCGTGTGCTTGAGCGATGCTACAAGCGATTGCAGAACGCCCTCCGGTACGACACTGAAAAACGATCGGCTTGTCGTTCTTAAAATTGCCAATGGCGTCCAACATCTCACCGAGAAAGGAATATTCCGCATTGGAAATGTGTCCTTCGTTCCATTCAGCTTGACCACGTACGTCGAGGAGATAGACCTCGTTATTTTTGATCTGGTCAGCTAATTCCGATGGAGACTTGTACTCGAACGACTCTTTAGCCAATCCAGATTTGCTTACTTCATTCGCATCGAAGTACCCCGCAATATTGTCGACGCCAATTTCGCGAAGTACACGAATGCTCTCTGCGAGCATCGCTGAATCAGCAATCAGATAAAGTGGCTTTTCGTAGTTGATGAACCAGCCCCCTTGGTGAGCGATGTACTTCGTCGGGATATTGATCGTCGCGGGAACATGCTTTTCGGCGAAACTTCTGGGCGCCCCAACATTAATGACAGTGTTTGACTCCAATGTCTGAGCCAGGATTGAGACGTCCAGCTTCTGGGGCATGCCGGCGTCACCGATTACTTTCGGACCGTGCTTGTTGACATGCTTCATTACCCCAAAATAAGGTGGTACTTCTGATTGATCTTTAAGGATGTATTCAACGAAAGCATCCTCTGATTCGAACTGCAATGCTTCGTTGAACAATTTTTCGTAGCCAACGGTGCTGGACGGGATTGCTCCCAGTCCTTTGCCGCAGGCACTACCAGCACCGTGTGATGGCCAGATCTGCAAGTAATCGGGAAGCTCACAGAACTTTTGAATCGAACGATAGAGGTCACGGGCTCCGGGTTCAGCAGAACCCTCTTGTCCAGCAACTTCTTCGAGCAAATCAGGACGGCCAGTGGAACCGACGAACACAAAGTCGCCGGTGAACAGCCCCATCGGCATGTCCGCTCCACCACCAATGTCCGTCAAGACGAACGAGAGACTTTCGGGCGTATGCCCCGGGGTGTGCATCGTTTGCATCTTGATATTGCCGACTCTGAACGTATCGCCGTCTTTCAGAAATTGGTGTTCATACTTGCTAACAAAGGTGTACTTCCAACCGGCTGGCCCCTCGTCCGATACATAAAGTTTCGCTCCAACTCTTTCAGCCAGTTCACGGCTGCCTGAAACGTAGTCCGCGTGAATATGAGTCTCGACTGAGCCAATGATCTTCATCTTTTCTCGTTTGGCAACGTCGAGGTATTGCTGGATGTTTCGATCAGGATCAACAATGATCGCTTCACCTGTTCTCTGGCAACCAACCATATAAGACGCGTGGGCCAATTCTTGATCGTAGAAGTACTTGAGCAGCATGGCTTTCTCCCGTTAACGCTCTGCGACACACTGTCGCCTTCATATATTCCAATTAGTCGATATGTAAGACCAAAAAAAATTACCCGAATCGACTTTGCATGCAGGACATGATGTCCTCCAAGTGCGGTTCGGCAATTTCGTAAAATACAGTTCGGCCATCTCGTTGACTTCGCAGGAATCCGCATCGTTGCATCAATCGCAAGTGATCCGAAGTCGTTGGTTGAGTCAATTCACAAAACTCCGCAATCTCATTGACGGAATACTGTTCGCCCGAAAGCAAGAGTTGCACGATCTGTAGTCGATGAGGATGCGCAAGTGCTTTCAAGCATTCCGCTGCCATCGTCAGGGCGTCAATGTCGAGGACTTTTGTGTTTCGTTTTTTGTTCATGATGCTTCTCCAATCAAACATATCGGACAATGCCGATATGTCAATTGATCATTTCCCTGAGTTTGCCGAATATTTTATTGTTGGCGATGCAGAAGTTTACAATGCCCTGCCAGAATTTCTTTTGGTACGAGAAACTCGTGTGCGTGTCGAGCAACGTGGATTTAGGACTAGAAACATCATCGTCGTGACGACGATGATCGATCCGGAAGAGCCCAGCAAAGAAGCGCGACGGTGTTTAACCCCGCTGGTGGGCATATAAAAAAGGACACCGCTTTCGCGGTGCCTGATATTTTTGCAAATTCGCTTTAAATTCTTCAGTGAATAAAGACGTGCGACCTTGGACTATCTGTTGCCCAAAGAGTCGCGGATTTCGGTCAGCAGTTTTACCTCGTCAGATGGCTCCGCATCTTCTGCCGAAGCTTTCATGAATGAGCTGGCTACTTTCAGGGCGATGAAAATGACGAACGCCAGTATCGCAAAATCGATGACGCCCGAGATAAATGTACCGTACTTGATTGCAGCCTGCTCCATGATTACTTCACCAGCGGCGTTGGTCGTTTCGATCTCACCGCCAATTGGGTACTTCATCGAACTCAGATCCGGAACACCTGCAACCACTGCAATCAAAGGCGTGATGATATTCTCCAAGAACGACTTAACGACTCCGGCAACCGCCGTCCCCATCACGATTCCAACTGCCATATCAATTAAGTTACCCTTGAACGCAAACTCTTTGAAATCTTGAATAAAGCCCATGACGAAAACTCCTGGTTAGATGGGATGGTGATTTGGCCGATCGACTTGGATCTATATCCTTGTCACGGCAAGCGTCGAGTGTAGCGGAAAACGCTATCACTCCAAACGTCGATTTTTCACAGCGCTAGACTCTAGTCGCGCCAGTTAAAGACCAACCAAAGACTGCCTATTCTGCATACTCGACCAGCGTTCTCACCATACAACCGCTCGCCCCCCCATCGATCCATGATTTGGGTTTGTCGGAGAAGCTGGGCCCGGCGATATCCAGATGCACCCAAGGCGTTTCACGCACGAATTCCTCAAGAAACTTGCCGGCGGTAATTGATCCGCCCCAACGTGAATCGCCAAGGTTCTTGATGTCGGCGACCGAACTCTTGATTTGATCAGAAAAATAGTCATGCATCGGTAACTCCCAAACGTACTCTCCGCACGCAGCTGCCGCCGCTTTCACATCCGCGGCCAGTTGATCATTGTTAGTCATCAGCCCGGCAATATCCGTCCCAAGTGCAACCAAACAGGCTCCCGTCAACGTCGCAAGGTCGATGATCCTTCCGACTCCGTGATCCACCGCCACGTCTAAAGTATCCGCCAATACCAATCGGCCCTCGGCATCGGTGTTGTGGACTTCGATCGTTTTTCCATTGCGCGAGGTCAACACGTCGCCCAACCGAAAACTATTTCCGCCGATCATGTTCTCCGCCATACCGGCAAACCCGATGACGTTGATCGGCAATTTCAATTTGGCGATTCCCTGCATCGTTCCCAGCACCGTAGCCGCCCCCGCCATATCGCACTTCATCGCCATCATGCCTTCGGACGTTTTAATGGACAGACCGCCAGAGTCAAACGTAACGCCTTTACCGACCAACCCCAGCGGTTTTTCATCCGATTGACCGCCCATATATTTCATGATCACCAAACGCGGCGGATGCGCCGACGCGCGGCCAACCGCCAGAAAAGCACCGCAGCGCTCTTGCTCCAGTCGCTGCTCGTCCCAGACCTCCACCTCAAAACCAGATGCCGCACCAACATTAACAGCCTCCGTCGCGAACGAGTCAGGATAAAGATCGCTGGCCGGCATGTTGACCAGTTTTCGGACAAGGTTCTGGGCATCGCCCAAAATCTTTCCTCGTTCAACCGCCGCAGTGTCATCGGTGCTAAAGCACGCTTTTTTGAACGGAGTCAGTTGTTCCCTGCATTGATAGAGCCCTTGACCTACGACACCTACGATCGTGGCGGCGACCGCTTCGGTAACGTCCAGTGAATCCAAAAAGAAACCAACCGTATCGCGCGCTGTCGCGGCCAACGATTTTGCTGCAGTGCCAACCGCCCGTCCGGCGAGCCCCGGTGCTTGATCGGCTTTCGCCCCCAGCCCCACCACCAACACGACTTTGGCCGTCACGCCAACGGGCGCGAGCATTTTGGAGACCGCCAAAGATTCAGCTGAAACCTCTCCGGATTTAATCAAGCAACAAAGCGCACCCTCGGTCGCAGTGTCGATGTCCAAAGCTGAACCCGTCAATGGTTCGTCTTTCCAAATGAATATTGCAATGGCGGAGGCATCGATGTCGGCGGCGGGCGTATTGGTAGTTTCGATTTTCATGGTGTCTAGTGGTTTCAGGTCGGCCGATTGAATTGGAGAGGACGATTTTCACACGGGTTCTCGCAATCAGCAAGTCATGAGATAATTTCCGTAGGCGATCGTTGTGCACCGGGCGGCTCGCGACACTCGGCGGCAAATTGCTGATATTTTGTGTAAGTTTTTACGGTAGTACACCCAGACGTTCTTTTTTCTCTTATGGACCGAAATCACTGACCATGGGCTATCGTTTTCTCTCCGACTGCACCAAAGATCTCGAAGAAAACGGACACTTGATCCGCATCAGCGATCCGGTTGATCCTAACCTCGAAATGGCCGAGATCCACCGGCGTGTCTACTTGTCCGGTGGCCCAGCGCTACTGTTCGAGAACCCCGTCGGCTGTAAATTCCCGATGGCCTCGAACCTATTTGGAACACTAGAACGGGCTCGGTACATTTTCCGCGATACGTTCGTCAACGTGCAACGCGCTATTGGGCTCAAAGTGAATCCAGAAGCGGCCCTGAAGAATCCGCTGAAGTACTGGAAGGCTCCATTTATCGCTTGGCAGATGCAACCCAAATCGGTTCGCCAAGGCGCGGTGATGGAGAACGAGATCCCTTTGGATCAGCTACCGCAATTGAAGTGCTGGCCTGATGATGGTGGAGCCTTTGTAACGCTGCCGCAGGTTTATTCCGAGGACGCCGGCCAGCCGGGGCTGATGAAGTCCAACATGGGCATGTACCGCGTGCAAATTTCCGGCAACGATTACGACCCACAATCAGAAGTCGGAATCCACTACCAGATCCATCGCGGCATTGGCGTCCATCACAAAACGGCCAACGAACTAAAGCAACCTTTTCGCGTCAACGTATTTGTCGGTGGCAATCCGGCAATGACGGTGGCGGCCGTGATGCCGCTGCCGGAGGGGATGAGCGAGCTGACGTTCGCCGGGGCGCTAGCCGGACACCGCATCCCGATGGTCAAAAATCCCAACGGTGCATCGATCTACGCCAACGCCGATTTTTGTATTTCAGGCACCGTCGAGCCTGAGGCAACCAAGCCCGAGGGCCCGTTCGGCGATCACTTGGGTTACTACAGTTTGACGCATGAATTTCCGCTGATGAAAGTGGACAAGGTTTACCACCGCACCGGAGCGATTTGGCCTTTCACGGTCGTCGGGCGGCCGCCACAAGAGGACACCGTCTTCGGCGAACTGATTCACGAGCTGACCGGGCCAGTGATTCCCACGGTTCTGCCCGGAGTCAAAGAAGTCAACGCGGTGGACGCTTCGGGTGTTCATCCGCTGCTGTTGGCGATCGGCAGCGAGCGTTATGTGCCGTACCAGCAGACGACTCAACCCCAAGAATTGCTGACGCAGGCCAACGCCATTCTGGGACAGGGGCAAATGTCGCTGGCCAAGTATTTGTGGATCCTCGATGCGGCTTCGGCACCAGAATTGAAGCTGTCGGACATCGAAACATTTTTCATCAAAATGCTAGAGCGCGTCGACTGGACGCGCGACCTTCACTTTCAAACGAAGACCACCATCGACACGCTGGACTATTCTGGCAGCGGATTCAACACTGGATCCAAAGTCGTCATCGCCGCGGCAGGGCAGGGCATCAGAAAATTGCCAACCGAGATACCGAGCGACCTAAGTTTGCCTAAAGGATTCTCAGACCCCAAAATTTGCTTGCCGGGTGTATTGGCGGTAACCGGACCTAAATTTGGATCGTCCGAAGCACCTTCCTCGCACGCGCAGACATCACGACACTGTGGACAGGTGAACGCGTTTTGTCGTTCCTTTGACAAACAAGCATCCATCAATCAGTTTCCGCTGGTCGTGATTGTCGATGATTCACAATTCGTATCGCGCACCTTGAACAATTTCCTGTGGTCCGTCTTCACCCGCAGCAACCCTGCAACCGACATTGACGGTATTGCCGGCGCGACGGCGGATAAACACTGGGGATGCGAGGGCAGCCTCGTGATTGACGCTCGGGTCAAGCCATTTCACGCTCCTCCGCTTGTTGAAGATTCGGAAATTTCCAAACGAGTCGACGCGCGGGCGACCCGAGGCGACGCGTTAGCCAAGTATCTATGAACATTTAGTCCACCGATGACGTTATTTAGTACATCCCAGCCAAACATCTTGAGAGAACGAGGAATAAAGTGAGCGAACCCAACGAACAAGAACGCCTTGAAGCGATCATGAACGACCCCAGTTATAAGGTCGCTTATGACGATGTCGAATTCATCAAAAGCGAAGACTTGCGGCCGGTGCGGCTGCATTTGGAGCTGCTGAAGCCTGAGAAAATGATGGAGGACGCCGGCATCAACTCGTCTGTGGTTGTGTTTGGTGGAACGCAGGTCGCTTCCAAAGAGCAGGCCGACAAACAGGTTGCCGCAGCAAAGGAAAAACTGACCGCCAATGCCGACGACGCCGAAGCCCAGCGTGAACTCGTTCGGGCAAACAACGTCTTGAAAAAGTCACGGTACTACGAGGACTGTCGCAAGTTCGCGGGACTGGTAACGGATTTCAACAAACAGCATCGCGATGGCGAATTCTTCATCAAGACCGGTGGCGGGCCGGGAATCATGGAGGCGGGTAACCGTGGGGCCTACGAGGCCGGTGGCAAATCAATGGCGCTTAACATTACGCTGCCGTTTGAACAGACGCCTAATTCCTACATCACGCCGGGACTGTGTTTTCAGTTCAACTACTTTGCCATCCGCAAGATGCATTTTCTTCTTCGCGCCAAAGCGATCGTCTGTTTCCCGGGCGGTTTCGGAACATTGGATGAATTGTTCACCGTCTTGACCTTGCGGCAAACTGGCCGCATGCAGGAAGTGCCAATCATCCTTTACGGCAAAGAATATTGGGATGGAATTATCGACTTCCAATTCTTGGCCGATCAAGCCGTGATCAGCGACAGTCATTTAGAACTGTTCCAATATACCGAAACGCCTGAGGAAACATGGCAGGTGATCCGCGATTTCCACGGGGTTTGAGTCGAACACCGAGCCGCACTAGTGACTCTATAAAACGCGGCTCCCCGATTCTTTGGCCCACTCACGTTATAATTACATTGCCAAGTTCAGGCTGTTCTTTGGTTGGCTTTAGCCCGGAGGGCGATACACTTCCTGCCGGCCTACGGCCTAGAATGAGTGGCATTGCGACTCGGAAACGGGTGCTACTATAGTTTTGAAACGCCTTTCGTTGTGCCTCAAGGAACCGTGAATCCAGCGGTCTCGCCACAAAAGAGAAACGGGCTATAATTTCGCTCCACCAATCCAGCTGGTTACCCCGTTCTGAACAAACTCCCCGTCTCCTCGTGTTAATCGCCGACTACCCACCGTTCCGACGCAATGCTTTTTGCCCAACGAGTCTACTGCAGACCGTCGCGCCTCTGTTTATTAAGGGGCGGCAGTCGGACTACTCTGCTGTCAAACACACAGTAGAACTGTTTGACGGTGACCGATTGGTGATCCACGATGACCAGCCCAAGAAATGGATCACGGGAGACCGAATTGCGATCCTCTTGCACGGTCTGGTCGGCAGCCACGCATCACCATGTGTTGTTCGGCAATCCGATAAGCTACGACGCCATGGCGTCCGCACCTTTCGCGTTGACCTACGCGGCCATGGCGACAGCAAGCTGATCTCGCGTTCCCACATTCACGGCGGCTGTAGTCAGGACCTAGAGTCCGTGGTCAATTTCGTGCACAGCCTGTCTCCGCTTTCGAAAATTAGTTTGGTTGGGTTTTCCATTGGCGGCAACATCGTCATGAGAACTCTGGGACGCTGGGCTGAAGATTTCCCACGTCACGTTGATTCAGCGGTGGCCGTTTCCCCGCCTGTGGATTTGCTGTACACGTCTTGGAATCTGCGGCAGTACGGCAACCGAATCTACGAGGCGTATTTTATGTCTCGACTCAAACAAGCGCTCAGCTACCGGCGGCGCAAGGTTGTAGGTCTGGTGGACAACGGCATCAATCCAGTGCCGGATCGGCTGTTTACATTTGATGACCAATTTACCGCTCCGGTCTGGGGGTACGCTGGAGCAGAAGAGTATTACTCCGACGCCAGTTCCATCCACATTCTCAAAGACGTGCGCGTGCCAACCATCATTCTCTCGAGCAAAGACGATCCGGTCGTTCCATTTGAAATGTACGAGAAAGCTCACCTGTCGAACTACATCGATGTCGTCAGCACTCGCCAAGGAGGTCATTTGGGATTCATCAGCCGAGGCGTACGCGATCCTGACCGTTTCTGGATGGACTGGCGAATCAGCCAATGGATCTCAGCATTGGATGATGTTTAGTCTAGTGTCGTGCTCCTTTTGTAGCTTGGCCATTGTCGGCCAAGTACA
>CALHPU010000146.1 GCA_938036435.1 uncultured Pirellulaceae bacterium | reverse complement strand
CGGAGAATCGCTCTCAATCCTTACGTCGCAATTGTAACAAAACGCGCATTTTCATTTTATGGCAATGTCGATAGCAACGTGTTGAATTCACCGACGCCGCATTCCTCTAGCGAGTGCAGGAAATCTTCAGTACGCTCATTGCAGAGGACGAAAGCCCCGATCAATCTTTACCCGGTCGGAATTTACCCAACGGCCAAGAGGGAATCGTCCATCAAAACAACTGCTGCGGTTAAGTACCCCCACGCATTCTAGGGCACCACAAAGTGCATGTTTTTCCTCGAGAGGAAAGAAATCATTAAATGTCTTTTGGGCGTTGCATCATGTGAAGACACAAAAAAAGGTGTCAGGTATCTGACAACCTTATTTGTTTAGCTCCGCAGTCTAGTGCTTCATCCCGATTCAATTTTCGGATTGCCAGTCCGCTCTTAAAGCGTGACGTCGAAAGCCGTCCGGTATAAATACCAATTGATTAACGATGGGGCCCGGAGGACTCGCGTCGTTTCGCTTTCATCTAAATCCTAATTCCAAATCTGGACCAAGCCTTAGTTGCCCCTCAGGATCTCAATAAACGCAGAAATGTCGGAAAAGTCAACGACTCCGTTTGGATCACAATCGGCCTCAGCTTGATACCCTCCAACTGCAAGAACAACGATAAAAGAAGGAATATCCGAAAAGTCCACGGTGCCATCCTCGTTGACGTCACCCAAGATGATTTCCGCCTCGACTGGCGGTGTTCCAATAAACTCAGGAGAGTCAATAAGGTACACATTCGAACTGTCTCGGAATGCCAGCCCGTTTTCTCCTACACGGGTTAGGCTAGATCCTGACGTGGAGAACCCAAATGCGATTTCGCCGATGGGAACGAACGTTGTCAAATCAAAAATTCGGACTGAAGTACTTCCTAAAAAGTAAACCTGTTCGGCCGCTACATCGACCGCAACGGAGCCACTTGCACTGTATCTCCCTAATCGTGCGCCAGTCGCAGCGTCCAAAACTGTTCCATTGGTCATGTAAATTCGACCACCTGCAAATTCGATGTCCGTCCCAAACCCTCCGCCAGCACCGCGAACCACCGAATCCACTGTGGCACCATCAGCATCAACCGTCATCGTTCGAAAGCCGAACTCAGTCGTTTCGTTATTAAGTCCAAACAAAGTACTTGCGTCATCTCCAAATTCAATTCGATTAGCGCCAGTGTGTCCTGATGTTTGAGAGGCGCGTTGCACTGCGCCATCGAACACGACAACTCCTTCATGACGTGGGCTGAAGCCGACATTTCGACGAGATACTGCAATGCTGTTTGGTGATCCCGGAAGCACCGCGATATCCTCAGCAAAAAAGTTGCCCAAAAACCCAGAAGTCCCTAGGCCAATTTCAAGGCCGACGGTGTTTGATTGCACATCGTAGCGAGAGACACTTGCGCTTCCGCGGAGCCCCACATAAACAAAGCTTCCATCGTCTGAAACGGCCAGAGGTGTTGGCTCACTGCCGATGAAACCAGTTGATGACATATCCCCGGTTGATGGGTCGATAATAGCCAGCCGATTTCCCAACGCAGCTCCAGCATCACTTGGTACGCTTGCGAAAATCCGATCAACGGCCGGATTATAAATCAGATCATTGTTTCGTAACGAAATCGAATCGATCGTTATTTGAGCGACAGTAAACTGCACCATGGCCAGAGCAAATAGCAGTTGAACTGAGAGTAGAATTCGAAGGTTGATCATCTTGTTTCCTGATAGAAAAGTTAGCGAAATCATATACTTAAACACACCAGAGTAGACTCATAAAGTATGTATTGAACGCAGGTGGGTTTCAACCCACTCCATGGAAGTCCCGGGTTTTGTTTTCTTCGGACTTGAGTTGATCGACGACAAATTGGTTGCGGCAAATGCCTTTAGCCCTACCGGAAAGCAGAAATTTCAATAGACCTTCGATTTCGATTTCGAGATCGCGGACGATATGGTCCAATATTTGCTGATCCAACACTTGCTGAACAGAAACACAAAAAAACGATCTGGCGACAAGAAAGAAAACAAAGTGACTCAAAAGGAACGCGAAGTGAACTTACAGGAATTATCGAGTCTTTTGGAAGAGCTTGAGTCGCTGATCAAAGCGGAGCAGTACGCTAAAGCGTCGGAATTGCTCGACAGCGTCGAAACGTCCGAACGCACGACGGTGCTTACGCGGTTACCCGAAGCGCTTCGTCAAACTCTAATTAAAAATACTGATTCGCTGCACGCAGCGACCTTTATTCACGACTTGCCCGACGCCCATGCGGTTGATGCCGTCAGCTTTCTTGATCCGGCAAAAGCGGCATTGGTCCTCGACGAACTTCCAAAGAGCGAGCAAGCCGACCTTGTCGGTGAACTCTCCAAGCAATTGCGTGAGTCGATTTATTCGGCAATGGAGAACGAAACCGCTGATAAGCTACGAGAACTGACGCAGTATGACGCCGAAGAAGCGGGCGGCATGATGATCGTGCAATTCGTTTCCGTTGCGGCAACTGACACGCTTGAGGAGGTCATCCATAAACTGCAATTGAACTCCGACCAGTACACCGGTTTTTCCGTTCAATACATTTACGTTGTTGACGATAGCGCGAAATTGATCGGCGTATTGCCGCTGCGAAAACTGGTGCTTTCTGATCGAAACGTTACTGCGGCTGAAGCAATGGTCTCTGGGATGCAGACATTTCACGTCAACGATAAACTCGTTGACTTGCACGATTTCTTTACCTCTTACCGTTTCGTTGGCGTTCCTGTGGTGGACGATGACGGCCGCCTTGTCGGAGTGCTGCGACGCGGAGATGTCGAAGAAGCGATGGCCGAACATTACTCCCACGACTACATGAAGGCGCAAGGCATCATTGACGAAGAGCTTCGCACTATGCCGCTGTTGAAGCGGTCGAGTCGAAGATTGGCGTGGCTGAGCATCAACATTTTTTTGAACCTGTTCGCCGCCGGTGTGATTGCCTACTATCAAGACACATTAGCCCAAGTCATTGCGTTGGCGGTATTCCTGCCGATCATTTCTGACATGAGTGGTTGCAGTGGCAATCAAGCCGTTGCCGTCAGCATGCGCGAGCTTTCGCTTGGCTTGGTGGATGCTCGGGAAGCGATGCGTGTGTGGATGAAAGAGATCGGCGTTGGCCTAATTAACGGATTGGCGCTTGGCCTTTTCATCGGTCTTCTGGCTTGGCTTTGGAAGGGCAATCCATGGCTGGGCATCGTGGTTGGTTGTGCGATGATGCTCAACACGATTATCGCGGTTTCACTTGGCGGAACCCTGCCGCTGGTCATGCGTCGTTTTGGGCTGGACCCGGCACTCGCTTCCGGTCCAATCCTGACGACCGTCACCGACATGTGCGGATTCTTTTTGGTGCTCAGCTGCGCGTCGATGATCCTTGATCGATTAGTATGACAATAGCCGGCATCGCTGGTGTAATTCATGGAAATCGCCCGCCACCGAAAGATAAACTGGAGGTTTGGCAGGTCCAGCAACCAATGTGGCATTTCTCCGCCGAAGGCAGCTTCCGAAGTGCGTTGACAACGGGAAAGACCGGCGTTAGTTGGGATTCTTCTAAACGGCAGTAGCGATTCTTACGGCAGTAGCGACATTAACTGCCACAAAATGCAGGTTTCAATCACTCGTTCCTCCTATAACGAGTGGTCGTGGTTGGTTCTTGTCTCCATTGGTATTTTGCCGAATACCAGAAAGGGAGTACAGTCCGGAGCGATCGACCGGACGCGTATGCTCTAAGCTTGAAGAAACTCCGCCTACTGTTTTAATGGTGTCTCAAGCCCACCTATTCTTCAGGTTCCCAACAACATTTTGGGTAATCACATGCGTTGGAACTCTCTGAAAAAAATGATTGCCCCCTTGGCCTATTTGATCGTCATTGGCTTGATCGCGGCAGCTGCGTGGTTTGGTCGTCCCTACTGGCAACCCTTGGTGGGACAAACCGAGGCACCAGACAGCCACTCACACGATCATGTTTCACACGCCCCCGCTGATAAGCCAAAGATCTTAGAGCTGAGCGCGAAAGCGCGAGCGAATTTGAGTTTGATGGCGGCGCCGGCCAAGCCTCAGGTGTATTGGCGAAAACTTCAGATTCCGGGAGTCATTGAAGACCGCCCCGGGCTCACCGATCGCGGAATTACAACTCCACTCGCTGGTGTGATCACTCAAGTCCATGCGTTTGAAGGGGACATCGTGCGCCCCGGCGAAAAACTGTTTACGATTCGGCTGGCAAGTGAATATCTACAGCAATCGCAATCCGATCTGTTCAAAGCCAAACGTGAGATCGAACTCTTAGACACCGAAATGCAGCGCATCAGTCGCCTAATTGAAACGGGTGCCGTTCCGGGAAAACGAAAGATTGCACTTGAACAACAAATCAGCCGACAGAACGCAAACGTTGATGCCTATCGTCAAGACCTAACCGCCCGAGGCGTTACACAGCAACAGGTCGATCAAATTGAACGCGGAGAGTTTCTGACCGAAATCGCCGTGGCTGCACCGACGGTAAAGGAGGCCAATGACGATTTGGAGATCGAAGATCCCCAGCACTCGGATGCCATAGCGAAAGAGCAACATTTCTTCGAGATCCAAAAGCTTTCGGTCGAATTGGGACAGCAGGTTCAAGCAGGATCGGCACTCGCTGTGTTGGCCAATCATAACTCCCTTTACATCAAAGGGCATGCATTCAAGAAGGAAGCATCGCGATTGGCCAAAGCTGCCAAAAACAATTGGGAAATGGAAGTTGAATTCACCGAGGATGTCGCCGAAGACTGGGACGCTCGAGAGCAAACGTTTCAAATTCGCCACCTTGCCAATACAACCAACCCCAACAGCCGCACTTTTGACTTTTTTATTCCGCTAGAGAATCAGTCGATCAGCTACCAGAAAGAAGGCCGTCCGTTTGTAGTTTGGCGATACAGGCCGGGCCAACGTGTCAACGTTCTTGTGCCCGTCGAAGAAATCGAGAACGTCTTGGTTCTGCCCGCCGAGGCAGTTGTCTTCGAAGGCCCCGAAGCTTACGTGTTCCAACAAAACGGCGACCTGTTCAACCGAATCGCTGTCGAAGTTGCACATCGTGATCGACACAACGTGGTCTTGGTCAATGACGGATCGATCAGCCCTGGCTTTTATATCGCGCAAAACGCTGCCGCTTCATTGAACCGAGTTTTGAAGTCGCAAGCGGCTGGCGGATTGCAACCCGGATTCCACATGCACGCCGATGGCACCATCCATGGCGCTCACTAAGGAAACCGGCCGATGCTAGACTCCCTCATTCGACTTTCGCTGCGATACCGATTTCTGGTTGTGGTCATCAGCCTGATCCTGTTGGTGTATGGATCTTACCTTGCCACCACGATGCCGATCGATGTGTTTCCCGACCTCGATCGCCCGCGCGTCGTGATCCTGACAGAATGCACCGGTCTTTCGACCGAAGAAGTCGAAACGTTGGTCACTCACCCAATTGAAATCGCGTTACTGGGAGCAAGCGGCGTGGAGGCCGTTCGTAGTCAAAGCACGGCGGGGCTGAACGTCATCTACATCGAGTTTGGTTGGGAAACCGAAATTCGAGAAGCTAGACAAACCGTGCAAGAACGGCTTTCGACCATCTCCGGTGAGCTACCGCGGGGAATCAATCCACAGATGACGCCCCCGTCGTCCATCATGGGGCAGATCGTGATCGCCGGCATGTATCGACAACAAGGCCCCAGCGGCGGCCGACTGGTTCCGATCGAAAACACAGATTTTCTTGCAGAGTTGACGGAAGACGGCACCGTCTCGATCTGGACACCCAAAGACCGGCACGACCCAAGCTCTTGGCAACCCGTTAAAGCCACGTCGATCGTTGCTTCCAACGACAAAAGCAAAACCAGCCCCGCACGTGCGTTTCTGATCAACATCAACGGCGTCGAACACGCAGTCAACTTCCCCTCGGAGCTGGAGCACGAATTGGAGTTGGGTACCCTTGGCGATTGGGTGGTGCGTCCACGGTTGTTAAAGGTCGCTGGCGTTGCCGAGTGTTTTTTGCAGGGCAGCGAGCGCAAGCAGTATCAGGTGCTTGTCGATCCAACTGCCCTAATTGAATACGGCGTCACCATTCAAGATGTCGAAAGCGCGTTGGCCGAAAGCAACATCAACACCAGTGGCGGTTTCGCGATCACTGGTGAGTCAGAGCGTCCGATTCGAATCCTAGGCCGCGTCGGACCAGATACAGCACAAGTTATCGAACACTTGAACAAGGTTCCCGTGCGCGTCACTGATCAGCGTTCTATTCTGCTGAGCCAAGTGGCCAAGATAATAGAGGGGGCTGAATTCAAACGCGGTGACGGCGCGGTCAATGGACGGCCCGGACAGATCTTTACCATTGTTAAACAGCCGCATGTCGATACGCGTTCCCTTACGGAGAAAATCGAGAAAGCTCTTTCCGAGGTCGAGGCGTCACTGCCGGCAAATATTGTCATCAACAGCGAGCTTTTCCGATTGAGGAACTTTATTGACCGCGGCGTCTTTAATGTTGGCGAGGCGCTGGCCATCGGTGCGTTGCTGGTCATTATCGTGCTGTTTCTGTTTTTGCTGAACTTTCGCACGACATTCATTACGCTAACCGCCATTCCGCTTTCATTGGTGATCACCACGTTGGTGTTCCGGCTGATTGGATACCTGACAGACGCCTCATTAACCATCAACGTCATGACCCTTGGTGGGATTGCTGTCGCGATGGGCGAACTGGTTGACGATGCGATCGTTGACGTTGAGAACATTTTCCGGCGACTGCGCGAAAACAACGCGCTGAAAAGTCCGCGACCGGCGATTCAAGTTGTCTATGACGCCAGCCGGGAGATCCGCAGCGCGATCGTGTTTGGAACTATCGTCGTGATCCTTGTCTTTCTGCCGCTGTTTGCGATCTCGGGAGTTGCCGGTCGCCTGTTCGAGCCTCTGGGCGTGGCTTACATCGTCTCTATCCTGTCATCTCTGCTGGTTTCCTTAACAGTAACGCCAGTCCTTTCTTATTACCTGTTGCCAAAATCAGAAGCGACACATCGAGAAAAGGACGGACTCTTACTGCGTGGCCTTAAATGGCTGGCAACACCGCTGATTCGATTGAGCATGGCGATTCCGGGGCCGCTGCTTCTGCTGACGTGGTTCGCCGTTGGGGTTGCTGGGCTAATGTTAGCCAACATGGGCAGCAGCTTTCTGCCTGACTTTGACGAAGGCAGTGTGCAAGTCAACCTGACGCTACCGCCGGGGTCTTCTTTGGAGGCTTCCAATCAAGTCTCGTCAACTATCGACGCCAAGTTTCGATCTCTGCAAGTCACACCAGAGGTTCCCGACGCGCCGATTCGATACTTTGTCCGCCGTACGGGTCGTGCTGAGATGGACGAGCACGCGTCACCGGTAAATGTGAGCGAGTACATTTTGAACATGAATCCCGATATGCATTTACGGCGGGAAGAAGTTATTAAAAAATTGCTGGTGGAGCTGAAAGAGGAGGTTCCCGGCGTGGACATAGAAGTCGAACAACCGCTGGCTCATCTGATCAGTCACATGGTTTCCGGCGTCTACGCCCAGATCGCTGTGAAGATTTACGGCGATGATTTAGACAAGTTGAAGGAACTTGCCAATCAAGCTAGGTCGATCATGAAACAGGTGGATGGGCTGACCGATCCGATTGCTGAGCCATTTCAACAGACTGAGGAATTGCATATTCGCTTATCACCGGATGCTTTGGCAACCCACGGCGTTACACGCACCTACGTCGCCAGAATACTGCAAACGGCATTACAGGGAGAGGTTGTTTCTCAAATTCTTGATGGACAGCGGCGGTTCGATCTACTCGTCAGGCTCGAAGAACAATACCGAACCGATTATGCCAACCTTGAGCGTTTGCGAATTGACTTACCAAACAACCGTGGACAAATCGAACTGGCAGATTTGGCCGATGTCGAATTTGGCAGTGGTCCCAATGCCGTCTATCGCGAAAACGCACGCCGACGGATTGTGATTCGATGCAACACGTTAGGTAGGGATCAATTGAGTGCCGTCAACGAAATCGAAGACCGGCTTCGGTCGAATCTGACTTTACCCGAAGGATACTTTATCGAATTTGCGGGGCAGTTCGAGAGCCAGCGAAAAGCCACGAGAATGATTATGATCCTGAGCGGAGTATCGGTCATGGGCATGTTCATTGTTCTAATGGTGTTAGTTCCAAGCGGTCGTATCGTTTTGCAAATCCTCAACGCGCTACCAACGGCTTTCATCGGCGGTGTCCTGGCGTTGGTTTTGACGCAACAAGATTTGACGGTAGCAAGCTTGGTCGGCTTCATTTCACTTGGTGGAATCGCGGTTCGAAATGGAATCCTGCTGGTCACGCATTACATCCATCTGATTAGCGAAGAAGGCGAGACATTTTCCGAGGAAACGATTCTCCGCGGCAGTCTCGAACGACTCGCTCCCGTTCTCATGACGGCGCTTACTGCTGGCATTGCACTTGTCCCGTTGGTCGTTGGAGGTAAGGAACCGGGAAGAGAAATTCTTTATCCGGTCGCAACGGTGATCCTTGGTGGCTTGGTCACCTCGACGTTCTGCGAATTTCTGATTCACCCCGGTTTGTTCTGGAAGTTCAGCGGTAAAGACGCTGCGAAAATTGCTGAGAGAAACGAGTTGGAGCAAATTTAATGTACTATACAGATCTCTTTTGAAAGGAAGACCATGAAATCAATTCAACGCAGGGGTGCTTGCCTCGTTTTGGCTGCTTTGCTGATCATGACAGGTTGCGACTCCAACAACAAAGTAACAGACAAAAGTAATTCAAACTCTTCAACAGCAGGTCCCGGTGAGCATACACATGCCGACGGAACGGTTCACAAAGACCACAGCCACGATGGACACACGCACGGACCGGGGCCTCATGATGGAACGATCGCCGACTGGGGCGGTGGAAAGTTCCATGTCGAAATCACCATCGATCATCAGAAACAAGAGGCCACCGTCTATATCCTCGCCGGTGACGAAAAAACACCCGCGCCGATCGACGCAACCGAAATCATGTTGACGATTCACCAACCGGCATTGAGCACGGCGCTGAAGGCGGTGCCTCAACCCGACGATCCCGAGGCAAAGGCCTCCCGGTTTGTGGGCGCTCAAGAAGCATTTGGCGTTGCTCAAATGTTCGAGGGATCGATTTCCGGTCTGGTCGATGGCACACCGTATTCCGGATCGTTCAAGCAAGAAGTTCACCACGTTCGGAGGGCTGATGCCGCTGATTTTTGAAAAGTCTCTCCAAATCGTGAACCGCGCTATTGGTCGGTCAGGATGGTGATGAACGGGAAAATGTCTGAGAAAGTCACTTCGATATCAAGATTGATATCCGCCTCAGCTTGAAATCCTCCGTTGGTTAGAATCGCAACGAATGGAGCGATATCTAGGAAGTCCACAACACCATCCAAGTTAACGTCGCCACGGACAACAGTGCTCGGAATCGAAACCATAACGAAGTCCGCGTAGATAGGAAGATGGTCGCTGGCCGTGATCAACGATTGCAGCACATCTTGCGACGCACCAGTGCCGGTATCGATGGAACCATTCAGATCGTGAGTTCCGTTGTTACCAAAGACCGTGAATGAGTCAGCAAGATAGTCGAGGCCAAGATTATCAGTCAGCCCTAAACCGTCAAACATGATGTCGAATCGATCGTCTAAAGCTATTGAAGGATTCTGAGTGTGTAGAAACCTGAACAAGAAGTTATCTCGCCAATCGCCGGGGGCGTTGGCAAGGTCGTTGCCGCCGATGATGTCCCATGCTGGCTCAGCGCTAGTAAGAAGATTAAAATCTCCAGCGAATAAAACGTTTTGCGTTTCTAATGAAGCCGCGTCACTGGCCAAGATGGCTGCTTCTGCCGCGCGCGTGTCAGCTTCCGAGGGCCCCGATTTGAGATGAACGCTATAGACGGTCAGCGGTTCGGCATACTCAAAAAAAAGAGGCAGAAACGAGACTCGGGCTGTGTTGTGCGTCAGTCCGGCGCTTAGATCGACGCTATTAAGTAGCTGCACTCGCTCGGTGTTGTAGATCAGGGCGGTCCGGTCGTTGCCTCCATCGGGCGCAGTCACAAACGCAGCAAAAGGGCTACCGGAGACATGTTGGTTGAACAGGTCAACAAGCGTTACCGATGACCCCGCATCGGTTTCCTGAATCGCGAAAATATCTGGAACCCCAAGTTCGCCAATAATTTGGAAGAACGCATCATTATCGTCATTGTTATTTGGTCTATTGGCCGTGTTCCAGCTACCAATGCGAAGCCGCTCTTGGGCGTCGGTTGATGCGGTCAGGGTCAGCAATAGCAAGAAAGTTAATAGGTATTTCAAAGCTGCCTGTCTATAAAATTGCTGTCCAACGCCCAGAGGCTAGTCGCTGATTGCGTGCGGGGCAATAGTAAAGCTGAATTAGTTGACCCATTTTGTTTTTCGATTGCAGATATGCGACCCACGGCTGTCCCAATTTCATGACGAGGATTCGCGTTCGGCAGAAACCACGATTTGAAACATTAGATCACCAGACGATGTGGCAAATCGATGAGGCGACGGTGACCAAGTCGTTTGCTGAACATGCGCAAGACGCATATGATCTGGTGGGGTGTCGATACCGAGCCCTTTAACAACAGAAGAAATGAGTCTATGAGTAAGCATCCGAAGTCGAGTCGTCAGCGATTTGAAGAATACAAACAAGAATTCCTCAGTCGCGACAAGAGCTCGGAAAAGGACCGAGATTCAACTGACAAGAAGCGCAATCGGAAGTCGCAACGCGACCGTTCAAGCTGGATGCTCGTCCGTGAGTTTTTAGGGATGCTTTCTGGTCACCGAGGCTCAATGATTTTCTCTATAGCAACTCTGACAGTCGCCACGATTCTTGCGTTGATACCTCCGGCGGCCGTAAAATTAGTTGTCGACAACGTCTTAACCGACAAACCACTACCGTCTAGTTTCCCAGACTGGCTACCTAGAGAACCGTGGCCAATGCTTCTGCTGATCGTTGGTGCAATACTATTGATCTCGCTGGTGAAACTGCTTTTGCACATCTGGGGAAGATGGCACGCCACGCGCGTTACGAAGTTATTGCAGATGTCTATACGCAAGCAAGTTTTTGAACATGCTTCGCGCCTTCCGCTGTATCGAATACAGGAATTGAAATCTGGAGGAGCGGCCAGCATACTGCGGCAGGACGCCGGCAGTGTGGGTGACCTCGTTTTTGGAATGCTATACAATCCATGGCGGGCGGTCATTCAGTTGGTCGGCAGTCTTCTGATTCTCGCTTGGGTGGATTGGCGATTGCTGATCGGCGCGGTTGCGATCGTTCCACTGGTCTATTTCACTCATCGAACTTGGATTCATCGCATCCGTCCTCAGTTCCGTCGCGTGCGGGCTCAGCGTGAAGAAGTGGACTCATTAACGACCGAGTCTTTCGGTGGTATTCGAGTTGTTCGCGCGTTCGGCCGACAGAATGCGGAGATCAATCGAATCATGCGTGGCAATCACGTCATGGGGCGGCAGGAGTTGTACGCTTGGTGGTGGTCACGCACGATTGAAATCATTTGGGAGACGGTTATTCCATTGGCGACCGCCGGCCTGTTGGTCTACGGAGGTTGGCGAGTTCTCCAAGACCGGCTGACCTTGGGCGATTTGATGATGTTCCTGGTTTATGTGTTGATGCTGCTAGGTCCGCTGGCGACGCTGGCGCAGAGTGCTGCGGCATTTCAGAACAGTCTCTCAGGATTCGATCGTGTCTTGGACCTGTTGGAAGAACCACTTGAAATGGAATCCAATAGCGAGACCATTAAAATCAAACGCGTGGATTTCATCGGTTCGGTGGAGTTTGAGAATGTTAGCTTCAACTATCCCGGTGCCGATGATTTTGCATTAAAGGACGTGAACCTGTCAGTCCAACCCGGAGAAACGATCGCTTTGGTCGGACCCAGTGGTGCCGGAAAAACAACTATCTGTAATTTGATCGCACGGTTCTACGACCCCACCGCCGGTCGCGTTTTACTCGACGATGTCGATTTAGTTAGATTTGACGTAGAAAGTTATCGCCGACTAACGGGTATCGTTGAGCAAGATGTTTTTCTGTTTGATGGAACCATTGCCGAGAATATCGGATACGCAAATCGGCAAGCTACCGCCGCCGAAATCGCCGAAGCGGCTCAGATCGCCAACGCTGCAGAATTTATCGAAAAATTGCCAGACAGTTACAACACGACTATTGGGGAACGCGGCGTAAGACTCAGCGGCGGTCAGCGTCAACGACTGGCGATCGCTCGCGCGGTACTGGCCAACCCCAAAATCTTGATCCTCGATGAAGCGACCAGCAACCTAGATACAGAAAGCGAGCGGCTGATTCAATCCAGCATGGCCACACTGATGGAGAACAGGACTTGCTTCGTGATTGCTCACCGACTGAGCACGATTGCAAGTGCGGATAGAATCATCGTGCTCGAGAATGGCAAGATCACTGAAATCGGCTCGCACCCATCACTAATGGAACTTGGCGGACGGTACCACGAAATGGTGATCATGCAGACCAACACCGCCTCGTTTCCAAAATAAACACCCAAAGGTAGACGTGCCGTCACTTTGCGACTGACCAATGAACTTCAGACAAAGCTACCCCAAGACTTGGACGAAATCCTACTCTCGGGGCTTTTGAAGTTGTTGCCTGGTGGTCTGTCAACATTTAATTTTAGGGTAGCTGGATTCGCCAGAATTCAGTTCAGCAGTATAAAACCGAAGTCTGGCGACTCCGGCTACGATGACACACTCTAACTTCCATCCCTGACAAACCACTAGTTGCCCGATACTCGTTTCTGAACCAACAAGGAAACGCGTTCATATACCCGGACTTTATCACGATGAACAGATTGTGATTTACAGTGA
>CALHPU010000145.1 GCA_938036435.1 uncultured Pirellulaceae bacterium | reverse complement strand
CCTCCGACCCTCCGATTCTTTCTACAGAGTGGAGGGTGGCGGTGGGTTCACTCGCTTGCGCTTCGGGCTTGTATTTCCTGTTCGCGTTTGCAATTGGTATCTGTCAATTTTTCGTGGGTTTCGTTTGTTTCGCGGTTGATTCAATTTCGGCCCTCCCCGTCGGCGAGCCTCCGACCCTCCCGAGGGGAGGGTGACCGCTCGCTTGCGCTTCGGGCTTGTATTTTCTGTTAGGTGACCACTGGCTTGCGCTTCGGGCTTGTATTTTCTGTTCACGTTTTACTGAAAACCGTAAACCGTAAACTTGTTTCTTTCTTACTTCCCTCCTCCAGAGAGTCCGGAGATGATCGAGATCAGCGGCATGAACAGTGACGCCACAATAAACAGCACCACAAGCCCAAGGAAAATGATCATCGCCGGTTCGATCATCTTCATCATTCCCTCGGTCAATGATTCCACTTCCTCTTCGTAGTAATCGGCGACCTTGTACAACATCACGTCCAACTCGCCGGTCTCCTCGCCCACGTCGACCATGTTGATCACGAGGTCTTCGATGACTGGTTTTTTATAATTCAAAAAGTACCAGGCAAATCCCAGCATCGTCATCACGGCACAACCGTACGCGACGGTCATCCACATGTCAGGCTTGATCAACAAAATGCTCAGCGGCGGCAACGACATCGTGGCCGCAAAAAAGAACATCGTCACCGGGTGGAACGTCGGCTTGTTCTCGGTCTTCATCGGTTCGGCAATCGTTTCACCCTTGCGGATGGCGTCGGTGATGCGTGAGAAGATCTTCTCATACATCGCGTTGCCAGAGGTCTCGCGGGTAATCGTCAGACCTTCGATGATCGGCACGCCACTGGCAACCAGAGCGCCAAGGGTACGAGTGGTTCGAGCAAGGTTGGCTTTTTCAACCAGTTTCCCCATCACCGGCAGCTTCAACAAAAACAGGTGCCAGCCCATCCGGCCGGCTTTGAATTTCTTCACCAGCGAGACAAACAAGACCAACGAAATTGGAATCAACGGAAACAAGAACCACAGGTTGACCGTACGTTTGGAAATCGCCATCAGCAATTGTGTCGGTGCCGGCAGATCGATGCCAAACTCCTCAAACATCTTCTGAAATTCAGGAATGATGAATAACATGATGAACGTCAGAATCGCGATCGTGAACAAGACCACCATCAACGGATAGATCAACGCACCGATGACTTGGCCCTTGAGCTTTTGACTTCGTTCCTTAAATTCAGCCAGACGACGAAGGATCAGTTCCAGAGAACCGCCCGCCTCACCCGCTTTGATCATGTTGATGTACAGCCGGTCGAAGACCTTGGGCACTTTGGCCATCGCCTCGGACAGTGACGCACCGCCCTCGATTTCGTCACAGACATCGATCAAGCCATTTTTTAGTGCGCCGGGTTTGGATTGCTGTTCCAAAATCTTCAGCGAACGCAGAATCGGCAGACCCGCGTCTTGAAGAATGGACAACTGCCGAGTGAATGTCACCATCGCCTTACCACCGGCACCGCCCATCGCGAACGTCTTGCGATCTTTGCCCGTTTTGGCGGTAGCTTTGGCTGCCGATTTCTGAACCGCGATCCGGGTCACGAAGTAGCCCATCGAACGGATCGTCGCCTGAGCTTCGTCCTGGGTAGGCGCTTCGATCACATCCTTGATCTCCTGACCCTGCGGGTCCATGGCTTCAAATTGATAATGTGGCATAGCTGAGTCTCGGTTTTGGGAAGTTAGTATTCCGGGTTATTGGTGTGAGGTTTTCGGTGTGAGGTGTTCGGTTTTGGCCCTCCCCGTCGGCGAGTGCCCGGCCCTCCGATCCAATTAAAGAGGGAGGGTGAACACTCGCTTGCGCTTCGGGCTTGTATTTTGTGTTAGGAGGCTGTCCGCTCGCTTGCGCTTCGGGCTTGTATTTTCGGGTTAGGAGGGTGTCCGCTCGCTTGCGCTTCGGGCTTGTATTTTTGGGTTAGGTGACCGCTCGCTTGCGCTTCGGGCTTGTATTTTTTCTGCGAGGTTTACTGAAAACCTCACACACAAACTTTCTTACGCATCAAGGACGGTTTCGCGGATAATCTCCTCGGCAGTGGTGGTTCCGTCATGAATAAATGCGATGCCGCTGTCTCGCAGTAATCGCATGCCCTTGTCTCGGGCTTTGTTTCTCAATTCGTCGGTGGTCCTGTTCTCAACGATCATCATTCGCAATTCGTCGTCTAAAATCATGAACTCAAACAAACCAACGCGCCCCTTATAACCGGTGTTGCCACAACTGTTACAGCCGGCGCCTTTGAAGAATTTCTTGCCCGCCACATCCTCAGCGGTCAACTTCAACTCCGCCAAATGCTCTTCCGATGGAGGGCATTCTTCGCGGCATTCGGGGCAGATCCTGCGGACCAATCGCTGAGCCAAAATCGCCTCGACGGTGGCCGTAATCAAAAACGCTGGAACGCCCATGTCTTTCAAACGCGTCACCGTGCTGGGCGCGTCGTTGGTGTGCAACGTGCTGAATACCATGTGGCCGGTGAGTGCTGCTTGGATGGCAATTTCGGCCGTCTCGTAATCTCGGATTTCCCCGACGAGAATCTTGTCCGGATCCTGCCGCAGAATCGCCCGCAACGCACTGGCAAATGTCACGTCAATTTCGTGGTCGATCGGAATCTGAATGATCCCATCAATGTCGTACTCAACCGGATCCTCGGTCGTGATCAGTTTGTCTTCGATCTTGTTCAAATCTGAAAGCGCTGAATACAGGGTCGTCGTTTTTCCTGAACCTGTCGGGCCGGTCACCAACACGACGCCGTTTGGCCGGTCGATCACATCTCGGAATTCGGCCATCAATTCGGCGCCCATGCCGACATTGTTCAGGTCCAAAGAGACCACGCTGCGATCGAGCACTCGGCAAACCACGCTTTCGCCAAAAATCGTCGGCAACACACTGACTCGCAAATCGACCGGGTGACCACCGACGGTCAATTCGATGCGACCGTCCTGTGGCAAACGTCGTTCGGAGATGTTCAGGTTCGCCATTACTTTGATGCGCGTGGTGATGGCAAACGCCAAGTGACGAGGCGGCGGCACCATCTCAAAAAGCACGCCGTCGGCTTTAATGCGAATGCGGAATTCGTCTTCGAACGGTTCGAAGTGAATGTCGCTGGCGTGGTCCTTGATCGCCAGCAACAGCACCATGTTCAGCAATTTTTTCACCGGCGCACTATTGGCCAGCTCGGTGACGTCTGAAAGGTTGATCGGTCCTTCCAACCCGAGCGCCTCAGATGCCGATTTCAGATCTTCGTCGGATTGAAGGTCTTCGATGATTTTTTCGATGCTGTCGTTTTCATCGTTGAAGTATTTGTCGATCGCTTTAAGGATCTGCGCTTCCGATGCCACGACCAGGCGAATGTCGTGGCCCAAGAAACGCCGGATTTCGTCCTGCATCGCAATGTTTTGCGGATCACAGGTGGCGAGTGTCAGCACATTGTCATTCAACTGCATCGGAACGATGCGGTAGAGCTGAGCCATCGGATCGGAGACTGCCTCTCGGCACTCCGGAGGTGGAACCTGTCCTTCGAGATCGAGCGTCTTGAGACCGAACTGTTCGCCGAGAGCCTCGACTAAATCTTCGTCGCTAATCAGACCCATGTTGACCGCGATGCGCCCAATCAACCCCGAACTCTGGGACTGCTCTTCGATAAGCATCTCCAGTTGATCGTCGTTGATCGACCCAAGGTCAACCAAAATCTGTCCTAGTCTACGGACGGCCATGTGTTATTCCAAAGTTGGGTTAAGTGTGAAATGTTCGGTGTGAGGTGTTCGGTGTGAGGTGTTCGGTGTGAGGTGTTCGGTGTGAGGTGTTCGGTGTGATCCGCTCGCTTGCGCTTCGGGCTTGTATTTTTGTGTGTGACCCGCTCGCTTGCGCTTCGGGCTTGTATTTTTGTGTTCGGCCCTCCCCGTCGGTGAGCCTCCGACCCTCCCGGGGGGAGGGTGCCCACTCGCTTGCGCTTCGGGCTTGTATTTTGTATGTGCGAAAAACCGAAAACTGTTAACTGTTAATCATCATCTTCATCCAAATCGTCTTCGTCCAAGTCAAGCTCTTCGCCTTGTTGATTTCGTTTTGCCGCGATGCGTTTGGCCAGCACATCGGGTTGCTGGGCTTTGCCAAGCGCTTCTTCCATTTCGATTCGATCATTGACCCAGTGGTCATAGAGACAATCGTCCATCAACATCATGCCGAATTTGGCACCGGTCTGAATCGCGGAGTTGATGCGGAAGGTTTTATTTTCGCGAATCAGGTTGGAGATGCCCGGTGTCACCACCAGCGACTCAAACGCGGCCACTCGACCGCCACCGATCCGCGGCAGAAGCGTTTGTGCCAACACGCCGATCAGTGACGTCGATAGCTGAGTTCTAATTTGATCCTGCAAGTTTCCGGGAAACGCATCAATCACACGGTTGACGGTTCCTTGAGCACTGTTGGTGTGCAGTGTTCCAAAAACAACGTGGCCCGTTTCGGCAGCCGAAATCGCCGCCTCGATCGTCTCAAGGTCACGAAGTTCGCCGACGAGAATCACGTCCGGATCCTGCCGCAAGGCGCGGCGAATCGCTTCAGAGAAACTGGGCACATCGACGCCAACCTCTCTTTGGTTAACGGTGGACTTTTTGTGATAGTGATAAAACTCGATCGGATCCTCAATCGTGATGATGTGGTGATCTACGCGCTCGTTGATGTAGTTGACTAACGAAGCTAATGTTGTACTTTTGCCCGATCCGGTTGGTCCCGTAACAAGAATCAAGCCGCGGGGACGCATGATCAGTTTGGTGAAAATGTCTGGAACGCCCAGCACATCCGGTGGCAGCATTTCGGTCGGGATCTGCCGCAACACCATCGCAATGTGGCCACGCTGCTTGAATACGGAGACACGAAAACGAGCCGCCTCGCCATAGGCAAATCCAAAGTCGGCGCTTCCCATTTCCTGAAGCTCACGCTGACAGCGCTCCGGCGTGATACTTTTCATCAGCGCCACGGTGTCATCGGCCTCGAGATCCTTGGTTTCAAGTCGTCTCAATCGGCCATGCAAACGAAAGACGGGGGGCTGGCCGGTGGTAATGTGAATATCACTGGCGCCCTGTTTAACGCATGCTTCCAAAAGTTTGTCGATTAAGACCGTTGCCATAGTTTTCCTACAAAATCAAGGTGAACAAAACCCTGCAATTCGTTTGCGGGGTGTGCCATCGCCGGGTTAGCCTGTCGCAATTTCATGAAACACGCGGGATATGGCGTTTTGAACACAACATCGGAGCCCTTGCGGTTGATGATCCATGGTGATCTGCAATGCGGGGGCCTTGGGTATATTAGCGTTTATAAGAGTTGGATTATGTTTTGGGCCGATCGAAGGATCGAACGGTAAGCCCTAAAAGCCAAGGCTCTTATGTTTGGTTGGAAGAGGTGGAAAAGAGAGTAAGGTAGGAAGGTCGATTCATTGCTGGAGCAAACAAGCATTTACGACTTTGACGGCCGACTTGCCTATTGGTTCCCCTTTGAATCACTGTATTGTTGGCGTGCCAGCTGCTCAGGTCCATCATTTTCACAAAAAAAGGTCCGAATGAGGCTTAAACGGGCCTAGATGGGGTGCGATCGGCCGTTTGGCGGGGCTAAATTGGCGGGCAACGTGGGGTAAGCATCTTGCTTGCCAGCCTAAAACCCCGTCAAAATTGGCAAGCTGGAAGCTTAACCCACTGGAAGCTTATGCCCAATGGTCCTCACGTCGCAGGGAAAACTGTAGTGTTGGGGCACAAGCCCTCCGGTTTCAACGGTTTTTGCTTACAAAACCGGGGCTACCGCACAATCGGCTAACATTCGAGACCCGATTTTTGCGGGCAACGTGGGGTAAGCATCCTGCTTGCCAGCCTAAAACCCCGTCAAAATTGGCAAGCTGGAAGCTTAACCCACTGGAAGCTTACCCCACTGGAAGCTTGCCCCGCTGGGAGCTCACGCGGAAGGCTATTGTCCTACCGATGCTGCGGCCGCGGCAGCAGCAGCATCTGCCAATTCATCCTGCTCAGTACGCTTGGCGACCCGGTAAACCTCGTCAATTGTGGTGTATCCATCAACGACTTTCTCCAACCCATCGCCGTAAAGCGTCACCATTCCGTTTTCCATCGCGTACTCCCGAATCTCGTTAACGGGTGTGTTTGCGAAGATCATCTCTCGGACTTTGACGTCAATCATTAAGATCTCGTGAATGCCCATTCGGCCGCGAAATCCGGTCTTTCCGCAATGGTTGCAGCCCTTACCACGCATGAATTTAGCTCGAGATAGCTGTTCGGCGGTAAATCCGGCGTCCTTTAATACCGCCTCAGAAGGAGTGAATTTGGTGCGACATTTCTTGCAGATCGTCCGGACCAAGCGCTGAGCCAGAATGGCCACAACCGAGCTGGCGACCAGATATCCGGGTACGCCCATGTCGATCATACGTGTAATAGCAGTGGGCGCATCGTTCGTATGCAGAGTACTAAATACCAAGTGTCCAGTAAGACTGGCTTGGATTCCCATCGAAGCGGTCTCCGCATCTCGCATTTCACCGACAAGGATCACGTTGGGTGCCTGGCGTAGCATGGCGCGAATAATGCGTGAAAAGTCCAGCCCGATGTTGTGCTTCACCTCAACTTGGTTGATTCCCGGCAGGTAGTATTCGACCGGATCCTCGGCGGTGATGATCTTGCGATCTGGCGAGTTGAGGCTGTTGATGGCGGCGTAAAGGGTTGTCGTTTTGCCAGAACCGGTTGGGCCGGTTACGAGGACGATGCCGTTTGGGCGTTTGATCAGGTTTGAGAACTTCTCGAACGTGTTCTCCGAGAATCCCAGCTGGCGGACGCCCACCTTAATATTGTCTTTATCCAGCAGCCGCAAAACGGCCGACTGACCGTTGTTGGTCGGGATGATGCTAACGCGTAAATCCAGCTCCTTCTCGCCAACGTTGACTTTGATCCTGCCATCTTGCGGCCGGCGTCTTTCGGCGATGTCGATACTGGCCAGGATTTTGACACGGGAAATAATCGCCCCCAACTGCCGACGCGGCAATCGATCGCGCTCGCGCAGTACGCCGTCAATCCGGTAGCGGATTCTGACCCGATCTTCGAAGGGTTCGATGTGGATATCCGAAGCGCGAAGCTGCACCGCTTCGGTGATCATCATTTTGACCAGCCGCACGATCGGGGCGCTGTTTTCGTCGCTGTCTTCGTCATCGGCGGCGTTTTCGTCGTCGACGGTTTCAGTGAAGTCGATTTTTGTATCGGTAAATTCTTGGAGCATCGAGTCAGCCGATTCGCCCTCGATTTGTCCGTAAATGTTGCTGATCGCGGAGATAATGCTCGAACGCGTGGCCAAAACGACTTTGACGTTCCGGTTTAGAATGAATTTGAGGTTGTCGACCGTTTCGACGTCTCCCGGTTCGCTCATCACCACTTTGAGCGTGTCACCGTCCATTTCCAGTGGCAAAACGGTGTTTTCACGGGCGGTAGATTCGGGCATCAGTTCGACGGCCGTGGTCGGGATTTCGACCTTTTTCAGGTTCACATACTCCATACCGCTGCCGGCGGCGATGGCTTTCATCACCTGTTCTTCGGTGGCATATTCCAGTTCAACCAGTGCGTCGGCAAGCTTAATGTTCTTCTTTTTGGCCAGCTTGTCAGCATCCAAGACCTGTTCTTTGGTGATGATCTTGTGTTTGGCAAGGATCTTTACAAACTTGTCTACTGCCATAATTTGCTGTTCTATTGACGGGATGGGTATAGGTGAATGAGCCGTTAGAAGTGTAATTGAAGAGCGGAAAGCATCCAAAGCCTGAGCTTGTTCGGTCTCCCAAGGCACCCTAACTATATCTCGGACTCTCAGTGGATCAATTACTAATAAAATACTGGATTGCCCGAAAGAATCGAAGCTGGCTTTGAAGGTTTTCGTGCTGGTAGGGCCATCTGTGCGGTGAAAAACAGCTGTGGGACTCAAAATGCTAGTGGGTTGATTGGTACCTGAATTTAGACTCTCGAACGTGGCCCCAAGTGGCGAAGAACCCGGCTTATGAAAGCGGAAGTATTTTCATACCGGACGGCTTGCGCCGTTACGCTTCCGGGCGGAAGTATTTTCATACCGGACGGCTTGCGCCGTTACGCTTCCGGGCGAGGGTTATGGGTGCCGAGCTTTCTCCCAAAGTTGAGCCGCCTCTCGGCGGACGGAGTCAGCATTTTCGTAGGCTTCGACTTGCTCGAGTGAGGCCGCAACCGCTTCGAGTTGTTGAGCACATTGCCGCAATGCACCGCGCGTGTCACCTTGACCCACGACGGGCTGACGTGATTTTTCTTGTTGCCGAATCAATTCAGAATCGTCCTGGTCCGACGCCGCCAACGACTGGCTGCGCGAGCGAACCATTTCGCCAAGCTCACGCGAAAACCAATCTCGCTCATGCCCCTGGCCCGAGCGGTCGTTTGCATTCAAACTGCCAGCCGGTATTGGGGATCTGTTGTCTGGCCCTCCCCGTCGGCGAGACTCCGACCCTCGGACCCTATCAAAATCAAAAGGGAGGGTGGCAGTGGCCCGCGAGCCTGCCGAGGCACGGTACTGCTGCAAAGCTTTGTCGATTTCTTCGAATTCGCTTTTCAAACCACCACCAAGCATTGCCCGTATTTCCTGAATTTCAGACATAACCCGCTGATCGGCAGCAGTGATTTCCATGGAACTTTCGTTTGCTTGCCGCGTCAAAGGTTCTACTGACGGCTGCTGCGTAGTAGTTTTGACGCCCGGTGAACTTGGCGATTCAATGGGCGCTTGATTCGAAGGCGCGATGTCCGGCGGGCTCTGGCCGAAGCTTGCTTGAGAAAAAATTACCATTAATAACAAACAGCTAACCCACAATATCGGCGAGCATAATCTCAAAGCAAAGCGACGGGAAACGGAGAGACGGTGAATCAACATGGGACGCTTACAGGGCTGAACAAGACAACGTAAAACAACAGTTTCTTCAGCCTGTCGGCAAACTCACACTGAAAAGACCGGATCACACGGTTATGAATTTACGATTTTTCCTTTGCACGAGGTAGCTCAATCCGAGGGAGTAACCTTTATGGCCCGGCTAATCCCAACCGGCCGCCCGTTGGTTTTTGTGAGGTGGAGAAAATCACATGCGAATTCACACATTTGTTAAGAGAATCGAACTAAAATACTCCGCTGGCAATCCGCAGGCACCCTGCGGATGAGCAAAAACCGGTTATGATAGCTGTCGGGCAGTGCAAGGGTCAGATCAACCAGCCTCCAACATCGATCGATACGTTTGACAGAGATAAAATTGGGAACGTAGCATAACGGGGTACGACTCTCTGAGTCGTTATTCGCCGCACCATGACGACTCGGAGAGTCGTGCTACTGAAGTTTAAAATTTCCTCCAGCGAAGCAACGCCAAAACAACGCAACGCAGTTTAATTAAAAGATACTTGGGTCCACAATGCTTGATTCCAACCTTAAAACTCACTCTCCCTCAAGGTCAGCTCACTCAGGAATCTTGCTGGGGCTTGCGGCCGCGATGGCGACGCTGATCCTGCTGACCAGCAGCGCCCCAGTTCAGGCTCAGGAAGCACCGGCATTTAAGGTCATTCCGATCAACGCAAAATTCCGTGATGATTCGACCGAGAATCTCACCGGCAACGCCCGCACCGAAGCGCGCCGTCGCAACAGCGCGAAGCGGAAAGCGCGCAATGACGCGCGGGACGCGGCACGAGATGGAATTTCCAGCGGCAATATGGCGCCGGTCAAAGAGTATTTTAACGGCTACATTTTTCCGCAGATGACTCAGCCAGAAATGCTAAAAGAATCTGGGGCGTTACGAGACACTTTTTTTAGAACGTTCTTTAAGTCCGATGTGAACGAAGCCAACCGCAAAAGGGTAATCTCCGAAGTGATCTTGCCGGCGATGCAGGCGATCGCCGCTGGAAAGGACTACTCTCCCTCGGCGCGATTAAATGCAATTGCTCTGGTGGGACGGCTGGATGAATTGGCGATGGTTCGCAGCGGAACGCGCGTCCGTCCACCACGTCCCTCATCGGCCGCGTTTGCATTTCTCGCCGCACAGCTGAACGAAGCGAGCTCACCGGCTTGGCTCAAAGCGGCTGCGATTCAGGGACTTGTTCGTCATCTGCAAGTTGACAAAGCTCGAGGTGGTAAGTTGCTTAATGATGGCCAACGCGATCTGCTGGAGACGTTTGCACTTAATACACTTGACGGAAAAAATGCGGGTCAGGCCGACTGGGACAAGGATCTTGACTATTGGCTGAAGCGTCGCAGCGTTCAATTGCTGGGTGCGATCGGCAGACCGGGTGCAGGCGGCAAAGTGGTTGATCGATTGGTCACAATCGCCGGTGATGCTGAACAAACCGCCTGGATGCAGCTTGACGCGATCAAATCACTTCGCGCGATCGACTTCTCCGGTGCTTCTGAGGATCAAGTTTCCAAAGTGATGGTGACGGTTGTCGAATATCTCCAGCGCCAATTGGCGGCAGAGGAAAAGACGATTGCCACGCTGCTGGAGGATTTAATCTACAAGAACATCTTGTACGGCGACACGGATTTGGTTGTCTCGGGAACCCGCTATGCCAAGAACGTCGCCAAAGCCGCCAGAAGTGGTATGGGTATGATGGGGATGGATATGGGAATGGATTCAGATGAGATGGATATGATGAGCATGGGCATGGGGATGGAAGGCTCGATGACGCGCGGTGCCAATGGTCGCAAGCCTGAAGAGCCCGTGTTCCTCGTTGAGCTTCCCAACTATCAAATGAATCTGATTCGCAGGCGGATGAAGATCTATGCATTCTCCGCCAACGACGTGTTGCAAAACGCCAGCGGCCTCGATGAGGCGGCTTCGGCCAAAGACAAACAATTGCGATTGGCAATCGATAAATTCACCAAAGAGTTCCTCAAGGATTCGAACATCGGCCTGATTGATGTCAGCAAGGAAGACGATTTTGAGGACGAAGAGATGGAGATGCAGAAAGAGAGCTACACCAGTCAGCTTCAAGAGGTTTGCAAAAACGGAGCGGCCGACCTCAAGACAATCCTCACGCGACATGCGGGAGAAGGGGGATTAGGAGACGCCCCAGCTGGTGAGGCGAAGCCTGCCGCTGGCGGTGCGCTGCCGTTTTGAAATTTTGCAAATGCAAAATAACGTAATGCAAGCATCCCGCTTGCCGTGCG
>CALHPU010000144.1 GCA_938036435.1 uncultured Pirellulaceae bacterium | reverse complement strand
AAGAACAGCGACACTGGTCTGGTCGCTGTTCCTCGTTGCACATATCTGATAAAGCCCGTCTGACCTAAGATCTCTTGCGTCGAGCAACCACGCCACCAATTGCCAAAATCATTAGTATTGCTGACGAAGGTTCGGGGATAGCAACAGGAAATTCATTGCTGAATCTCGCAGATCCAAAAGTCGGGGCTACTTGACCGACGCCATCATTAACGGCACCTAGTTGACCTAGGATGAGGTCGAAGTCTACTTCGCCAGAACCAACGATGTCGAAATCAATTCTGGCAAGCAGAAAACCGCCGACTCCGGGGCGGTGGTCGGGGTCATCAATATTTCCTGGAACAATTCCAGGGGTCAACAACGAGATTCCAAACAGTCGAGCGTCAGTTGAGGTAGGTCCAGCGTTTCCGTCGTTTGGATCCAAAAGAACTAAATTTGTAAAGCTACCGTCAGCGTTGAATGTGATTCCACCTGTAATTGAAAGCACGTCATCGTTACCAATTGAGAGATCTAGATCCAGTGAGTTGACGTCAAAACTATCATCCGCAAAAAGGAATACTGATGTGGAATTTGTATCCAACCCCAAAACAAGATCCGTTACTCTTGAGTTTTCGTCAAAAGAGAGAAAGATATCCGGATTGCTGCTATCTGGAGGATCCACTGGTGGGACCACGGGAGGCACTACAGGCGGGTCAACAGGATCGCCTAGGACGGTCAAAGTTCCTGATTCGAAACCTACGTCAACAAATTCAGAAGGGTTTACGTCAGCATAAGCAACTCCTAGGTCACCCAACAAGAAGTCAAAGTTCGCATCCCCACCCCCAATGATATCGAAGTCTATTTGAGCGAGCAGAAAACCGTCTGCTCCGGCGCGAAAGTCTGGGTCAGTTTCTGAATTTGCAGGATCAACGCCCGGGGTTTCAAACGAAACCCCAAACAGTCGGCCATCAGTTGATGTCGGACCAGCAGTCGAGTCGTTGGGATCCAAAAGGTTTAAAACGGTAAAACTACCGTCCGCGTTGAACGTGGTTCCACCGGTAATCGAAACCACACTCGAGTCACTATTTGTGAAATCGATATCCAGTTGATTGAAACTAGATTCAGAATCGGCGAAGATGAAAACCGATCCGGTATTTTCAACATCGGAGTCCACAGTAGACGTCGGCACTCTTGAATTCTCATCGAAAGAGAAGAAGAAATTAGCGTTTCGATCACTCCGCGGTACAACGGGTGGATCCACAGGAGGCACGATGGGTGGAACAACCGGCGGTTCGACAGGAGGATCGACCGGCGGCACGAAAGGTGGTGCCGGTTCACCCAAAGCGGTCAACTCGGCAGATCCGAAAGTAGGGAAAACCTCCCCGACACCATCATTAAAAACGCCTAATCGTCCGGTACTGAGGTCAAAGTTTGCAGCACCTCCTCCGCCAAGATCGTAGTCCAATTGAGCGAGCAAGAAACCATTTGCTCCTGCGCGATAATCTGCGCTGCCTGTATTTCCGGGAAGAATTCCCTGTGTTAGAAACGACACTCCAAACAGTCGGCCATCGGTCGCTGTTGGGCCAGCTGCAGGATTGCTTGGATCCAGAAGATCTATTTGAGTGAAACTTCCATCGGAGTTGAAAGTCTGCCCACCGGTAAACGCCGCCACGTTAGGGTTGCTAGTTGAGAAATTGACATCGACTTGATTGAAATCAAAATTCTCATCGGCAAAAAGGTACACCGACCCAGTATCGGTAACATCGGAATCAAATGTCGTGGTCGGTACTCTCGAAAATTCGTCAAACGAGAAAAAGATATCCTGCGCGGAAACAAATGCAGGGCAACTAAACAATGCAATGGCAACAACTAGAACTTTCCTGAACATGGCAACTTCCCCGTGTTTGACAAGACTTCAGAGCGGCTTAACGGACAGCACATGAAGTGTGTTCGCTCTCCAGCCCCCCGACGGACTTCCTCCATGCTATCTCATCCGACCTCGAAACGCAATAAAATTTCAGCTCATCACGGGATCGGTTTCTTGGTGAGGCCGGGCGCTCGATTAGCTGCGCAGGCTAGAAATTGCACAATAGGCAGAAATCTCAGTTATAACGCTCGATTTTTCATGCGGGCGCCCAATTCTGGGGGACCTAAGTTTTCCAATATGGAGACCAAAACTCTCAACGATGAGGAAGGAGTTCGCCTCCGATTCAACCAGCGCCGCGAATATCTTTACGACACAGCTAAACTTTTCAGTCCATCGCGCAGTGATTCATATTCGTCTTTGCAGCAGACACATTGCCGAAGATGCACTTCGATAGCTTGCAATGCTTGGGGGACTTTCAAACCTTCCTCTTGGACCTCGGAAAGCTCCGCGACGCTACCGTAACAGCCGTCGCAGTCGATGGAGTCGTCTTCTACCTTCGCGGTCAGTTTCAACAAAGTATGGATCTGATTTTTTGAAAGTGGCATTGAGATTTCCCTTGAGCCAAACGATACGCGGCAGGTGCTGCACCGAAGGCGCTACACCGATGACCGAACGCTCAAATTCCAGTTGCGATTCTTTTAAACAAGCGTTGTCGCGAAGTCAATCATTTTCGTTGTGTTAGAGAACGTATTTGACATGCAACATTGCGCCTTCGATTGCTTAGATGCCGCGTTAAGCCAAACCTTACTTGAGATCGGCTGAAATATTTCCAGTGCTACAGTTTGTCATAGCTTTCTTGGTCGCCGATAAAAGTCGAAGATTTTCGCGGACCTCGGGGTGTTTAATTCAATTGTGAGTAAGAAGCTTGCGAGTTTTTCGTCTAAAAGTTGATAGCACCTAAGGCGTGCAACTGAAACGATACTCATAAGGGCCTGCACCTTGGAGGGTGTGAGCGAGGCGGGCTGGAGCGGGTGACAGATTTTGTCACCCGTTCCAGCTTTTTATCGACTTCAATCTTGTGTCCTCTCAACTCGCACGAATCGTCTCCGCTTGCATGATTGGCAATTTGGCGTTTCCGCAGGCCGCCTTGCGCCGTTACGCCTCAAGGGGCCATGGCGATCGACGAGTTCTATTGGCGGCTCAAGAATCCGACGGTCGATTGAAACAGCACTTCCGCGGATTCTGGGGCAGCTTCCCCTTCGACCTCTTGTAGCTCAACCAAGTTCGCTTGGCAGAAGCCGCAGCCGAGTACGCTAACATGAAAGTGGACGAAGTCGTTCCACTGCTCGGGTAAGATCTCAAGCGCGTACTTCCCCAGCGTCGTGCGTTTGGGACAACTCGGGCGCTGGTCGAGCCAGATTTGTTCAAGGTCGGGCAACACTTGTTCTTCAGAATTCTCTTGTTCTGTGGCAGCAGTTGCATCTCCCATCAGCGTCCTCAAACGATTTAACAAGCGATGCTTCACTACAGCGACTTGGTTTTCGCTTACGGACATGGCGGCGGCAAGTTGCCGATTTTTAAGTCCCGCAAAGAACAGCCCTTCGGCAATCTTTAGATCGCGAAATCGCTCACGCTGCTTAAGCTCGCCCGTGAGTTCAAATATTGCATCGCTAAGTCTTTGCTGATCTTGCTGCAGTTGTTCTTGCTGCCGCACATATCGACTGGCAGTCAAGTCATCACCGGGTCGATCGTCGCCCGCAAAATCGAAAGGACTCCAGTGCGCTTCTGAGGCACCAGATGATTTGCGAAAGTAATCATTGATGCGGTACCGCATGATGCGAAATAGAAACGTTTCGAGGCTGCAATCGGCGCGAAAGATTTTTGCTGATTTCAGGAACGAGACGAATGTTTCTTGAACGAGGTCATCGGCCGAAACGCCCCCAGAAGATCTCCCAATTCTCTTTTGGGCGAACGCGGTCAATCGCGGCTGAAAACGGGCCACCACCGCGCGCCAGCCGTCCTGATCACCTGCCAAAACTTGCTTCAACAGGTGATTGTCGGCTTTGGAGAAGCGTTCGGGATGGTCAGGCAAAAATATGGACTATAACAAAGAGGAAAATCACAAAGGCAACAATTCCGGCAATTGCCCACACTGTTTTCGAAATTTCGGTGCGGTAATAACCCTGAGTTGCAATATTGGAAACGAAGCCGGCAACGACCGTCAAGCACACCATCATCGCAAGTAGAAATTCAGTGTTGGCACCACTTACAATCGTCCGATTGGCCATCATGTTAACCCCCACCGAATTCCTTGCCAAACGCGGCGTCGGTGGATCCACAACAAGGATCGCTTCTCGGTACACTTTTCCGTAGGGCCGTTCAATGGTTTGGGTGAATCTATCAAAGATTCGAGGTTCGATTTGTTCGGCTCTCAAATTTAGTCGGTTAGCAATATCTTGCACCGCGGCTTGGTGTGCCTTGCTTTTTAGTGACTGCACGCGTGTCGAGGCACCTATGAAAAAACGATTTTGGGGATGCAGCGAGGTGAATTGTTGAAAGTCGGTCAACCAAGGAGTCTCGATGAATGAGACTGAGTCTACTTCTTCTGAGAAATCCACGACGTTCCCCTCGCGCTGAGACCAACGGAAGGAAATATCGCCGGTCCTATAAGGGATATTTGCCGCGTAGAAACTTTTTGTCGCAGTCTCGAGGTTCTTTAAGCTAAATGAAACCAAACGAGCATTGTCCACTTCGCCTTCTGCTACAAAAACAGTCGGCTTCAATGACTTGAACGCCACCTTCAAAGCTTTTGTGAAGTCAGAGAAGTCTTGGTCGGGAAAACCGCTTTGGGACAAGCGGAGCGGTGTGGGACCTTTCTTGGAGGTCGTTGCTTCAGCCGTCATTTTACTTTCGCGAGACGCTTCAATTTCTTCGACAATCTGCCTCGCCAGCGGTGCGGCACAGGCTGCAATGCTGGGGTACTGGTTAGCGTCAAAGGGCAGATCTTCGGTCCAGTTGCTGATCGAATCGGGCCCGGAGCCATGTGTAGATTCGGCCATTCCGTTTGGCGGTGCGGCCAATGGTGTTGGTGAAACAGGAACGGGCGTCGACACATTAGGTGCGTTTGGGATGCCATACCCAGCGATATTGGCTGGAGGAGAATTAATGAACCAGAGTAGAATCGCTGCCAACGGAATCAGCGCGAAAAGCGTGGACAGGATTCCAATTTTCACCCCATAAAACATCGGAGTGTTTTCCTGTTGGTGCTTCTGTGGGACGGGAGGTCTTTGAGCTTTTTCATGCTTCAGCGCAAGTTCATGTTTCATCGTGAAATGCTTGGAGATCAAATTCGCCGCGATCACAAACGCGACGAAGGCAAACACGGTCTCATGGGTAGACAATCTTGGCATCCCTCCACTTACCCAGAAGAACAACAGCGCCGGTGCCACTGCCAACAAAAGCAGGATCAAGACAGTACGGTTGAGCCACGATCCTTTGTGAGCCTCCCCAAATTTCAATGCGCGCTCGTGTTTCATCGCGAGATGTTTTGAGACCAAATTCGCCACGACTAGAAACGAGACAAAGAGAAAAATCAGCTGGAGCATGCTAGTGTCTGCGGATACCACCACTTCAGTAGCTGCCTCTTGGGCGATCAACATTAAACTTCCTCCTTTAATACAAATGATTCGTTGTCGTAGCGCGTCTCGGGGCCGGATCGATCGATGGGGTCCGGCGGCTCTCTTCGTGGCTTTTCATTTTCCTTCAGTGCATTGCGTCTTTTTTTGATCTGCCCGTGTGGTGCCAATATCTGGACGATCAACACGGTAGAAGCAACAAAAGAAAGGACAATCAACATAGATGAGTCGCCTCCACGGACGTCCATCGAGAACATGGGCAACCAGAAACATGCCATCGCAACGAATGTCTTGATCAGTCCCACCCGTGGATATCGTCCAACTTCGATAAGGCACCGCCAATCAAACGCTATGCCTGCGATTAATAGCACGATAAACATTTTGCTGAATTGGTACTTAAACGAGGTGGCATGTTGGTTTTCCGGTAGCATCATTCCGATCGCAAAACCGGTTCCTACCACGATCAAGGCCCCCACCAAACGGCTAATGATATTCCACTGTCCGCTGAGAGCGCGTGGCAGCGTTTGCAGAAACAGCCAGCAGACGATTGCTCCAACAGCCGGATACAAAAATATCAGGGGGAACAGATATTCCAAATGGAGTGAGGCAAGCAACGCAAACGCCCATCCCACCAAAAACGCCATCAGCCCTCTTTTTAATATTCCCGAAGCATCTGGGCCGGTGATTTCTCCCGCACTTGGCCGCCATAGAAGTCCCGCACCCGTTAACCAGCCCGACCACGAACCGGGCAGCTTAACTCTCGGTCGCTCGAAAGGCTGAGATTGACTATCCTCGCGCGTGTCGACCAGACTGGGCATTTTTGCAAACGTGTCTGCGTTTAGGTCGGAACCTTTTGCAGCAGAAGGTTGTGCTCGGCGCTTGGCTGCTCTATCTCCGATCATCGACAGTGACGCAGGCGCGGGCAGGTAACTGGAATGATCTTCCGGACACAACGCATGCAGCATCTCGTCTACCGACTGAAACCGATCTTCAGGCTTGCGTTCCATGGCTTTGGTGATTACGCGCCCAAAAACAGGATTCAGCCCTTCGACATCCGGCGTCTGCGTTAGGTGCTTGATCAACACTTCGCCCAAGCTCTCGCCCAAGTATGGCGGGTTGCCGGTCAGCATTTCAAACAGGATCACGCCCATGGCGTAAATGTCGACTGCTTTACCGTAGTTGCCTTCACCAATCTCCGGAGCCATATAGTGCACGCTGCCGACGGTTGTCGTGTGACCGCTGTGGTGACTGGTACTGATCGCCTTGCTCAGGCTGTAGTCGCCAATTTTGACGGTGCCATCTTCGAAGAAGATATTGTGCGGTTTTAGATCGCGGTGCACGACGCCCGAATCGTGCAAGTAACGCATGCCCTTGATCAACTCTCGCATGAAATACATCGCTTGATCTTCGCCGATGCCGTTAGAACGCAGTTTTGAATTAGGCGCGTCGCCTGCCGCTTCGTCCAGCAGTTCTTTCAAACAAGGTCCGGCAACATACTCCATCACCACCCATGGCCGTTTGTCACCGTCATGCTTCACATCAAAAATCGTCACCAGATGCGAGGATTTGAGGTTCATGCAGTGCGTGACCCCGCGCAGTTCAATGTCCTCGTAATTTTGGATGACCTTTAACGCCACCTCGCGGCCCGCGTCACTTTTGGCGAAATATACTTCTCCAAAACCGCCACGGCCGAGCGCGTGCCCAATCGTATAACCATCTAGTGGACGATCGCCGCCCGAGTATCGAAAACCAGACATCAGCACGCGCTCCTTTGATTAGTAAACTGGCAACCGTCGAAGGTTGCTACCGCACCTGATGTCAATGTTTGTGTCCCGGCATGACCCTGTTGGTGTATCGCAAAAGCGTCTTGGCCAGAGACCGGGCGCATGATGACTCTTCTTTTTAGACTGGCCAAACGGAAGTGGCCGGAAGTCGGTCCAAAAACCAAGCTGTCCCCCATCAAGACGATGGAGCGAATTTGACGCTGTTTCATTTTGCAGCCTGTGATTCTAAGCACTGCTGAATTGCTGGCCGAAACGGACTGGAGAAATTTGAGCCTCCCACGCTTCCCAATTTCAATCGTGTCGCCATGAGAAAGTAAGTGCTGACGAGAAGACCGACCCTTGACCACAAACGGTTCGGTGGAATGCGCGAGATAGTCTTCGCCGGACCGTTGAATCGTGATCAGCGTGCCACCCTCGGTCTGCAGAACAACGTCCGCCGCCGAGCCACTTGCAGTGTCACGCGACGTTGTTGTTCCAATGGTGACTTGCGGACTCGCCAACACCAATAGGCTGCCTAATTGATCTACCTGCAGCAAAGTCGAACGCTGCAGCGATTCTCGTTTCGCCATGCCGATAGATCGCATGTTGGTTGCGCGTTGAGATTGAGTTGGCTTTTGTTGAAGGTCGCCCACAAACCCTAGTGGTCCAGAGAATATTTCTTCCACGCCGGAAATACATTTTTCCGTCGCAGCAATCGCTGCGCTAATCCACTTGGCATCGGGGAATACTTGTTGCTGTAGTTTCAACTTTCGTAGCACCGCCGTATAGTCGCCGGCTCGTGCGTCAGTAACGATTTGTGACATTTGCCAGACATGCGATTGGAGCCCAGTGATGTTACTGTCGTCGATTCCCGCGCGTTGAAGGTTTGACAAAGAGACCACGACTCTGTCGAGCCGACCGATGCGCAAATCTGAATCGATCTGCTTTCCAATCGCCTCGCCAACGAGCGTTTTTAGTCGTTGCACCTCAGCGTTACCGCTCAATTTGTTGGTTGCAGATTTCTGCAGCGTTGCAAGCAGTAGTGCGGCTTGTTCGAAATGTTGGGCATCAACGAGCTCAGTCAAACGACCGATGAAGTCATTCTCGCTTTGCTCCTCCGCCTTTTGCACAAATGACTGATCGCGTGCATCAACCTGTTGCAGCAGCTGTTCTACTTCGACCTGCGGCCCACCCAATTGCTTTGCCAACGCTGCATCATTTCTGGCAGCGTTATAACGCAATTGTTTGTAATGGGCGCTGCCGCGCTCCAGCAGTGCCGCGACCAACCGGTCAACCAGCCGCTGACCGTCGGCATGGAAGCGCTGCGGCGTCGAGGTCAGCATGGAGAATGCTTCGTCGAGCCTCCCGGCCTTCAGGGCCGTTTCTGCTTTTTTGAGGTCGATGTTGAACACCAGATACGCTTTCGTTTTCTTTTTGGGCAGCCAATTTTTGTAGCGGAGCGGCGCGAGCCGCCCGGTGCGCGATTTACCGGACGGCTTGCGCCATTCCGCTACGACGCAGATCACCAATTCGCTTATTCTACTTCAGACGCAAGTGCGTTTTGATCGGGACCAAAATATTGATCGATCTCAGCCAACACCTCCTCAGTAGACACCGCATCTTCCTCAATCGGCACATCCATGATACCACGCTCGTAGGTCATCATGCGCTCGGCGACGGCAATGCGATTCTCGATTTCACTCAGCAGTTGATCGGCCTGAGAAAGGTGACTGTCGTCGACCAGTTTGCCAGAGTCGATCGCGCTGGCTTTGACCAACCGATGTTGCGTCGCCAAAGATTCTACCTTCAGCTCCAACTCGGACTTACGAAGTCGCATCTCCTCCAGCAAAGTTACCGCGGCGGCAAGTCCCTCTCGACGTTTAACCAACAAACGCTCTTTGCTGGCCGTGGAAAGTTTTGCTTGTTTCAGGTGGCTGAATCGCGACTGGAGATGTTTAGTGAATTGTGATCGGTCTAGATTCGCTTCACCGACTCGCCATGAAACTTGTTTGGTACGCACTTTCTCTCGCAAACTCGAAAGGGATTCTTCCAGGTGCTGCATGCGTTGCTGGTCGTGGGTTACTTCCTTTTCCAATCTGGAGATTGCCACTTCCTCTTCTGCAATCATTCGCACCTGAGACTGCAGGTCGGGCAGGATGTCATTGATTTGGTCCTTGGCTCGGTCGAGTTCGAATTCCACGGGGACGCTTTGGCGAGCATTCTCGCGAATCGATTTGGCGGAAGTCTTGATCATGCTGGTTAGGTTCGATCCAAACAACAAGAATCCGCCGATGAAAACGGCCAATACTGTGCCGGTCGTATATTTGATAAAGCGAAACATGAACTGATCCTTTTAAACGAAAAATGGGATGGCAATGCTCTCGGGTTAGTGCCAAGAACTGCGGCTTTAAATGGATAGTCGTAAGGCCTTGGGAATTGTTGCAAACCAAATTTAAACTTTTTGGCCAACGGTCGCGCTTGGCTTGTAATGCGGTTTTTCCTGTGTTTTCTCGTTAGGCTCTGGCCAAGAGAACCAGATTTCGGGATAATTCGACAAAACAATACACCCCCAAAGACATTTGTTGCCTGATGAAAATCTTCAAAATCGCCTTCTTACTTCTAATCGCGATGGTTTTCTTTGCTGCCCCGGCTATCACCGCGGAGGCCCAAGAGCCAAAAAAGAAGGTGGTCGTTTGCTCCACGACCCAGATCGCTGACTTCGCTCGGAATGTGGTTGGTGATCTTTGGGAGGTGCAGTGCGTGCTGGGGCCGGGGGAGGATCCTCATAATTACCGCACAACGACCAAGGACAGCGCTGCGGTGACCGGTTCAGACCTGTGCTTGGAAAATGGATGGAATCTAGAAGGACACGGCTGGATGACGACGCTTGCCAACAACGCGGGCAAGCCGATCAGAACATGCATCGAAGGCGTCGATCCTGTTAGCGCCGACGAAGAAGGTAACTCCGTCAAGGATCCTCATGCTTGGATGGACGCCAACAATGCTTGGATCTACGTGAAGAATATTCGCGACGCGGTGACCGAAATCGATCCAGACCATACGGCGGTTTACGCAGCGCGGGCTGACCTCTACCGATTGCAATTGAAATCATTGAATCTTTGGATTGGCAAACAGGTGGGACAGATTCCTGCCGAGCGTCGGATCTTGGTCAGCCATCACGATGCGTTTGAGTATTTTTGTCAAGCGTACAATTTCACCGCGATCAGTCCCAAGGGATGGACGACCGAGGAATTAACTGGGATGAACCCCCAGAAGATTCCAGAGATTGTCGCCCAGATCCGCGAACAAGGTGTGAAAAGTGTTTTTATCGAAACAACCCTTAACCGTGAACTGGTTGAACAAATTGCTCGTGAGGCTGGGGTTGAAATCGGCGGCGAACTCTATTCTGATGCCATGGGTGCACAAGGAACCGCTGGTGAGTCGTATATTGGCATGATGCGCGAAAATGTTCTAACAATCGTTGGGGCTTTAAAGGAGTAGCGAATTGTCGCTAACGACTCGGAGAGTCGTTTTACGTGGCTCGACTCTCCGAGTCGAAGCCTTCTAACTCCGCTTTACTGATTTAACTTTAGTCTCGGTACACCATGCGTCCACTGCTGACATTATTAATGGTCGCGTTATTGATTGGCGGCACGTGGGGCTACGTTAAATTTAAGAACTCTGTCTCGCGCCCGGCGAGCGTCGTTGAGACCAAGTTTTCGCAAAAGCCAACTCGACTGGTTATTCTTCGCTCAGCACCTCTGTTTGACGGCGGTGCTCTTGGCGGACCGGCGATCGAAGTGGCGATCAAATCCAAATCGTTTCTCACTCTCAATCGAACGGTGCTGCCTGAAGAGCCTATCGAAGTCGAAATCCCCGACGTCGAAGTTGGCAAGAACACCGTAAATATCGCGGTCAATTTTGAAGACCCCGAAGCGTTTCTGTCCGAGACAAAACCGTTTTCGTTGTATGCCATGGAAGTGATCATTTCACAAGGAAGCCGCGAACTGCATCGGCAGACGTTTACTAGCGCTGAGCCCTTTATCGTGGGAGGTGACGTTTTGTTTCGCGTTGAAGCAGATCAGTCGCGCGTTGGCCAAGATTCACACGATCACTCCGAGGGAAATCACCAGTGAACCAGACGCAAGCGATTACACCGGCGATCGAAGTCGAAGATTTAACCGTCAGCTACGGCCCTGTGCCGGCGCTGTTGGATATATCATTGGCGATCGAAGAAGGAAAATTGGTAGGGATCATCGGTCCTAACGGCTCTGGTAAATCGACGCTGATGAAGTCGATGCTAGGTTTTGTCAAACCTGATGTTGGAACGGTGAGAGTGTTCGGCACCGACGTTTCCAACGTCAAGGGACGAGTGGCCTATGTTCCACAGCGCGGAGCAGTCGACTGGGATTTTCCAATTACCGTCCGCGAGGTGGCCGCCATGGGGCGTTACTCATACCGGCGTTGGTGGCAGGACCTGACGGCTAAGGATTATCAGCTGGCCGATGAAGCGTTAGAAAAAGTTCGCATGAGCGATTACCGTGGTCGGCAGATCGGTCAATTGTCTGGGGGCCAACAACAGCGCGTGTTTATGGCGCGAGCCCTTGCACAAAATGCTGACATCTTACTTCTCGATGAGCCATTTGCTGGCGTCGATGCGGCGACCGAACGCGCGATTCTCGATGTGCTGGAAGATCTGAAGAACGATGGCAAAACCGTGGTCGTCGTGCATCACGATTTGGCGACGGCAGCCGAGTATTTTGATCTGTTAATCCTGCTGAAACAGCGTTTGTTTGGGTTTGGTCCGCCAAAGATGATCCTCAATCCCAAACTTTTGGGCGATGTCTACGAAGGAACGTTGCGCGTGTTTGCTGAACTGGAAAAACAGGGAGCACAAGAGTAACGTCCCATGCTTGAAGCCCTCACACAATTTCAGCTCGAATACGGATATCTGATCAATCCGCTGATCGTCGGCACTTTGGTCTCGATCGTATGCAGCGTCGTCGGTTGCTTCATCGTGCTGCGCGGGATGTCCTTTCTCGCCGACGCAATCGCGCACTCGATGTTGGCAGGAGTCATTGCGGGATACCTGTTTATGCTGGTTGCCTTCGGTCAAGAATCGCATCTTGGCGGGATGCTGATTGGTGCAACGCTGGCCGGCATTCTGACCGTTGCCATGGTTGGGCTGGTGACCCGTTTCTCGCGAATCAAACAAGACACCGCCATCGGCATCATGTACACCGGGATTTTTGCGATGGGATCCTTTTTACTTTCGCTAGAGTATATCGGTGGATTGGTGAGGATCGACATCTATCACTTTATTGTCGGCGATGTGATCGCAGTCACCTCTGGAGAACTTTGGCTATTGGCGATCGTCACCTCAATCGTGTTATCAGTCGTTATTTTATTCTATCGACCTTTGCAGCTGACTTCGTTTGACCCAATCATGGCAGCGTCGATCGGGATTCCCGTGCTGGCGGTAGAATATATGCTGACGGCCTGTACTTCGCTGGTGGTGGTCAGCGGTGTTCAGATCGCCGGCGTGATCTTGGTCGTAGCGCTAATCATTACTCCGGCAGCTTCGGCGTACCTGTTAACCGATCGCTTGGACCGCATGATTGTCACTTCCGCGATTCTTGGTGTCATTGGATTCTGGGTTGGCTTCCTGATCGCCAATTTGACTGGCTCGGCTGCCGGCGCTGCGGTGGTGATTACCATGACGGCGATCTTTTTCGTGTGCCTTGTGTTTGCGCCGCGATACGGATTGCTGGCCGATTGGATTCGCAAACGAAATACCGTCCCGCAAGAGATCATGGAAGACGTCCTAGGATCGGTCATGCGTAGTCCGAATGACTCCATCGCAATAGAAAAGGTGCTTGGCTACATCAACAAACCCAATGCGAAGATTCGCAAAAGTATCGATATGCTTGAGCGGCAGGGACTGCTGGATGTCGATGACGGAAAATTAAATTTAACTAGCGACGGCCTATTCGAGGCCAAACGTTTGGTGCGAGCCCACCGTTTATGGGAAACTTATCTTGACCAGACCTCGGTGCCCAAAGAAGAAATTCACAGCCGCGCCCATCAGTTGGAGCATTTGCAAGATCAATCGATGGTGGATTATCTCGATGACAAACTTGGTCATCCAATTACTGATCCACATGGCAGTGAGATTCCGATGGACGAAAAAAGAATCTCAACAGCCGGAAATGTGTTGCTCGCTTGGCTGCGTGAGGGCTATCGTGCTCAAATTGTCGAGAAGCGTCCGTGTGAGAGCCCGGTTGAGGTCGAGGTAGGCGACATCGTCTCGATGGGCGAGCGTTCCGAAGACGGAACGATTTGGACGGTGATCACAGCATCTGGAAAACAGCTGAAACTGGACCACGATCAAGCCGATTCGTTGCTGGTTGCAGTTCAAGAGCGCGAGTAAATCGAGGTAGCAAGCTTGCCGTCGGTGACGTTATATTATTCAGCTGTTCGTTCCAGCTTGAAATTTGGATCACTTCCGGTGGTTTAAGCTTCCAGCTTGCGATTACTGCGAGATCGAAGGATGGCAAGCAGGATGCTTACCCCACTTCTAAGCTGGAACAGAGTATTAATCATTAGCGCTTCTTCGGCTGCCGTTTCAATATTCCCTATAGCGATGCCATGTCAGATGATTCCCAAAATACCGATGAATCAGAGCTGCTGGACGACTTGGATGAAGAATTTTCGCTGGACAAGCTGAGCAAAGCCTACGCGGATGTCATTCGGAAAAGGTCGGCAGACGGGGAGCTCTCAGAATCCGACAAGGATAATTCCGACGAAGAGCAGAAGCGTGCGGCGGGGACTGCCAACACTTCATCCGCTTCTCCGCCGTCAGAAAAGTTGAAGGGCAAGCCAGACTCGACGCCGTCGGAGACCGATGACAACCGCGGCTGCCCAATCGAGCCTGAAACCATTATCGAATCGATCGTATTTGTGGGTGCTCCTCAAAGAGAAGCCTTGACGCTTGCTGGAATTGCCGCAGTTCTGCGTGACGTAAGTGCTGCTGACGTGAGGAAATGCGCTCAAGACCTGAACAAGAAATACGAGCAGGATAACTCCGCTTGGCGGATTGTGATCGAAGGTGATGGAGACGATGCTGAAATAAAGATGGTGCTCTCCGATGACCTAGTAGAATTCCAGAACCACTACTTCGGCCGCAACAAAGAGGTTCAGCTCTCCCAGGGGACCATTGATGTGCTAGCCGTAGTCGCGTACCACCAACCGGTTACCAAATTGGAGGTTGAGAACACGCGCGGCAAGCCATGTGGATCGGTGCTGTCTCAACTCGTACGCCGCGAACTGTTGGAGATTGAGCTTACCAAAGACAAGCCCGCCAAGCGGCTTTACCGGACATCGAAGCGTTTTCTCGATCTGTTCCAATTAAGCGACGTGCAGGATCTGCCACAGAGCCACGACGTCAGCGAGTTTGAGGAGTACATCGATTGATGGCGCAGGAAAAGTCTGTGGCACTCTGTTAAGCTGCGAAGGAATTGCTCGACTTGCGAAAGTAAAACCCCTCTGCCGGACTAGATTTTTAAGCTCGGCAGAGCACTAAATCTGCTTTCAGGCCATGCTGTCACTTGTGTCTCAAGGTGATAACGGCCCCGTTAAAATGTAGCAATTAGCACAATCATACCGGAAATACTAATGGTTCCGGTAATGCCGTGTCGATGGATTCTACCACGTGTACTACCTACGGCTGCGTAGAAACAGCCCTTGGAATCCATTTGCCTGATAGCGTCGAGACTCGTCTCGGGAGACATCAATGAAGAAAAGAATCAGCTTGGTTTGTTTTGCAGCGGTTTTTGCCGCTCTCTTCGGAACCGACAGTCCTCAAGCGTCAGCCCAGGTTGGGCCCTTGGGACGAATTGGTTCGCAAGCTTATCAACCCGATACATTTCGACGCGTAGCGGCCGATTTGCAAGTTGGCGTACCGGGCCGGATTTGGATTGAGACGAATTTTGCTGACGATGGCTTAGGTTATTCCGGGTCTTACGCGACTTTGGGTGGTAAGGCACGTTTGTTCGAGGACGCTTTGGACGGTCGATGGCTAACTGAGGCACGCCTTCACCACTCGATCGAAGAGAACGGTGGTTTCTTTGCAAACGTTGGACTCGAGCGCGTTTTCTCCATCGACGCAGCCGGTGCAGATTTTGTCGTCGGAGCATGGTATGACTTCGACGGTGACCAGCAAGGAAACTTCGGAAACGACTTTTCTCAGGTCGGCGTCAACGCATCGATCAAAACACGGCGATGGGACTTGGTCGGAAACGGCTATTTCCCCGTTGGCATTACTGACCGCACGTCTGGATTGCCGGGAGATGGAAGTTTCTTTATCGGAAACAATATTCAGTTCCAGCCCGGAATCGACTCCGCGCTGACCGGTTTTGATGTGACCCTACGACTCAAACCCAAGCAGCTTGCTTTCGTTAATGGTTCTTTCGAGATCGGTGGCTACGGTTACTCTTCAGATCTTGTGAACTCTTTTGGTGGTGGACGTGTTCGATTGGGTATGCAAAGCCGACGTGGTCTCTCGTTGACAGTGGAAGTCAATCATGACGATCGCTTCGAGACAACGGGCGTGTTGGGCGTTGGCTATTCGTTCGGTGCCGGAGGTGCAATCGGTGGCGAGTACTCGCGTTTAGGACGCGATCTTGAACAAACGATCAGGAACGATCACATTGTTCGTTTCAATCAGGACATTGTGTTGGCGATCGATCCCGATACAGGCGCTCCCTACAACGTCATTCATGTTAACAACACGGCCGATGGCACAATCGGCAACGGTACCGCTGAACTTCCGTTTGACGAACTACTTGATGCTGAAAATGCAAGCAACGTAGGCGACGTCATCTTTGTCGCTGCCGGAGACGGAACCACGAACCTCTACAATGAAGGGATCACCCTGAAAGACGATCAGCTGCTGCTGAGTACAGGCGGCCAGATCATTCTTCCGACGGCAAATCGTGGGCTCGTCGAACTTGTCCCACCCGGCGGTGTAGGTGCCACGATCAGCAATCCGGGCGGATTTGACGTCGTGCGATTAGCCGATCGAAACCTAATTGGTGGAATCAACATCGATGCTAATGGTGCGACCAATGGTATTTCCGGCAGCGGAATTGAAGCCGCCAACATTCAATCAACCAACATTTCAGGTGCCAGCGAAGACGGAATTCTAGTCACCAATTCAACCGGAGATTGGTCTTTGACCAACGTTAATTCGTCTCTCAATGGCCGTGACGGAATTCACTTAAATGGCTTCGCGTCAGACCAAGTCACTCTGGCTTCAACAACGACTAACACGAACAGTCGCCACGGTATCTTTTTGGAAAACGACACCAATCCCGGCGGTTCGATCGACCTAGTGGAGATTACATCCAACGAAAATACGATTAACGGAGTTTTGGTCGCTAACGGTAACGGAAATCTGAACGTGGTTGATGCCACGGTCTTGAATAATACGACCAATGGTGTTGGGACGTTTAACTACACAGGCCAGACCTTTGTGGGCACATCCGAAGACGGCGTGTCAAGTATTTCCGGCAATCGAGTCGGTGCGAACCTAAATTTCGAACTTGATGGTAACGGCTTAACGCAGGATGTTTTAGTTACCGGTTTGACAATCGACGATGGCGGTCGAGGTATTGTCGCCAACACTAGCGGCCAAAACACGACAATGAACGTCAACATCATCGATACGATTTCGATCAACGACAATGATAATGAAGCAATCATGATGACCGCCGATGCTGGCAGCGTGATTAACACAAACATTCGCAGCACCAGCACAGGCTTTCCATTACAAATCGTAGACAATGGAATCATCGGCGGTGCCGCCATCTCTCTGAGTGCGACGGGAACCAGCAATGGAATCGCTGCCTCTCAGATCAATGCTGACATTGACAACGTATTCATTCAGCTGCCTGGTAACGCTAACGGCGATGACGGAATTCAAGTCAACTCAACTGGCAATGCGGTTGCCAACGTTGAGATCGACGATGCCAATATCCTGAGGATTATTGTTGGTGACGATACGATCCCGAACAACTTTAACGTTAACGACAATATGCTGCTCGCAGCCGGAGACTTCGGTGTATCACTTAACTTCTTTAACAGCGGAGGTGGTGAAATCAACCGTGTTGCCGTTCGCAATACCATGATCGAAACTGATAACGGTATCGAAATCAACACCGGCGTTGACACACTTGCTGATGTGGTCGTCCTAGACTCTGTCATTCAGGCTGTTGGCCCTCGAGCGGGAGACCGGGACACGTTGCTTAATGATCCAACCAATACTAACTTTGGTGATGTTGGCGTTCGAATCTTGACAACCGGCGATGATTCGGACAGCGCAGTCGACAACCTAACAAGAGTGCGAATTGAGCGCACGCTCATTCAGGATTTCTCAGGTCCATTTTCAACTGGTTTCGGCGGACCCGGTTTCAACGGGCTTGGCGAGGCGTTGCCGGGAGCAGCGGTTGACGTTGCGACCTTCGGTGACGCTAACTTGCTGTTGACCTTGCAGAGTAACCGGATCCTGAACAATGGTGCTGGATGGAACTTCGACGACGACAACGACGGCTTCTTCTTTGAGGATCCAGTCGAAGTCACTGAAGACCCCCTCAGAGTTCTGTTTTACGATGCTGTGAAAATTAATGCACTCGATAGCAGTGTTGTGTCTACGCGAGTCGTTGGCAACTTCTTCCAAGACAACTTCGAACGAGCCATCTCACTGGACACCTACGATTCGGCGACGATCAATGCTCAGGTTATTGCTAATGCGTTTGACAACAACGATCGTGGGGATGATGCAGTTAGAGGGACTTTCAGGTCAAATACCGATTTAGAAGCTGACTTTAACACGGACGAGCTATTTGAAAGCCAAATTTTCGACTTTGAGGCCGTCAACAACGAAGAATTCTTCCAGCGGCTTTACGAAACCTCGTTGGCGATTGATGGAGAAAGCGGTGATGTCATTGATGACTTCCCATTCGATGCAATGGGAATGCCTGACGGCAATGACATTGCAGACCTGTCGTTTAGCGATCCATCGGCCGACGCAGTATTTGTTGACGGCCTTGATCCCGGATTTGCAAATATCAATCTTGATCTTTCCGGAAATGCATTTGAGCACGGAATCGTGTTGCTAGACTTTGCCACAGCTCCGGGAGACTTCACACTTTCCGGCACGCCGCCGGGAGCGAATGGGGCTTTCTCTATCCTCAGCAATCCTATCACCACTGGTATTTCAGGATTTGCAGACGCATTGATCTCCAACGAAGAGCTTCTGTTCATCGGAGCGGGATTCTAAACTAAACCGTCAACGGTTGAGAAATTGTTAAATGCAAAAGATCCCACCAGTAAGTTTTAACTGGCGGGATCTTTGCGTAGCCACAGTTGCCGGGAGTGGCGTGTTTCAAACATGAGAGCGAGCAAACGCATCTCAATGGTCTAGTTTCCAAGTGGCGGGATCACCAATCCGTCCGAAGTACCGCCGTACGAGTCGGGCGTCGTGTATGGGGAATTGATGTAACCCTGATCTAGTACTGGAGCAGTTGATTCCACTGGTAGATTTCCGTACACCGGAGCGTAACCCGTTGTGACAGGTGTTGGTACACCTACGGAACTAGGAATCGGAGCGCCAAAGACACTCTCGCCGACAGGGGCATTGCACAAACCGCTTTCGCAGCTAGTTCCAAATCCGCTGTCAAAGCTTGTTTGGCCTGACGGGACGTTACAAGTGTCACATGAATCGCCACGCAACCAGCGACGAACTGGACCATCGGAAAGGTTAGGCAGAATACCTTGGCCTTGGGAGCTTCCAAAGTTGCTTCCAAAGTTGCTTCCTAGGTTGCTAAACGGGGAGCCGCAGCCACCGCCGGATAGTCCACCACAGCTACAACCGCTGACGCCGGTAACAAGAACAGTAAGTAAAGCCATCATCAAAAAACGTTTCATTGGATTCTTCCTTAAGCAATCCGGGATTCTTGCCTGAAAAGACTTGCTTCAGACTTAGTGGGTGTTCAAATGTACCCGGTTGTTAAGAAGCGCCAAATGATTTGTTTGTATTTTTTTCAAAATCGTGGACAGATCGAGCCGTTAACTAACCAAGTGGTAAACTTGAAGGTCTGACACGTTTAAAACACACAGCTCAGAGACCATGGTGGGCAAGGACAGCCACAAACTTTGACGGAGATCTAAATTCTCCCTCCTCTCGTAAAGCTAGAGCGCATCCGTAAATCGGTACCTCTGCGAAAAATGCGATGCTCATCGGCTATTCGGAAACTCATCAAGATGCTGAAGTTGAAAACCTCTTACCTCGCTTGTCCATTGGCATCTATCAGACGACTGATGCAGGTTCAGTCTTCAGTGTTGATGCTGACACTGATCGCGTGCCTTGGAAGTTACCAATTTTCTGATTCCGCCAGAGCGCAATGGGCTGACGATTCGGTGGAGGGCGACTTGATCTCAATTTTCGGTAGTGAATCTGATTTGATGTCGGGGCCTTACCTCGCCGAACCGACTCTGCCCATAATCAGTCTTGCAGGTTCGGATTGTTGCCCGGAAACGCTGGAACCGTTTGCGCACAAGCAAAACAGGTCGCTGAGCACGATCAAGTGTGCGTTGGGCGGGACTGAGCTGATTGAAATCCGCCCAGAGGATGAACTCTGGATTGTTTCAGCAAGGAACTTCGATGGTTGTGTCAGTGAAGGAGAGTCACTGGAAGTCAAACGTCTGGCGAATAATTCATGGCAAACGGCGTCTCTTGATCAACTTGCCGAGTGCCACCAGAAAAATACGTCGTTGACGACTTTGCTGTACGCCCATGGCAACCAGACAAACTATGACTATGGTGTTTCCCGAGGAGTCCAGTTCTATCGCAATCTCGTTTCTTGCCCCGAGGTGGACGGCGCGATTCGAATGGTGTTGTGGTTGTGGAAAAGCGAGAGGCAATCGGTGCGAATGTATCGTGATTTTCGCATCAAATCTCAACGCGCGATTGAAATGGGAGCGGCCTTCCGAAGCACTCTCGAGCGACTTGGCGACTCTCGGGTGGCTCTTGTTGGCTTTAGTCTTGGCACGCAAGTGATTCTGTCGGCGCTTGACTCGATAGAAGATAGTTGTGGACGCGATCGCGATGCGCATGAAAGGTACAAGGTCGCTTTGGTCGCGCCGGCGCTTGATCCTGCCTATGCCTGTGCGTCGGCCGATCGCTCGATTTGTTCATCGATTACTGACCAAACGCGGGTGTTCAACAATCGTGCGGACCGCGCTGTTAAGGCGTTGAGAATCATTCTTCGACGTGAATGCCCAACGAAATCCATCTCTTTCGATAGGTTGGTCGATGAGCAGTGTCTTAATCTGGGCCAAGTCAAGAAAGTAGATTTAACCAGCGAGACGGGAGCTCGGCACTCAATCGTTAGGTATTCGCGCACTCCTTCGCTATGTTGCGAATTGGGCAAGCTATTGTCAGAAGTCGCCAACAAAAGAAACGTCGCAAATCAGCCCGTGCCAAACAATCAATTTGCCGTAGAATAAAGAGCCGTTGTTGTAGGGGAATTTTTGTCGCCAGACTAAAAAGAGTTTGGCTACCTTACAGCCTGCCCAGTCAACTCCCCGCATGTCAACTAACGATGCCTACTGTTCAACCGTCCAAGTTTAATCCGGCCCGAATCTGGATTGTACTTGGAGCCACCTTCGCAGCACTAGCCGTTGCAGCTGGTGCTTTTGGTGCTCACGCACTAGAAGCGGCAATGGAGAATGCTGAAGCTGGCCCCAAACGTTTGGCCGCTTGGGGAACTGCGGCTCAGTACCAATTCTTAAGCGCTCTTGGCTTGATTGCGTTGGGACTGATGCCAACCGCTAAAACAAAATTGCAATTCGCCAGTGGTGTTTTGATGGTAATCGGCATATTGGTTTTTTCCGGCGCGCTCTACGCGTATAGCTTGACCTACGTGAAACTCTTAGGGGCAATCGTGCCTATCGGCGGCGTCAGCATGTTGGCAGCTTGGATTTGTTTTGCCGTTTCTGCAACCGGTGCAACAAACGCTTGGTTTGCCGATACGCCTGACGAGGCAACGCATTGAAATCGGATATACAAATCGGTTACTGTGGCAACGTCCACCCTGCCCTGACTGTCGATCAGGTTTTAGACAATGTGCAGAGTCACGCCGCCACCGTACGCAGGCTCTGTTATCCCGATCAGAACCTACCATTTGGAATCTGGATCAGTAAAACGGCACTCGATCAACTTCGAGGCAAGGACAATGTGCGGCGGTTGAGCGACGCTCTGCAACAACATCACGTGACCCCATTCACGATCAACGGCTTTCCTTTTGGCGACTTCCACCAACCGGTGGTCAAGCGCACGGTCTACCAACCGGACTGGTCTACCGACGAGCGTTTGAAGTACACACTAGAACTAGCCGAACTACACGATCAGCTGCTGCCCTCTGGCCAACTTTCCACCATCTCAACGCTCCCCCTTGGCTGGCCTCGCAAAAATGGGGTGGCCATTTCGTATTCTCAAAAAAGTTTGCCTTTGCATCAAAAAGCCGATAGAGATTTTCTAACGAATTGTGCGAGTCAATTGCGTTCGTGCGCTCTTGCGCTTGACGAATTGAAGGTCCGGACAGGTCGACAATGCATGATATGCATCGAACCGGAACCGGGTTGTGTCTTAGACACCGCAGCAGACGTCTGCGAATTCTTTCGGGAATACCTCTTATCAGGCAACGATGCTCAAACCATGCGCACTCACATTGGTGTGTGCCACGACATTTGTCATTCGGCTGTTATGTTTGAAGGCCAATCCAATGCCATTGAAGCCTACGCTAGTAATGGCATTGCCGTCGGGAAGGTCCAAGTTTCCTCAGCAGTCGAGGCGAATTTTGAAAACTTGACTGCGACTGAGAAAATTGAATCTTTGCGGACTCTCGCGGAATTTTCCGAACCCAAGTACCTTCATCAGACTTGCATCAAACTCGATGGCGATACTACTTTCTTTCCCGATCTAGCCGAAGCGATTGCAGCACATCCCAATCCCGATGGCGTCTGGCGAATCCATTTTCACGTCCCCGTTTTCGCCTCTTCACTTGGCGGGATTGGGACAACACAAACATCGATTGCCGAGTGTGTCCAAGCACTTCAATCGCAAACTGGTGACGGCCCGCAGCAAAAAAAGTTTGTTTTTCCACAGCATTTTGAAATTGAAACTTACGCGTGGAACGTTTTGCCGACAGCGCATCGCAGCCGAGAATTAACTGACGATATCGCAGAAGAAATTTCTTGGTTTAAAGACCTAGTCCAATCGCGGTAATGTCAAAACACAACTCGCCCTCATTTAACTAATAAAAAAAAGCCCAATATGCCGCCACTTATTGCTGAAGTCATCGCCATTGGTGACGAACTGACCACCGGCTACCGCCTCGATACCAACAGTCGCTGGATCAGTCAACAATTATGTGATTTAGGGATCAGTGTCATGTATCACAGCACCGTGGGCGATGACTTAGATGCCAACACTAATATTTTTTCAGTTGCAGTAAAACGCGCCGATGTAATTGTTTGCACTGGCGGACTTGGCCCAACCGCAGACGATCTGACTCGCCAAGCGATCGCCACGATGGCGGGCGTAGAACTTGAGATGCACGAAGATCAACTGCAACATCTCGAGGCGTTCTTTGCTCGTCGAGGTCGCACAATGACGCCTTCCAATAAGATTCAGGCGTCTTTTCCCAAGGGAGCAATGGTGATACCCAATCCAGAAGGCACTGCTCCGGGAATTGAGTTCAAAACCAGGCACACCGATACGCCGGCGACAATTTTTGCGTTGCCGGGTGTGCCGGCTGAGATGAAACAAATGTGGACAGCCACCGTCGAGAGAAAACTCAAGGAACTGACCGGCGATACTAGTGTTATTCATCACCATGTGATTCGTTGTTTCGGATCCGGTGAAAGTCACATTGAATCGTTGTTGCCAAACCTAGTTAAAAGAGGCTGCGACCCGTTAGTCGGCATCACCGCCAGTGGGGGCACAATTTCCCTGCGGCTAACCACACGGGCGGAATCGGTCGAACGATGCCTAGAAAAAATGTCCGACACCCAAACCACCATCGAATCGATACTCGGTGATTTGGTATTTGGTTACAACGATGATCTTCTCGAGTCTGTGGTCGCCGCGCAGCTACGTGACGCCAACGAAACGCTGGCCATTTACGACGAGGGATTAAACGGAGACGTCGCCGCTATGCTGCTCAGGTCAGGTGGCAGCATCACTGGCTCGGCGATGCAGGGCAGCGGGCAACTTCTAAACAAAGAACAAGTTATTACCAAAGCGCAATCATTGCTCGACCAATCAGGAATCGATCGCGCTCTGGTGATTGGCGAGCTGGACCGGTCAGAAGAAGCCATTGCAAATGGGAAATCAAACTTTTCAGTCGCGTTGGTTTGCTATGACCGAGCCCCCGTAGCCGAAGCATTTTCGTTCAGCGGACACTCGGCGACGCGACAGGCCATCGCGTGCAAACGAGTTCTCAACTTTCTCAGATTACAGCAACGTAGAAAACCAGCGTAATTATCTTCATCCGATCAGATAAAGCAGACACTCACTTCAAGTTCAGGTTTGACAAATGACGTTGCGATCAAAATTAGAGAAAGCGAAAGCTCAGGGATACATTCGAAGTTTTGAACTACTGTTTAATCGTTTCGTTCCGCCGTGGGTCTTTCGCTACAGCAAGGGCGCAATCTTCGATCTCAATTTAGATCAACTGGCCGCCTTGAACGAACAACCGGGTCGCGAACTTGGAGGCGGTTTAGTTACAGAATGCTTGGTAGATGCCGATTCTTCGGACGAATCGAAACGTTGCCAACGGGAGCGACTTAGGGAGTTCACTTGGAATTCGGTCCCGCTGGAAACGACGAAGAACGATTTCGGTTATGCAATCTACGACTCTCAAAACCCTGAAAAAATACTCGGCGGCGTGTGGGTAGGGCGTGGCAGTTTTCTGGAAGAAGATTTGGGACTGAAATTCATTTTATCGGAGCACCAAACTTGGCTTTACTGCGCTTTCGTTGATAGTGACGCGCGAGGCAGAGGCGTCTACAAGAAGCTCCTTTCTTTCGTCGCCCAAGATGTGAAACAAAGAGGATATTCTCAGCTGCTGACCGTTATTAATCCTTGGAATCGGATTTCCACATCGGCACATCAGAAGCAAAGCAAAAGGGTTTGCGGCAGTGTTTCATCTATGCGAGCTTTCTGGTTAGCTTGGGTATCGCGCAGTGGAAGCGTTCAGATTGACAAACGCCTGCTGACCGACATTAAGAGAGATCCGGCGAAGGTTACGATCAATTGACGGCGTAGAATCCGTTAGAGTGGCGGAGGGATTAGCGATTGCGTGTTCGTACTACAACATTCAGCGATTGTCTTTGGTCTGATTTCACTGATGCCGATGGTGAGTAGGCACAAGCAGTTCAGCTGCGTGAGCTAAACAAATTCAGCGATGACTAGTTTGCAATCAGCAGATCAATAAACGGACCGATATCAGCAAAGTCAACCGCGCCGTCCTCATTGAGATCCGCTTCTTCGAGAAAAGCACCCGTTGTCAAAAGATCAATGAACAAAATGATGTCGGAAAAATCCACGACACCATCTTGATTGGAATCCCCCAAAACGATTTCGGGAACTGCGGCCGTGAAAAGCGCAACATCGTTTCCGTCGCCGGCGACGTAGGAGATGAACAACTCGGTGCCA